>DATEDO010000164.1:0-12564 GCA_035281625.1 Candidatus Methylomirabilota bacterium
GATGCCGAGCGCGACCTGGGCCAGCGCCACCACGCCGAGGGCGGCGCCCACGCCGGCCAGCGCGGTGCGGCGGCTCGCCACCGCCACGTGGAGGAAGAACCCCAGCAGCAGCACGCCGAGCCAGCGATGGATCCAGTGGACCAGCGGCGGCCCCGCGCCGGGCAGCACGTCGCCGCTGCAGAGCGGAAAGTCGGGGCAAGCGAGGCCCGCGCCGGTGTGCCGCACGTAGCCGCCCAGGGCGAGCTGGATGAGCAGCGCCACGAGCCCGGCGCGCGCGAGGCGCCCCAGCCTCGGCTCGGGCGCCTCCACGCGCTCGGGCGGGCCCGCGGCGATGGTGAGGAGCCCGGCGAGGATGGTGAGCGCGGTGACGAGGTGCACGGTGCTCACCGGGGCGGAGAGGCCCAGCTTCACCGTGATCCCGCCCAGCACGATCTGCACGCCGAGGAGGCCGAGCAGGGCGCCCGCGATGCGGCGCAGCGAGCGCGCGTCCGTTCGGATGGTCACGAAGGCGGTCGCCACGAGGAGCAGCGAGAAGAGCGGCACCGCCAGCCGGTGGCGGAACTCGATCCAGATCTCCCGGCCGCCCGGCGGGATGAACCGGCCGTGACAGAGCGGCCAGTCCGGGCAGCCCAGCCCCGAGCCGGTGGCGCTCACGATGTTGCCCAGCATCATCACCAGGGCCAGCGCGGCGATGGCGAGCCAGGCGAGCCGCGCGGGCATCTTAGCGCTCACGGCCAGCCCTCGCCGGGGCCACCGCCACGTCGTCGCCGCCCGCGGCCTGCCAGCGGAAGAACACCACGGTGAGGGCGACGAGGAAGATCAGCCCCCCCGGCACCCACATGATCAGCCCGCCGAGGTGCTGATCGGCCCGGGGCGTGAGGGCTTCGATCACCCGGGGCGCCTGCGCGTAGAACGGATAGAGGACACTGTCGGCCATGCTGATGAAGATCGAGACCACGACCATCGGCATGCCGACGACGAAGAGGTAGAGGATCTGCACCGGGTAGGGCGCGCGGGGCAGCTCGGGCAGGGGCGAGAGGAGAGGGAACCACAGGATCACCGACGCCACGATCATGAGGAGGTGCCCCACGACGTGGACGGGATGCTGGGCCATGGCGAGGTTGTACACGGGCGGCAGGTGCCAGGTTACGAGCACGAGGTTGAACACCGCGAAGGCGCCGGCGGGGCGGGTGAGGCGGCGGCCGAGCCGCAAGAGGGCGGGGTCGCGCAGGAGCGGGCGCACCATCCATCCCGGCACGCCGTGAAGGAGCAGGGGCGGCATGGCGAACACCAGCAGCATGTGCTGCACCATGTGCGCGCTGAAGAGGTAGTAATCGGACAGATCGTGGATGGGGCCGGTCAGCGCGATGAAGAGCACCGCGAGCGAGCCCGCGAAGGACAGCACCTGGTGCGCGGCGATGGGGCCTTCCGGATCCAGGCGCCGCCGTAGGAGCAGCGCGGCGCCGTACGCGGCGCCCGCCACCGCGATGCCCGCCACCACGCTGGGGTCGGCGTTCCAGACCGTCCAGTCGAATCCCCCGGGCGGCAGCGGCGGCGAGCCGCCGGGCCCGGGCACTCCATGGGCCATCCTACGGACGCGGGAGGAGGATGAACGCGCTGAAGAGCGCCATCAGGGCGAGGATGATGCCGATCGCGATGAAGAGCGGGCCGATGAAGAAGCTCCGCATGATGTTGTGGTCGTAGCGCAGGTGCATGAAAAAGCCCACCACCAGGACGAACTTGATCGCCGACATGATGAGGAGGCTGCCGACGAGCAGCGCGTTCGGAATGCCCGGGATGTACAGCGTGGCCACCTCGATGGCGGTGATGATGGCGAGCACGATCGCCACGTTGATGTAGGTGCGGACGGTGGCGTGGCCGCCCCCGTGGGACTCGGCGTGGCCACCCTGGCTTCCGTGAGCGGCGGCGGCATGCGGATCGGCCATGTCGGCGCTCCTAGGGAATGAGGTAGATGATGGTGAAGATCGCGATCCAGACGATGTCGACGAAGTGCCAGTAGAGGCCGGCGATCTCGACCTTCGTGTAGTCGCGCGCGTCCAGCCGGCCCCGTTTGAGCTGCCACCACAGCGCCATGAGCCAGATCACGCCGCCGGTGACGTGGGCGCCGTGGAAGCCGGTCAGCGTGTAGAAGCTCGAGCCGAAGAGGTTGGTGGACAGGGTCAGCCCGTCGTGGAGGACGAACGTCGCGAACTCGTAGACCTGGTTCAGCACGAAGTGGGCGCCGAGGATCGCGGTGGCGAGCAGCCAGCGGCCGGCCCACTTGAGGTCGCTCTTCTGCAAGGCGGCGAGGGCCAGCACCATGGTGAGCGACGAGGCGAGCAGCACCGCCGCGCTCTCCGAGGTGAGGGGGATGTTGAAGACGTCGTGGGGCCCCGGCCCCCCCAGGCTCTTGCCCTTGTACGAGAGATAGGTCCCGATCAGGGACCCGAAGAACATGCAGTCCGAACCCAGGAAGATCCACATGCCGACCTTCCGGTTGTCGAGCCCGGTCGTCCCGATGTTGGGGTCGTGGTGGACGTGCGCGTCGGCCACTAGTGCGCCTCCTGGGCGGGGCGGTGGTACTCGAGCGCGAACTTGAACATGCAGTAGAGGGTCAAGAGGCCGCCGAGGACGACCTGGTAGTAGCTGATGAGGAGGCCCGACAGCATCACGGTGAGGGCGAGGGCGAGCAGGATGGGCCAGTAGGACGGCGGCGGCATGTGGATGGCCGCGATGTCCTTCGCGCTGGCCGGCGCCGGCTTCGGCACCGGGGCCCCCCCGTGGCCGTCACCGTGCTTCTGCAGCCACAGCTCGTCGCGGCCGTGCACGGTGGGGATGCTCGCGAAGTTGTACACCGGCGGCGGCGAGGGAATCGCCCACTCCAGCGTGCGGGCGTCCCACGGGTCCGGCCCCGCCACCTGCCCGCTCCGCCGCGTCTTGAACACGTTGACGATGAACACGAGGATCGACAGCGCGATGATGAACGCGCCGATGGTCGACACCATGTTCCAGAAGCCCCAGTTGAGGTCGGCGGCGTAGGTGTAGATCCGCCGCGGCATCCCGATCAGCCCCAGGTAGTGCTGGGGGAAGAACGTCATGTTGAAGCCGATCATCATGAGCCAGAAGTGCAGCTTGCCCAGCCGCTCGTCGAGGAGGCGGCCCGTCATCTTTGGCCACCAGTAATAGAAGCCGGAGAAGAGGCCGAAGATGGAGCCGCCGAAGAGCACGTAGTGGAAGTGCGCCACCACGAAGTAGGTGTCGGTCTGCTGGAGATCCACCGGCGGCGAGGCGTGCATGACGCCGCTGAGCCCGCCCATGGTGAACATCGCGATGAAGCCCAGCGAGAACAGGAGGGCGCTCGTGAAGCGAATGGTGCCGCCCCACAGCGTGCTGATCCAGTTGAGGATCTTCACCCCGGTGGGCACCGCGATGAGCATGGTGGCGATGGAGAACACGGAATCGGCGACAGGACCCATGCCCACCGAGAACATGTGGTGGCTCCACACGCCGAAGCCGAAGAAGCCGATCATGATCCCCGAGTAGATGACCACCGGCGCGCCGAAGAGCGGCTTGCGCGCGAAGGTGGGGAGCACCTCCGACACGATGCCCATGGCGGGCAGGATGAGGATGTAGACCTCCGGGTGGCCGAAGATCCAGAAGAGGTGCTGCCAGAGCAGGGGATCGGCGCCCGCGGCGGCCGCGTAGAAGAGCGTGCCGAAGAAGCGGTCGAACATGAGGAGGATCAGCGCCACCGTGATGGCGGGGAAGGCCAGCACCACCAGGAACTGGACGACGAGGGACATCCAGATGAACACGGGCATGCGCATGAGGGTCATGCCCGGCGCGCGCATGTTCACGATGGTCACGATGAAGTTGAAGCCGGCGAGCATGGAGGCGATACCGAGGATCTGCAGGCCCAGCATCCAGAAGTCGATGCTGTGGCCCGGCGAGAACTGGCGGGTGGTGAGGGTGGTGTAGCCGAACCAGCCGCCGTCGGGGGCCGCCCCGAAGAGGAAGCTCGAGTTGAGGAAGAGGCCGCCGGACAGGAAGATCCAGTACGAGAGCGCGTTGAGGCGCGGGAAAGCCACGTCGCGCGCGCCGATCTGCAGCGGGATCATGTAATTGAAGAAGGCGGCGCTGAGCGGCATGATGGCGAGGAACACCATCGTGGTGCCGTGCATGGTGAAGAGCTCGTTGAACGTCTGCGCGCTCACGAGATCGCTGTCGGGCCGCGCGAGCTGCGCCCGCATGATGAGCGCCTCGATGCCGCCCATCAGGAAGAAGATGAAGGCGGTGACCCCGTACAGGATGCCGATCCGCTTGTGGTCCACGGTGGTGATCCAGGACCACACGCCGGTCGCCGCCGCTTCCTTGGTCGCGCCGCCGGGCATGAAGGCCGCGTGTGTCGCCATGGGACTCCTCTACTTGAGACTCAGGAGGTAGGCGGCGAGCGCCTTGGTCTGCTCGTCGCGCAGGCCGAGATTCGGCATGAGCGCGCCCGGCTTGTGGCGGGCGGGATCCTCGATCCACTTCATGACGTTCTCCGGCGTGGCCTTCATGATGCCCGCGGCCAGCGTGGTCCGGCTCCCGAAGTGCGAGAGGTTGGGGCCGAGGGTGCCCGCGGAGACGCCGGTGATGGTGTGGCAGCCGACGCACGCGGACTGCGCGAAGATCTCCTTGCCCTTGACGGCCAGCTCGTCCTTCGGCTCGGCCGGCGCGGCCTGCTGCCCGGCCACCCACGACTCCCAGCCCGCCTTGTCGTGCACGAACACGCGGAAGCGCATGTTGGCGTGGGAGGCGCCGCAGTACTCGGCGCACTGGCCGATGTACTCGCCCGGCACCTCGGGGGTGAGGACGATGCGGTTGACCCGCGCGGGCACCACGTCGCGCTTGCCGCCGAGCTGCGGCACCCAGAACGAGTGGATCACGTCGGGGCCGTGGAGGTGGAAGGCCACCGTCTGACCCACCGGCAGGTGCAGCTCGTTGGCGGTGACGATCTTCTGGCCGGGATACTGGAACTCCCACCACCACTGGCGCCCCACCACGTCCACGCGCAGCGCCGTCGCCGCCGGGACCTCCTGCGTCTTGAAGATGACGCGAATCGTCGGGATGCCGATGACGACGAGGACGAGGGCGAAGGCGATGGTCCAGGAGATCTCCAGCGGGGTGTGGCCGTGTACCTGCTTGGGAATGGGCGCGCCCGGCCGGTCGCGGAAGCGCCAGCACACGTAGAGCAGCCCGGCTTCCACGGCGATGAAGATGCCGAGGGTCCACCACGAGATCAGCATGAAGATGTCGTGGGTCATGCGGCCGAATTCCGACTTCGGCTGCACCGTGCTCATCTTCGTGTCCCACTCCCACCCGACGAGCCCGCAGCCCGCGCCGAGGGCGAGCACGGTGAGCAGGAGCAGCGCGGTGGCGAGACGCCCGTGTCTGGTCATGGTCTCCCTTAGCGTGTCGGGCCCGGCGACGGGCTGGGCGGGGGCGATGCCGTCACCACCGCCGATGCCACCGCGGGCCGCCCGAGGTCGAAGACGGCCACCCAGCTGCGGGCTGCGAGACAGAGCACGAGGACCACGGGAATGGCGGTCCACAGGAGCTCGGCGGGGCGGCGGCCGCGACCGGAGGAGAGCGCCCGCCGCGAGCGAAGGACGAAGAGGAGAGCGCCCGCTTGGAACGCCAGGAACAGGGTCAGCGCGAGCGCCAGCACCAGGTGCACTATCGTGGACACAACATCCTCGTTGGAGAGGGATCTCTCTTTTCCGCCCGGAGTGTACTCGAACGGCTCCCCTCTGCCAAGTGGAATCTTTCACATGGCCGTGGTCCGGCCCGCTCCGGAGCGCCTAGAACGACCACTCCGAGAAGAGCTTGCTGCGGAAGCGGGCGAGGTCGTCCTCGGGCGGGGCGGCGGCGCGCCCGGAGAGGTCGACGAGGGTGTCGTTGAGCCGCAGCACGCGCCGGGCGAGCACCTCGGCGACCGCGGCCAGGAGCTTGTAGGCCACGAGGTCATTGGTGGCCAGGCGGTTCTCGAAATCGTCGCGGGCGAGGATGCGCAGCCGGCAGTCGGTGAGGGCACGCACGGTGGCGGTGACGCCGCCCCCGACCACCAGGCTCAGCTCGCCCAGGAGGGTGGGCGCCTCGAGCTCGGCGAGGCGCATGCGGCTGCCGTCCCCGCGCTCGCGCTCCACCGCCACCTTGCCCTCGAAGAGGAAGTAGAGCCCGTCGGCGACGTCGCCCTCCTTGCGCAGCACCTCGCCCGGGCCGGCGGCGAGCAGCTGCGTGCCGGCGAGGAGGTCCTCCGCCTCCTCACGGGAGAGCGTGCGGCACAGGCGCGTGCAGACCGCGTCGATGAAGTCCATGGGGCCCGGGTCGCGCTCGATGATACATCGGAATCCGCACTCCGCGGGGCTCGCCTGGTGCGGGGGCTAGCCGGCGAGCTCGAGGAGCGTGTGGAGCAGCACGTTGCCGCCGCGCTCGATGGCCTTCCAGTCGCTCGTCTCGTCGGGCCGGTGACTCCGGCCGCCGCGGGAGGGGATGAAGAGCATGCCGGAGTCGGTGACCGAGGCGAGGTTCTGGGCGTCGTGGCCCGCGCCCGACGGCATGCGCCGGTACTTGAGGCCGAGGCCGTCGCATGCCGCCTCCACCGCCTGCATCACCCGCTTCGAGCAGCGCACGGGCGGGCTCTGCGAGATCGTCTCGACCTTCACACGCAGGCCCCGCCGCCGCGCCACCGCGCGCGCGAGGGCGCGGCACTGGGCGTCGAGGCGGTCGAGGATGCGCGCGTCGAGGGAGCGCATCTCGTGGAGCAGGGTGGCCCGCGCGGGCACGATGTTGGACACGCCGGGCGCGACCTCGATGCGGCCGAAGTTGGTGACGCTCTTGCCGCCGCCCCGCTTCACCACCAGCTCGCGGGCGGCGAGGGCGTACTCCGCCGCGCCGAGGAAGGCGTCCTTCCGCCACGCCATCGGGGTGGTGCCGGCGTGATCGGCCTGGCCGATGAAGGTGACCCAGGCGCGGCGATTGCCGACGATGCCCTCCACCGAGCCGATGGGGATGCGCGCCGCCTCGAGATGCGGCCCTTGCTCGATGTGGAGCTCGACGTAGGCGGCCAGCGTGCGCGGGTCGCACTTGGCCTTGGGCGCCTCCATGGGATCGAAGCCCGCGCGGCTCATGGCGTCCACGAGACGCTCCCCGTCGGCGGCACGGAAGTGGGGGATCTGCCGCGCCTCGATCTTGCCGGTGAAGGCGCGCGAGCCGAAGAGCCCTGCGTAGCGGCCCTCCTCGTCGCTCCACGCCACCATGGTCAGGGGCCGTCGCGTCCGCTTGCCCGCGTCCCGCAGGGTGTGGAGGCATTCCAGGCCGGCCAGCACGCCCAGGGCGCCGTCGAGCGAGCCGCCCTCGGGCACCGTGTCGATGTGGGAGCCCGTCATGACGGTGGGGCCGCCCTCGCCGAGCTTGCCGAAGGTGTTCCCGGCCTCGTCCACCCAGGTGGTGAGGCCGGCTTCCTTCATCCGGGCCAGCAGCCAGGCCCGGGCCTCCTCGTGGGCGGGACTCCAGCAAGACCGCGTGATGCCTCGGCCGTTGGGATTCTTCCCGAACTGGGCAAGCGCCTCGATGTGCGCCCGGAGTCGCGGAAGCGAGATGGCCAGGGCCATGGCAGCGAAAAGTATACAAGACGGGGACCGTATTGACACTGTCTCCGCCCGGCCCGTATCATGGCGATGAACCGCCGTTCAGTCATACCTAACGAGCCCAACCGCCCAGCAGGAGGGTGTATGGATTTCACGCTGACCCCCGAGCAGGAGGCCTTCCGCGACGAGGTCCGCTCGTGGCTCTCGAAGAACCTCCCCAAGGACTGGTCGAGCAAGGTGCAGGCCGCGTCCGACGTGCCTCGGGAGGAGGCCTATGACTTCCTCCGCAAGTGGCAGCGCCGCATGTACGAGGCCGGCCTGGTCGGCCTGACCTGGCCCAAGGAGTCGGGCGGCCGCGGGCTCACCTTCATGGAGGAAATGATCCTCCAGGAGGAGATGGCGCTCGCCAAGGCGCCCCCCGTGCTCAACATCCTCGCCGTCGGCATGGCCGGACCCACCATCAACGCCTACGGCACGGAGGAACAGAAGCGCCGCTACCCGCCCAAGATGCTCTCTTGCGAGGAGATCTGGTGCCAGGGCTACTCCGAGCCCAACTCCGGCTCCGACCTCGCCGCGCTCCAGACGCGCGCGGTGAAGGACGGCGAGTACTACGTGATCAACGGGCAGAAGGTGTGGACCTCGCTGGCCCACATCGCCGACTGGATGATGTTGCTCGCGCGCACCGACCCCGACGCGCCCAAGCACAAGGGCATCACCTACTTCCTCCTCGACATGCATGCCCCCGGCGTCACCGTGAAGCCGCTCAAGCAGATCACCGGCGACGCGGAGTTCAACGAGGTGTACTTCGACAACGTGCGCGTGCACGAGTCGCAGATCCTGGGCGGGCTCAACAACGGCTGGGCGGTGGGGCTCACCACCCTCATGTACGAGCGATTGGCGTTGGGTTTTGGACTCCAGGTCCGCCTGCGCATCGCGCTCGATGGGCTCGTCGACCTCGCGCGCCGGTCGAGCAAGAACGGCGCGCCCGCCACCAAGGATCCCGTGATGCGGCAGAAGCTCGCGCAGATGTGGATCGACACCGAGGTGTTCAAGTACACGGGGGCGCGCGCCATCACCAAGCTGCTCAAGGGCGAGCTGCCGGGGCCCGAAGCCTCCACCGGCAAGATGATGTGGGTGGAGGGCCATCAGCGGCTGCAGGAGCTGGCCATGGAGCTGGAGGGGCCCTACGCTCAGCTCACCAAGGGCAGTCGCTGGGCGGTGGAGAACGGGCTCTGGCAGTACGGCTTCCTCCGCTCGCGCGCCAACTCCATCGAGGGCGGCACCACCGAGATCCAGAAGAACATCATCGGCGAGCGCGTGCTCGGCCTCCCGAAAGGCTAGATCCATGAACTTCGGCTTCAACGACGAGCAGGAGCTCCTGCGCAGCACCGCCCGGAAGTTCTTCGAGAACGAGTGCCCCTCCGAGACGGTGCGCCGTCTCATGGACTCGCCCGAGGGCATGACCCCGGAGCTCTGGGGCAAGGTGGCCGAGCAGGGCTGGCTGGGCCTCGTGTTCCCGGAGGCCTATGACGGCATGGGGCTCGGTTTCGTCGACCTCACCGTCCTCATGGAGGAGATGGGCCGCGCGGTGGTGCCGGGTCCGTACTTCTCCACGGTTCTCCTCGGCGGGCTCGCCATTCTCGAGGCGGGCAGCGAAGCGCAGAAGAAGGAGTGGCTGCCGAAGATCGCGTCCGGAAACAAGCGAGTCACGCTGGCCTGGATGGAGCCCTCGGCCGCGCTCGGCCCCGCCGGGGTCACGCTCGAGGCCAAGGGCGCGGGCGGCAGCTACACGCTGTCCGGCACCAAGCTCTTCGTGCCCGACGCCAATACCGCCGACGCCATCGTCGTAGCCGCTCGCACCAACGCGGGGACGGGCGAGGACGGGGTGAGCCTCTTCCTCGTGCCCCGCGCCGCCCGCGGGGTAGAGGTGAAGCTCCTGCCCACCATGGACCAGACCCGCAAGCTCTGCGAGGTCACCCTCACCGGCGTCACCCTCGGCCCCGAGGCGCTGCTCGGCGCGCCGGGCCTCGGCTGGACGCCGCTCACCCGCGTGCTCGACCGTGCCACCGTGGCCCTCTGCGCCGAGATGTGCGGGGGCGCCCAGAAGGTCCTCGACATGACGGTGGAGTACGCGAAGATCCGCCAGGCCTTCGGCAAGCCCATCGGCTCCTATCAGGGCGTGAAGCACAAGGCCGCCGACATGCTGGTGGAGGTGGAGAACAGCAAGTCGATCACGTACTACGCCGCGTGGGCCATGGACGAGGGCGTCGCCGAGGGCCCGCTGGCGGTGAGCATGGCCAAGGCTTACGTGTCGGACGCCTATCGCCGGGTGTCCGCCGCCGGCATTCAGCTCCACGGGGGCATCGGCTTCACCTGGGAGCACGATCTGCACCTCTACTTCAAGCGGGCGAAGGGCTCGGAGTTCACGTTCGGCGACGCCACCTACCACCGGGAGCGAGTGGCCCAGCTCGTGAACCTCTAGCCCGCTCGATGCTCGGGCGGATCCGGCGGACCGTCGAACGCTGGATCGGGCGGGGACGGGCGGATGCGTCCCCCTCCGCCGATCATCCCCTTCTGTTCGCGGATCACGAGGAGATCCAGGACGTCGCGCGGCAGCTCGGCCGCTTCAAGGTCGAGATGGACCGCTCGCTCCTCTCCCTGCGGAGCTGGGCCCGCGACATGAACCGCCGGCTCGAGGACCAGCCCGGCACGCTCGGGCGCTCCGCGGATCTCCGCACCCTCGGCGAGACGGTGGGCGGGCTCACCCACAACTTCAACAACTCCCTCGCCGCCATCCTGGCCTACACCGAGCTCCTGCTGAAAGAGCCGCTCTCGGAGAGCGCGGAGCGGCGCCTGCGCGTCATCCGCGACGTGGCCATGGAGGCCTCGGTGTCGGTGCGGCGGTTCCAGGAGTTCGTGTCCCGCGAGCCGCAGGTGGGGTTCGGGCCGGTGGGGCTGCCCGGTGTCGTGGCCGAGGCCCTCGAGATGACGGCCCCCCGCTGGCGCGACGAGGCGCAGCGGCGGGGCGTGGTCATCGACGTGGTCCAGGCGCTCGACGCGCTGCCGCCGGTCGAGGGCAATGGCTTCGACCTGCGCGACGCCATCGTCCACCTGATCCTGAACGCCGTGCAGGCCATGCCCCGCGGCGGCACCTTGACCCTCCGGGGGACGAGCGAGGAGTCGGGCTGGGTGGCCCTCGAGATCTCCGACACGGGGATCGGCATGCCCGAGCAGCTCCGCCGGAGCCTCGCCGATCCCTCGGCGCGGCTGCGCGGGCGGGCGGGGGGACGCGGACTCGGCGAGGTGGTGGACATCGTCGAGCGCCACGGGGGCAGCGTGCAGATCGACAGCCGCGAGGGCGAGGGCACCACGGTACGCCTGCGCCTGCACGCCAGCCGCTTCCAGATCATCCCGCCGTCGGAGGAGCGCGCCGAGCCCGTGCACCCGGAGCGCGCCTCGCGCGTGCTGCTGGTGGACGACGACGCGCGCCTGCTCGGCGTGCTCTCCGACATGCTGCGCGCCGGCGGCCATCAGGTCACCACCGCCGCGGACGGCGAGGAGGCCCTCGCGCTGTTCGATCCCGCCGCGCACGACGTGGTCATCACCGACCTCGGCATGCCCCGGATGAACGGGTGGCAGGTGGCGGAGCAGGTGAAGACGCAGGCGCCGGCCACGCGCGTGTTTCTCCTCACCGGCTGGGGCGAGGGCGTCACCGCCCCCGAGGCGAGCAAGTACGTGGACCAGGTGCTCGCCAAGCCGATCTCCGCCGACGCGCTCCTCGAGCACCTTGCGGGCGGGCTCCGCCCGGGACCGCGTCCCGCGTGAGCGCCGAGGCTGCGCCCGCCGCGCCGGCGCCGGTGAAGCCGGCGGCCTCGGTGCTGCTCGTCCGGGCCGGGCACGCCGTCCCCGTCGAGGTCTACATGGTTCGCCGGCAGCAGAGCATGCGCTTCCTCGGCGGCTTCTACGCGTTTCCCGGCGGCAAGCTGGACGCCGCGGACGCGGACCCGGCGCTCCTGGCGCGCTGCCGCGGGCTCGCCCCCCACGAGGTGGAGTCCATCTTTCCGGGGCAGGACGGCATGCCCGCGCTCGCCTACTGGGTGACCGCGGCGCGCGAGCTGCTCGAGGAGACGGGCCTGCTGCTGGCGACCGACGCCGCGGGCCGCCCCATCTCTGCCGACGACCCCGCCGTCGCCGCCATCGTGGCCGGGATGCGGCATGCGCTGGTGGCCGAGTCGGCGCGCCTGGCCGATCTCCTGGCCGCCCGGGACTGGCATCTCGACGTGGCGCCGCTCCGCTACCTCTCGCACTTCATCACCCCGCCCTCGAGCCCGATTCGCTTCACCGCCCGCTTCTTCCTGGCGCCGGTGCCGGCGGGACAGTCGCCGCGCCTCTTCACCGAGGAGACGTCCGAGGGCCTCTGGATCGCCCCCGCCGAGGGGGTGCGCCGCTACGAGGCGGGGGAGATGCCGATGGCCGAGCCCGCCGAATCCGGCCTGCGCTATCTCGCGGGATTCCCCAGCGTTGAGGCGCTCTGGCAAGCGCACGCCGACGGACGCCACAAGTTCCACGGCATCCAGGACCGGTTGGTGGCCGCCGGCGTGGCGGTGCAGCGGCCCCGCGGCGCCTCGAAGCCGCGCTAGGCTCGAGCGTGGAGAACGCGACGCGCGCGCTTCTCGACGCGGCCGTGGAGGAAGGGCACGGGGGGCGCGTCGCGCTCCACACCCCGGCCGGCGACGCCACGTATGGGGAGCTCCTGGGCCTGGTGACCCGCGCCGCCGCCGCCCTGCGGGCGCGCGGGGTGGGGCGCGGGGACCGCGTGGCCCTGCTGCTGCCGGACGGCCTCGGCTGGGCCGCGGCGTTCTTCGCCGCGCTGCGCCAACGCTTCGAAGGACCGGTCGCGGTCGAGCCGCGGCATGCGAGCTGGTTCACGCCG
>DATEDO010000165.1:0-22754 GCA_035281625.1 Candidatus Methylomirabilota bacterium
GGCGTGGAGGCCAACGAGGCGGTGCCCGGCACGCCCCTGCAGCTCGTGGGGCGGAACTTCTCCGCGGGCGGCGCCGGCGACGAGGGCGCCCGCGCGCGGGTACGCGTGGCGCTGAGGAGCGCCGACGGCCGCGCGACGGCGCTCGCCGTGACCGCGGCCGATCGCTACAGCGTGGTCGCCACGGTGCCGGGTGACCTGCCCGCCGGGGACTACACCGCCTGGGTGCACAGCGGCGCGGGCGGCGCGGCGGGCTGGGGCGGCGGCCTGCGCGTGCACGTGGCGCGCGCTGCCGCCTGGCCGGCGCAGACGGTGAGCGTGCGCGAGCTGGGCGCGAAGGGCGACGGGATCACCGACGACAGCGAGGCGTTCCGCCGCGCGCTCGCCACGGTGGAGCGACGGGGCGGCGGTGTCATCGTCTTTCCGGCCGGGACGTATCGCTTGACCGGCGTGTTCAAGTTGCCGCGGCGTGTGGTGCTTCGCGGTGAGGGGAAGGACCTCACCTGGCTCAAGTGGCCGTTCACCGCGCCGGCGTCCGCCGCCGACTTCGTGCCCGCCGTGCTCAGCGGCACGGGGGAGTTCGGGATCGAGCGCCTGTCGCTCATGGTCCGTAACGCGCAAACCGTCGTGCGCAACCCCGTCAGGGACGGCGGAAACCGGGACAAGGACGGCAAAGACCCGAAGGACGGCAGAGACGGGAAGGACGGCAGAGACGGGAAGGACGGTCGCGACGCCGACAAGGACGGCCCTCGCGACGTGTTCCTCCGCGAGCTGCGCATCCACTATCTGCCCTGGTCCGGACGGCCGAGCAACAATCCGGAGCGCGACCCGCAGTGGGCGTTCTCACGCTGGGGCGTCGTGAACGGCACCGACCGCGACCTGGCCATCCTGCTCCAGGGGGTGGATACGGTGGAGATCTCGGACTGCGAGGTAGTGGGGGGCGCCCGTGTGCTCGACGTCCGGAACGGGCGCGTCACCGGCAATCGCTTCGTGTATCCGATGGGCACGGAGTGGGTCGACATGGGCGGGGAGCACCTGGTCTTCTCGAAGAATCACGTCGACGGCGTTGCGAGCTGGCGTCCCGGCACGCGGCCGCTCCGGTGGCTCTACGGCGCGGACAACACCACGCGTAATCTCGGGCGCGGCGAGCGCGAGGCCTTCACCTTCGACGTCAACCGGGGGCTCGGGGCCTGGCGTGAGGGGCGGGGGCGGGTCGAGCCCTGGGTGGGCCCGGTCGCATCGGTGTCGGGCCGGACGGTTCGGCTCGGGAAGGGAGACATACCCACCGGCGCCTATCGCGGCTTCGACGCCCTCGTGGTCGGCGGCCGCGGAGCCGGCCAGTTCCGCGAGATCGAGGACAACGACGGCCAGAGTCTTCGCGTCGCGCGCGACTGGGACGTGGAGCCGGACGGCTCGAGCGTGGTGCTGGTGAGCCGTCTCATGCGGCATTGCGTGTTCCAGCGGAACACCGCGGAGGACGTGAGTGCCTTCTTCCAGATGTGGGGCCCGCTCTACGACTGCACCTTCGACGGCAACACGGTGGCGCGCAGCCAGGGCATGTGGGGGCTGGGCGGCTGGCGCATCCAGTGGCTCGGCAACGTGCTCGACGGTGCCGTGTCCTATCACACCAGCGTGGGCCCCACCGGCTCCACGCCCGAGCGCACCGCGGAGTACGGGTACGTCGGATTCACCACGAGCGGCCGGCTCGCCGAGATGGGGCGCTTCGAGTACGCGCGGGCGGCGGTGATCCGGGGCAATCACCTCTCGCACGGCCACCGGGTGCTCGTCATGGGGAGCTACGGCGGCCCGCGCAAGAGCCTCGGGTTCGTCGCCGCGCGCGACATCGTCGTGGACGGCAACCGCATCGCCAACTCCCCGGTGGGCATCGAGCTGGACGCCAATGTGGAGGGCGCGGTGGTGACGGGCAACGCCTTCACCCAGGTCGAGGAGCCGCTGCGCCTGGCCGCGCCCACCAAGGTGCACGTGATCCAGGCGCCCGCGGCGGCGGCGCCGCGCACGCCGGGGGCGACGGAGAAGAGCCGATGAGGGAGCACGTGGTGCGGCTCGGCAAGCGGGTGCCGGTGTCCGTGATCGTCATGACCAAGAACGAAGAGGCGAACATCGCCAAGTGCCTCCGCGCCCTCCGGGCCTTCGACGAGGTGTTCGTGGTGGACTCAGGCAGCGGGGACCGGACCTGTGCCATCGCCGCCGACCTCGGGGCGACCGTGGTGCCCTTCACCTGGAACGGCCGGTATCCGAAGAAGAAGCAGTGGTGCCTGGACGAGCTGCCGTTCCGCCATGACTGGGTGCTCTACGTCGACGCCGACGAGGAGGTGCGCCCCGAGCTGACCCGGGAGATCGCGGAAGCGGTCGCGGGACCGCCGCGCCATGCCGGCTACTTCGTGGGGTACGACTACGTCTTCCTCGGCCGCGTGCTGCGCCACGGGCATCGCGTCTACAAGCTCGTGCTCTTGAACCGCCACAAGGCGCGCTTCCCCGAGCGCGACGACCTCGACGTCGCGAACATGTGGGAGGTCGAGGGCCACTATCAGCCGCTGGTGGAGGGCACCACGGGCGTCCTCCGCGCCCGGATGCGGCACGACGACCACGACACCCTGTACCACTACTTCGAGCGACACAACCGCTATTCGGACTGGGAGGGGACCCTGCGCGCGCGGCGCGCGCTCCTGGACGCGCACGAGCCCCAGCCGACGGGGCGCCGCGCGCTCAAGGCCCTGTTCGCCCGCCTGCCCGCCAAGGGACTCGTCGCCTTCCTGCACTCCTTCGTCGGGAAGGCCGGCTTCCTGGACGGGCGGGCGGGCTTCCACTACGCGGTGGCGCGGGCGGTCTACTACTGGCAGATCGGCCTGAAGACCCGGGAGGCACGAGCGAAGCGATGAGCGGACACGGCGCCCACTACGCGCATCAGCAGCACTACTACGACGAGGCCACCGATCCGGAGTTCGAGATCCGACGGCCGCGCGAGTGCGGACGCGTCTACGAGTTCCTCATCGGCGAGAAGTTCCGCGCCGGCATGGCCGTCCTGGGGCTGGACATCCGGCGGCGGACGGTGCTGGAGCTCTGCTGCGGCTCCGGGCTGATGACCGAGGCCCTGGCGCGCCGGGGGGCGCGGGTGACGGGGACGGATGTCTCGACCCACGCGCTGGAGCGCGCGCGGGAGCGCGCGCGCCGCTACGGCTTCGCCGCGCGCTTCCAGGCCGCCGACGCCGAGGCGCTGCCCTTCCGGGACGGCGCCTTCGACATCGTGGCCGTGCACGACGGGCTCCATCACCTCGACGCGCCGGAGCAGGCGATCCGCGAGATGGCCCGGGTGGCGCGGCACGCGGTGCTGATCCTGGAGCCCGCGCGCGCCGCGCTCACCCGGCTCGCCGTGCGGCTCGGCCTCGCCGAGGAGGTGGAGGCAGCGGGCAATCACGTCCACCGCCTCGCCGCGCCCGAGCTCGCCGCGTGGCTGCAGGCCGCGGGGTTTCCCCGCGCGACCTGGCAGCGCACCCTCATGTACTACCCCCATGAGCCGTGGGGCTGGATGCGCTGGCTCGATCCGCTGCCCGCCTTCGGCCTCTTCGTTGCGGGCTTCCGCGGGGTGAATCTCCTCGCCGGCCGGTGGGGCAACAAGCTCGCCTTCGCGGCGACGCGGGAGGCGCGGTAACGGCATGCGCATCGCCATGCTGGGCATCAATTACTGGCCGGAGGAGACCGGCATCGCGGTGTTCAGCACCGGGCGGTGCGAGTATCTCGCCGAGCGCGGCCACGCCGTCACCATGCTCACCGGGCTCCCGTACTACCCGCGCTGGCGCGTCGATCCCGCCTATCGCGGCCGCCTCTTCACCCGGGAGCGCCGCAACGGCGTGGACATCGCGCGCTCCTATCTCTATGTCCCGCGGCGCGTGACCACGCTTCGCCGTATGGTCCACGAGGCCTCGTTCATCGCCTCCTCGTGCCTGCGGGCGCTGGCCGGCGCCCGGCCGGATCTCCTGGTCACCGTCTCCCCTCCGCTGGGGCTCGCGCTGTCATCGGTGCTGCTGCAGCGGCGCTGGGGCATCCCCTACGTCTTCCACGTGCCGGACCTCCAGCCCGACGCGGCGGTGGATCTCGGCATGCTGCCCTCCGGCCCGCTCGTGCGCGCGCTCTATGCGGTGGAGCGCCTGGCCTATCGCCGGGCCGCCCTCGTGACCACGCTGACCCGCGCCATGCAGCGGCGCATCATCGACAAGGGCATCCCGCCGGAGCGCGTGACGCTCGCTCCCGACTGGGCCGATCCCGGCCTGTTCGGGTTGCCCGCCGAGGGCGGGGGCGCGGCGGCCCGCCGCGCGCTCGGGCTGGAGGGGCGCTTCATCGTGCTCCATGCCGGCAACATGGGCGTGAAGCAGGGGCTCGACGTGGTGCTGGACGCGGCCCTGCGCACCCGCGACCGCGCCGACGTCGTGTACCTGCTCGTGGGCGACGGGGCGGCGCGGCCGGCGCTGGAGAAGCGGGCGGCGGCCATGGCGCTGCCGAATCTCCGCTTCCTCCCCCTGCAGCCCGACGACGTCTTCCGCGACCTCCTGGCTGCCGCCGACCTGACCCTCGTGACCCAGCAGAAGGTGGTCGCGGACATCGTGTTTCCCTCCAAGGTCCTGACGCTGCTGGCGGCGGCGAAGCCGGTCGTGGCCTCGCTCAATCACAGCAGCGAGGTGGCGCGGGTGGTGGTGGAGTCGCGGGCCGGGCTCGTGACGCCCGCGGAGGACGGAGCGGCGCTGGCCGAGGCGGTACGGGCGATCCACGACGATGCCGAGCCGCGCCGCCGCATGGCCGAGGCGGGCCGCGCCTATGCCCGCGCCCACTGGGACCGGGGCCGCACCCTGGCCGATCTCGAGGGAGCCCTGCTCCGCATCGGAGGCGGCCGTGCTGCTTGAGTACGCGACCCTCCTCCGGCGCGCGGTCATGGTCACCGACATGCTGGTGGTGGCGGGATCGTTCCTTCTCGCCTATGCCCTGCGCGACCGGCTGTCGGGGACGGCCGGCGTGCAGCCGGTGAGCCCGCTGGAGAACCAGGTCTGGGCCCTCGGCCTCGTGGTCCTGATCTGGATGGTCTCGCTCAATGCCTTCGGCATGTACCGGTCGTTCCGCTATCAGCGCTACACCGATCTGCTCGCCCGCCTCCTCCGCGCGCATCTGGTCGGCGCGCTCATCCTCCTGAGCGTGGCCTTCGTGGCGCGCCGCTGGGAGATCAGCCGCCTGCTGATCCAGGTCTTTCTCGTCGTCGCCTTCGCGGCGCTCGCCGCGCGGCAGATCGCGGTGAATCACGTCCTGCGGCGGCACCGGCGCGGCGGCTTCAACTCGCGCCGGGCGCTCATCGTGGGCGGCGCCGACCGCGCCGATCGCTACGTCCAGTTCCTGCACGAGCACCCCTACTGGGGCGTGCGCGTGGTCGGGGTGGTGGACGACGGGGCGGGGGCGGGCCACCGGGGAGATCCCGTGCCGGTGGCCACGCCCGGCGGCGTGCCGGTGCTGGGCGGCATCAAGGACCTTCCCGAGATCGTGCGACTCCAGCCCACGGACGAGGTGGTCTTCACGGTGGGGCCCCGCGAGGTCCCCCAGGTGGAGGAGTACCTGAGCCTCTGCCAGGAGATGGGCGTGACGTCGCGCCTCATCCTCGACCTGCCCCAGCGGAACTGGACACGTCAAGACCTCGCCGTGCTCGATGGCGTGGGCATTCTCTCGCTCGAGCCGGTCCGACGGTCACCGGTGGCGCTGGCGGTGAAGCGGGCGACGGACATCGTGGGCGCGCTGGTCGGCCTCGGCGTCTTCGCCCTCGCCTACCTGTGGCTGGCGCGGCGCATCCGGCGTGACTCGCCGGGGCCGGTGCTCTTCTCGCAGGTGCGGGTGGGTCAGAACGGCCGGCTCTTCGCGCTCTACAAGTTCCGCACCATGCACGTCGACGCGGAGGCTCGCCTCGACGGGCTTCGACGGGTCAACGAGATGCAGGGCGCGGTGTTCAAGCTCCGCAACGATCCGAGGATCACCCCCATCGGCCACTGGCTGCGCGCGCGTCACCTGGACGAGCTGCCCCAGTTCTGGAGCGTGCTGCGGGGGGAGATGAGCCTGGTGGGGACCCGGCCGCCCACCCTCGACGAGGTGGAATGCTATCGGCCCCACCACCGCCGCCGGCTGTCCATGAAGCCCGGCATCACCGGCCTCTGGCAGCTCGCGGGCAATGAGCGGGTTCGGGACTTCGAGGACATCGTCCGTCTCGATTGCGAATACATCGATCGCTGGTCGTTCCGCCTGGACGTGCAGATCCTCGCCCGCACCGTGGTGAAGGTGCTGGGGCGGAGCGGCTGGTAGGTCGGGATCCCAAAGGAGGCATCCATGAAGCGAGTGCTCGTGACCGGAGCAGGAGGGTTCATCGGCCATCACCTCACGTCGTACCTCGTCGATCGCGGTGACTGGGTGCGCGGGGTGGACGTGAAGCACCCGGAATACGAGGCGAGCCGGGCCCACGAATTCGAGCTGCTGGATCTCCGGCGCTGGGAGAATTGCCTCGAGGCGACGCGGGGCGTGGACGAGGTCTACGCGCTCGCCGCCAACATGGGCGGCATCGGCTTCATCCATGCCCACAAGGCGGAGATCAGCCGCGACAACGTGCTCATCAACGTGCACACCCTCGACGCGGCTCGGGAGAACCGGGTGCGGCGGCTCCTCTACACGTCCTCGGCCTGCGTCTATCCCGGCTATCTTCAAGATACTCCGGAGGTCACGCCGTTGCGGGAGCAGGACGCCTATCCGGCCGACCCCGAGGACGGCTACGGGTGGGAGAAGCTCTACACGGAGCGAGTGGCCATGCACTATCGGCAAGATTACGGGCTCGAGACCCGGATCGTCCGCTTCCACAACATCTATGGCCCCCTCGGCACCTACGACGGCGGGCGGGAGAAGTCACCCGCCGCCATCTGCAGAAAAGTCGCGCTGGTGGAGGATGAGGGCGTCGTGGAGGTGTGGGGCGACGGCAAGCAGACCCGCTCCTACTGCTATGTCGACGACTGCGTGGAGGGGATTCACCGGCTCATGGAGTCCCAGTACGCCGACCCCTTGAACCTGGGCCAGGACCGCATGGTCACCATCAACGAGCTGGTGGACATCGTCGCCGGAATCGCGGGCAAGCGCGTTTACAAGCAGCACGACCTGGAAAAGCCGCAGGGCGTGCGGGGCCGGAACAGCGACAACACCCGGCTGCGGGAGGTGCTGGGATGGGAGCCCAGCGTGAGCCTCGAGGAGGGGCTGGCGCGGACCTATCAATGGATTGCCGGGCAGCTCCGGCAGGCCGGCCGGCTGGCCGCCTGAGGGCGTTCCCGTGGCCGTGCTCGTGACCGGTGGGGCCGGGTACATCGGCAGCGTCGTGGTCGAGGCGCTGCGTGCCCGGGGCGAGGACGTGGTGGTGCTCGACAATCTCGCGCGGGGACACCGGGCGGCGGTCGCCCCCGCCGTGCCCTTCTATCGGGGACACGTCGGCGACGACCCTCTGATCCGCGGGATCGCGCGGGTGCATCCGATCGAGGCGTGTCTGCACTTCGCCGCGTTCGCCTACGTGGGGGAGTCGGTGAGCGCGCCCGGACTCTATTTCGAGAACAATGTCACGCAGGGGCTGAGATTGCTGGAGAGCCTGGTGTCGGCGGGCGTCCGCCACATGGTCTACTCCTCGAGCTGCGCCACCTACGGCGAAGGGGACGGGGAGCCCCTGCTGGAGACCTCGCCGCAATCGCCCACCAATCCCTACGGCTGGACCAAGCTGGCCCTGGAGGCGGCGCTCCACGCCTACGACCACGCCTATGGCCTCCGGTCGGTGGCGCTCCGCTACTTCAATGCCGCCGGCGCCACCGCCACCCGCGGCGAGCACCACGCGGTGGAGACGCATCTCATCCCGAACGTGCTGGCCGCGGCCCGTGGGCTCATGCCCGAGGTGACGGTGTACGGGCGCGAGCATGCCACCCCGGACGGGACGGCGATCCGCGACTACGTTCATGTCGCCGACCTGGCCCAGGCGCATCTCATGGCGCTGGACTATCTCCGTGCGGGCGGAGCCTCGGATTGCGTGAACCTCGGCACCGGGTCCGGAGCCTCGGTGCTGGAGGTGATCGAGACGGCCCGCACGGTCACCGGCCGGGCCATCCCCCTGCGCTCCGCGCCCGCCCGGGCGGGGGATCCGCCACGGCTGGTGGCCGATGCGGGGAAGGCCCGCCGCGTCCTGGGCTGGAAGCCCGCCGTCCCGGACCTGGCGGACATCATCCTCTCCGCCTGGACGTGGCATCTCAACAATCCGGAGGGATATCCTCGAATTCCCGACTGAAACGGGTGCGGCTCCGGAGCCCTGGACCGAGCCGATCAGCGTTTTCTTGACCCAAGGGTGAGGCCCGCCGCATCCTGAACAGGTGACCTCTGCGTCGCCGCGCCCGCCCCGGGAGACCTCGAAGCGCCTGGCCGAGAGCATCGGCCGCGTCATGAAGGGCCAGGACGCCGCCATCCGCAAGCTGCTGGCGGCCTTCGCCAGCGGCGGCCATGTCCTGCTCGACGACTTTCCCGGCACGGGCAAGACCACGCTGGCGAAGGCGCTGGCCCGGTCCATCGGCGCCCAGTTCAAGCGGGTCCAGTTCACGCCGGATCTCCTGCCCTCGGACATCCTCGGCGTATCGATCTTCGATCAGCGCGACCAGGCCTTTCACTTTCACCGGGGCCCCATCTTCACCAACGTGCTGCTCGCGGACGAGATCAACCGGGCCTCGCCTCGCACCCAGTCCGCGCTGCTCGAGGCGATGGCGGAGGGGCAGATCAGCGTCGATGGCACCACCTATCCGCTGGAGGCGCTCTTCTTCGTGATCGCGACCCAGAACCCGGTGGAGTTCCGCGGCACGTATCCCTTGCCGGAAGCCCAGATGGACCGGTTCGCGCTGCAGTTCGGCCTGGGCTACGTGGCGCCCGACGACGAGGTCGCGATCCTCTCCGCCCAGGAGCGCGGCCATCCCATCGAGGACCTGGCCCCGTGCGTATCGGTGGAGGACGTGCTGGCCCTGCGGCGCCGGACCGGCGAGGTGCGCATCAGCGCCGAGCTCAAGCGTTACGTGGTGGATCTCGTCCAGGCCACGCGCGCCGCCGCCGGCGTGTCGCTGGGCGCGAGCCCCCGCGCCTCGCTGGCCCTCATGAAGGCCGCCCAGGCCCTGGCCCTGGTGGACGGGCTCGACTTCGTCGCGCCCGAGCACGTGCAGGAGATGGCGCTGCCCGTGATCGCGCACCGCATGGTGGTCGATTCCCAGGCCCGCTTCACGGGCGTCACCGCGCAGGGCATCGTGGAAGAGATCGTCAAGACGCTGCCGGTGCCCGCCTAGCCGCGGACGGCGCGGCATGCGGCGCCTTCTCTTCCGCGCGTTCCGCTGGACCTGGGTGGTCCAGCAGTGGCTGTCCCGCCGCTTCACCTGGTCCGGCTATCTCGTTCTCGGGGGAGTGCTCGCCGCCTCGGTGGTCGGGCTCGACACCAACCGCACGCTGGCCTATCAGGTGTTCGCGCTCCTGCTGGTCCTGCTCACGGCGGCGCTGCTCGCGAGCTTCACGTTCCGCGGCGCCTTCACGGTGCGCCGGACTCTGCCGCGCTTCGGGACGGCGGGCGAGCCGCTCGCCTACGGCCTCCACGTCAGGAACGACGGCACGGCGGCGCAGGACGGTCTCTCCCTCTTCGAGGACACCGCCGATCCGCGGCCCACGCTCCCGGAGTTCCTCGCCGCGCGCGAGCCCGGCGAGGAGCGGCGGAACTGGTTCGACCGGACCGTGGGCTACCCGCGCTGGATGTGGCTCATCGAGCGCCGCCGGGGCGCGCGCCTGCCCGAGCGGCCCATCCCCTCCATCCTGCCGGGCGGCGCGGTGGAGGTGCGCATGGAGGCTTGGCCGGCGCGCCGCGGGCGCCTGCGCTTCGTGGGCGTGACCCTGGCCCGGCCCGATCCCTTCGGCCTCTTCCGCGCGTTCATCCGCGTGCCCGCGCCCCAATCGCTGGTGGTGCTGCCGCGCCGCTATCCCGTGCCCGACCTGGACCTGCCCGGAGCGCGGAGATATCAGCGGGGCGGTGTGGCCCTGGCCGCCTCGGTGGGGGACTCCGAGGAGTTCGCGTCGCTGCGCGACTATCGCCCGGGCGATCCGCTGCGGCGCATTCACTGGCGAAGCTGGGCGCGCGCGGGCAAGCCCATCGTCAAGGAGTATCAGGACGAATTCTTCGTGCGGCACGCGCTGGTGCTCGATACCTTCGGCGCGCCCGGCGATCGCTTCGAGGAGGCGGTGTCGGTGGCCGCCTCGTTCGCGGTGTCCATTCCCACCCAGGACTCGCTGCTCGATCTCATGTTCGTGGGGCCGCAGGCCTACTGCTTCACCGCCGGCCGGGGGCTGGCCCACGCCGACCGCATGCTGGAGGTCCTGGCCGGCGTGGAGCCCTGCGCGGGCAAGCCCTTCTCCGCGCTCCGCGCCGCGGTGCTGGAGCGGTGCGGGGAGCTGTCGGGCGCCATCTGCGTGCTCCTGGACTGGGACGCGGAGCGCCGCGCCTTCGTGGACGCGTTGCGCGGGGCGGGGGTGCCGACGCTGACGCTGATGATCACGCGGGACGATGCGTCAGCCGAGCCGGATCGCGCGGATCCAACCGGGCCACACCGACTGCAGGTCGGGCGCATTGCGGAAGGGTTGGCCCGGTTGTGACGGGCGACCGGCGCGGAGCGCCGATTTCAGATTTTTCAGGCTGGGGGGGAGCGGGCACCGCTCCTCCCCCAGACCCGCCCATTGCCCACACGGGCCCACACACCCGCGTCGCTGCCCCTGCCGCGATGGCACCGCCGCCGATGCTGCTGGCGGCGGCGCTGGTGTTCTGGGGCTGGCAGACCGGGCTGTGGCCGGCGGCGTGCTTCATGGCCTCGGTCCTCGAGGGCGCGCGGCTCGTGCCGTGGCGGTGGGATCTGGCGCGGTCGGACTTCAATCGGGTCTCCGACCTCTGCACCATCATCTTCGTGGGGCTGGTGGTCTACCTGGGCGCGACGACCGACGCCCCGCGGGTGCTCACCCTCGTGTTCCAGTGGTTCCCGCTGGTGGTGTTGCCGCTCCTGGTCAGCCAGGTCTACAGTACCGCGCCCGGGATCGACGTCCGCATCTTCCTCTGGAGCCAGCGCAAGAAGGCCGATGCCGAGGGCACGCCCGCCACGCATACCCTCGACCTCCGCTATCCCTATTTCGTCATCTGCGTGCTGGCCGCGAGCGCCGCCAATGTCCGAGGCGGGTACTTCTACGTGGGGGCCGTCGTGCTGGGCGGGGCCGCGCTCTGGGCGGCGCGGCCGCGGGGAGGCCGCCCGCTCGCATGGCTGACGCTGCTCGCGCTGGTGGCCGGGCTGGGCTGGGCGGCCCACACCGGGCTTCACAGCGCGCAGCGCGCGGTGGAGGCGGTGGCGCTGGAATGGCTGGCGGAGTGGATGCGGCGCGACACCGATCCCTTCCGGAGCAGCACCGCCATCGGCTCCATCGGCCGGCTCAAGCTCTCCGACAGGATCGTCTTGCGCGTGGAGGCGCCGCGCGACGCAAGTCCGCCCCCGCTCTTGCGCGAGGCCACCTACAACGTGTTCGCCACGCCGGCATGGCTCGCCGTGGACGCGACCTGGGGTCCCGTGCTGCCCGACGCGGACGGCACCACGTGGCGCCTCGGCGGGGGCGGCCCCGCGCGGTCGCGCGTCACCGTGTCGGCCCCGCTGCGGCGCGGGCGCGGCGTGCTCGCCCTCCCCCCGGATGCCTTCCAGATCGACCATCTCACCGTCGTGCGCGTCGAGCGCAATCGCCTGGGCGCGGTGAAGGTGGACGAGGGGCTGGGGCTCGTCACGTACACCGTGCAGTCCGGCGCCGCGTCGGTGCTGGACGAGCCGCCCGGCGACACCGATCTCGCCCTGCCCATTCCCGACGGCGCGGTGGCGGGCCTGGTGGCGCGCGAGCTGGACCTGAAACACATGTCGCCGGAGGAGGCCGTCGCGGCCGTGCAAGGCTTCTTCCGCGACCGGTTCCGCTACTCGCTGTCGCGCGCCGCGCCGGAGCCCGACGTGTCCGCCATGGAGGACTTCCTCCGCCGCACGCGCGTCGGCCACTGCGAGTACTTCGCCACCGGCGCCGTGCTCCTGCTCCGCGCCGCGGGCATTCCCGCGCGCTACGCGGTCGGCTACTCGGTGCAGGAGTGGAGCCCGATCGAGGGCCGCTGGGTGGTGCGGGCCCGCCACGCGCACGCGTGGGCCCTGGTATGGGTGGGCGGCGCCTGGCGCGACCTCGACACCACGCCGCCGGGGTGGGCGGAGATGGAGGCGGCGAGCGCGTCGCGGTGGCAATCCCTGGGCGATCTCTTCGCCTGGGCCGGCCATGCCTTCGACCGGTGGCGCTATGGCGAGCGCCGCCCCGGCCTCGCGGGCTGGATCGGCTGGCTCCTCATCCCGCTGACCGTCGTGCTGGTGTGGCGGCTCTTCTTCCGGCGGCGCACGCGACGCGCCGCCGCCGCACGAGGAGGCGAGGCGCCGGTGCGCGGTCGCGCGGGCCTGGACTCCGAGTTCTACGCGGTGGAGGCGCGCCTCGCCGAGCTGGGGCTGAGCCGCCGCCCGGCGGAGCCCGCCACGGCGTGGCTGAAGCGCGTGGCCGACCTGCCGCCGGTGTCGGCCTCGCGCGCGGAGCTGGAGACGCTGGTCACGCTCCACTATCGTCACCGCTTCGATCCCGTCGGGCTCCCCGAGGCGGAGCGCGCGCGGCTCCGCGCGGCCGCGCGGGCATGGCTCGAGGCTAACCCAGATCGCGAAGCAGCCCGGCCGTCGTCCGCATTCCCTGGAAGAGGTGATCGAGCCTGAGGTGCTCGTTGGGGCTGTGCTGGCGATTGTTGGCATTGGCGTAGGGCACCACGAGGGTCGGCAGCTTCAGGATGTCGGCGAAGGCGAAGAGGGGCACGCTGCCGCCCAGCGTGGGGAGCAGCAGCGCCCGCTCGTCGCCGTGGGCGCGCTCCACCGCCGCGATGACCTCGCGGCACAGGGGCAGATCGAGCGGCGTCTTGGCCGGATCGTAGCCGCCCTTACCGACGACCCGCACCGCCTTTCCCCTCAGCGTGTCGCTCAGGGGCTCGTCGCCCTCCAGCACGGTGAAGCCCTGGGCGCGGATATGCTCGATGATGCGCTGGTACACGCGCTCGACGGTCTGGTTCTTCACCAGGCGCACGTCGAGGAGCACGGTGGCCCGGTGGGGAATGATGGTGTTCGCTTCCTTGCCGAGGAAGCCCGAGTGCAGCCCGCGGATGGTGAGGGTGGGGTGGAACATGAGCCGATCGAGCAGATCGGCGGGCGGCTTCACGCCCAGGTCCTTCTCGAGCCCGGCGAAGTCCACCGGAATCCGGGCCATCAGGGCCCGCTCGGCGGCGGTGGGGAGCTGCACGTCGTCCTCGAGCCCCTCGATCAGCGGCGTGCCGTCGGGCGTGGCCATCGAGGACAGGAGCCCGTTGAGCCGCCACGCCGCGTTCGCCACCACGAAGTTCCCCGAATGCACGTCCCGCCGCGCCACTTCGATCTCCAGCTCCAGCTTCAAGTTGCCTCGGGCGCCGCCGGAGACGGTAGGCCGGCCGCTGTCGTGCTTGGGCCCGTCGGTGACCAGCACCAGATCGGCGGCGAGGAGCTCGCGATGCTTCTCGGTGAAGGCCCCGAAGAAGGGGCTGCCGATCTCCTCCTCGCCGTCGAAGATGAGCTTGACGTTCACCCGCGGCGCCAACCCCACCGCGTCCATGCAGGCGAGTGCCTCCAGGTGCGCCCAGATGGGGCCCTTGTCGTCCGAGGCGCCCCGCGCGTACAGGCGATGGTCGGCGAGCGCGTCGGTCGGCACCGCGTCGAACGGCACGATGGGCGCGCCCGCCTCGGCGAGGCCGGCGCGGAGGACCGGCTCCACCGGCGAGGGCTGCAGCCACCCATCGCGCGGAATCGGCTTGGTGTCGTAGTGGCAGTAGAGGAGGAGCGTGCGCCGGGCGCCCGCCACGCGGCGCTCGCCGAAGACGGCGGGGTTGCCGCCGGTCTCGATCACGCGGGGGGTGAGGTTCAGCGCCGCCATGCGCTGCGCGAGCCAGTCGGCGCAGAGCCGTACGCGCTCCGGCTCCTGGCTGACGCTGTCCCGGCGGAGGAAGTCCATGAAGGTCGCGACCTGCTCGCGGCGGCGCCCCGCGCGCAGCCGGTCGAATGCCGTCCAGTCCGTGTCGGTCGTGGTCATGGCGAGAGCATACCCGCAAGGGCCGACCGCGGGTAGACTCGCTCCATGCCCCCGCGGAAGCCGCTCGGCAAAAGCTACAGGGAGTGGGTCGAGGAGCTCATCCAGGAGGCGCAGCAGGCCGGTGAGTTCGACCGGCTCGATGGCGCCGGTCGCCCGATTCCCGGGATCGAGGCCCCCTATGATCCCGACTGGTGGGTCAAGAAGCTGCTCGAGCGGGAGAAGCTCTCGGTCCTGCCGCCGGCCCTCGACCTCCTTCGTAAGGTCGAGGCGGGGCTCGAGGAGGTGTGGAAGGCGCGGGGCGAGGAGGAGGCGCGGGCGCGCGTCAACGCGCTCAACGCCGAGATCGCGCGCGTCAACAGCCGCATCGCCGAGGGCCCCGCCACGCGCCTGGCGGCCCTCGAGGTGGACGCGGTGGTGAGCGAGTGGCGCGCCCGACGCGCGTCGATCTAGGCCGCCGGATGCGGGCGTCGGACCTCGCGGTCGCGGTGATGCTGGTGGCCTCGCTGCTGCGGCCCGCCGCCGTGGCCGCCCAGTGCGTGGCCTCGCCCCTCGGGCCGGGGGCGCCCACCGCGCTCGTGTTCTCGGGCGGCGGGGCCAAGGGCGCCTACGAGGCGGGTGTCGCGGTGGCGCTCGTGGAACGGGGCGTGGCGGTGCGAGTGGCCGCGGGCTCCTCGGCGGGCGCCCTCAACGCCACCGCGGTCGCCGACGGCCGCCTGGACCGGCTGGAAGCGCTCTGGCGCAGCGTCAGCCGCGAGCAGGTCTATGCGCTCCGGCCCGGTGTGCTCTTCGCGGGTCTCCTGCCGGGATGGCTGACCCTGCTGGCCCTGGATGAGGCCGGCTCGCTGCTGGACGCGCGACCGCTCCGGAGCCTCATCGCGGGCGTGGTGGATCTGGACCGGGTGCGCGCCTCGCCGGTGGCGCTGCGGGTCGTCGCCACCGACCTCGAGCGGCGGATGGCGCGCGTGTTCGACAACCGGACGGTGACGGTGGACGCGCTCGTCGCCGCGTCGGCGGTGCCGGGCCTGTTCTCTCCCGTCACCGTGGAGGGGGCGGTGCTCGTCGACGGCGGCGTCGTGGCCCGCGCCCCCGTCCTCGAGGCGCTGGACGGACGCGTTCCCCTCACGCGCGTCCTCGTCGTGCAGAGCTACGCGGCGGCCGAGCGTGGACAGCCCCCCACGACCCTGCGCGGACTGCTCGAGGAGGCGTTCGAGACCGCCATGGTCCATCAGATCCGACGTGACGTGGAGCTGGCGCGGCTCAAGCACCCCGCGGTGGAGGTGCAGCTTCTCGCCCCGACCTCGCCGCTGCTCCTCCGTCCGCTGGACTTCGACGGTCCGGCGCTCGGCCGAGCCTTCGAGCAGGGCCGCGCCGACGCGCTGGCGTGCGTCGGCCGCTGGGGCGGGGGCGAGGCGCGCTAGGCGGCAGGGCGTGCCCGAAGGCGGGTTAGCTTTCGCGGGCCGCGCCGGAGACGCCGCGCAGCTTGGGATCGAGGAGATCGCGGAGGCCGTCGCCGAAGAGGTTGAGGCCGAGGATGCTCGCCATGATCGCCGCGCCCGGGAAGAGGGTGAGCCAGGGCGCCTGCTGGAGATAGGAGCGACCCTCGGCGAGCACGTTGCCCCACGACGGGATCTGGGGCGGGACGCCCACGCCCAGGAAGGAGAGCGCGGCCTCCCCGAGCACCGCGGCCGCGAAGATGAACGTGCCCTGCACGATGACGGGCGAGACGCAATTGGGGAGGACGTGGAGCGCGATGATCCGGCCGTCGCCGATGCCGAGCGCCCGCGCCGCTTCGACATAGGGCGTCTCGCGGATGACCAGCACCGAGCCGCGCACGATGCGCGCCACGCGCGGGATGTACACCACGCCCAGGGCCACGATCACGTTGAGCACGCTGGGTCCGAGGGAGGCCATCATGGCGATGGCCAGGATGATGCCGGGGAAGGCCATGAGCCCATCCATCACCCGCATCAGCACGTTGTCGAGCCCACGAAAGTAGCCCCCGAGCACGCCGAACAGGACGCCGCCCACGAAGGACAGCGCCACCACCGAGGCGCCCACGATCATGGAGAGACGCGCGCCGTGAATCACCCGGCTCCACGCGTCGCGCCCCACGTGATCGGTGCCGAACCAGTGCTGCGCGGTGGGCTTCGCCAGCCGCGCCTTGACGTCCAGGGCCTGGGGATCCACGCCGGCGAGCGGAGTGGCGGCGAGCGCCACCAGCACGTTGGCGATCACCAGCCCGGCGCCGATCACCGCGCTGCGGCGGCGCAGGAAGGCGCGGAGCGCGAGGTTCTTCGTGAGGAGGCTCCGCATCTATCGAAAGCGGATGCGCGGGTCGATGGCCAGGTAGGCCAGGTCGACCAGCAGGTTGATGGCGGTATAGGTTACGGCGATGAGGAGCACCACGCCCTGCACGACGGGATAGTCACGCCGGAGCACCGCCGAGATGATGAGGCGCCCGAGCCCGGGGATATTGAACACCGTCTCGATGACGACGGCGCCGCCGACGAGGAGGGCGAAGGTGATGCCGATGACGGTGAGGGTCGGGATGATGGCGTTCTTCAGCGCGTGCTTGTAGATGACGGTCCGCTCCGACAGGCCCTTGGAGCGGCCGGACAGGATGTACTGCTCGCGCAGCACGTCCAGCATGCTCGAGCGCGTGATGCGGGCGATGAGCGCGGACTGGACGAGGCCCAGGGCGAGGGCGGGCATGATGAGCGAGCGGAGATTCGGCCAGAGGCCCGTCTCCAGGGGGGCGTAGCCGGCCACGGGGAGCCAGCCCAGCCACACGCCGAAGCAGAGGATCATGAGAAGGCCGAGGAGGAAGTTCGGGACGGAGAGACCGAGGAGCGCCAGGGTCATGAACGACTGGTCCACCACGCTGTTGTGGTGGCGGGCGGATACCACGCCCACCGGGATGCCCACGAGCACCGCCACCGCCATGGACCAGGCGGTGAGGAGCAGGGTGGGCTCCAGCCGCTCGCGGATCGCCTCCACCACCGGGCGGCGGAGGAAGATGGAGTCGCCCAGATCCCCCTGGGCCAGGCGGCCCCACCACTTCACGAGCTGAACGGGCAGGGGCTGGTCGAGGCCCAGCGACTGCTGAAGGCGCGCCACGTCCTCGGCGCTCGCGTAGGGCCCGGCGATCACGCTGGCGGGATCGCCGGGCGCCAGGCGAATGAGCACGAACGACACCGTCGCCACGACCAGCATCACCGGGATGACGGCGATCAGGCGACGGATGACGTAGACGCCCACTTAACTTATTTGGCGAGCCACGCGTTCCAGAAGTACAGGAACGGCTGCGAGCGGAAGCCGCGCAGCTCCTTGCGCGTGACCTGGAACGTGAAGTAGTCGCCGAATTTCACGCGCCCGACATCGTCGTAGAAGATGGCCTGGACGCGTTCGATCTGGGCCTTCCGCTTCTTGGGATCGGTCTCGCGCAGCATCTCGCTGACGAGGCGCTCCTTCTCCTCGTTGCACCACCAGCCCGGCCAGTTGCACTGGATGGACGTGGCGAGCGCGGGGTCCGCGCCCAGCGTGAAGCCGGTGGAGAAGATGTCGTAGAGCTCCGGCTTGTTGCGGCGTTGCACCAGCGTCGCCCAGTCCACCACCTGCAGGTCCACCACGAAGCCGGCCGCCTCCATCTGCTGCTTGGCGACGAGGGCGGCGTTGTACATCCAGTCGTACTCCTTCGTCGTGATCCAGCGCACCGGCTCGCCCTTGTAGCCCGCCTCGGCGAGGAGCGCCTTCGCCCTGGTCGGGTTCTTCTGGCCGTAGCCCGTCACGCCCGACTGGCTGTGGAAGGCCGCCTGCTCGGGATAGAAGAGGGCTCCGTCGATCCGGTAGAAGGCCTTGTTGCCGATGGCGGCGGACATGATGGGCTCCATGTCCAGCGCGGCGAGGAGGGCCTGACGCACCTTCTTGTTGGCCATCACGCCCTGCTTGTGATTGGGCACGGCGGTGATCCAGCCGTAGGGCTTCACGACCTGGGGCTCGAGGGCGGGCAGGGACCTCACCCGGTCGTACTGATCGGCCTTGATGGTCTGGGCGTAATGATACTCGCCGGTCTCCACGCCGGCCAGCCGCACCGCCTCGTCCGGCACCGGGATGAAGAGGATCTCGTCGAAGTAGGCCACGCGCTTGCCGCCGTAGCCGCCGTCGGCGGCCTCGCTCCGCGCCGCGTAGTCCTTGAAGCGGGCGACCTTGATGTGCCGGTCGGGCTTGTGCTCCACGAAGCGATAGGGGCCGGTGCCGATGAACTCCTTGATCTGACCCTCGCCGGCGGCGGCCATGACCTCCTTGGGATAGATGGCGGAGCCGTTGTTGGGGCTGCCGAGGCCGAAGAGGAGCGAGCCCGAGGGCTCCTTCAGGTGGATCACCACGGTGTAGGGGTCCTTGGCCTCCACCGCCTCCACGCCCTTCCAGAGCGCCTTGCCGGTGGTGGACATCTTCCCCCAGCGCTGGAGCGACGGCACCACGTCGGCGGAAGTCATCTCCCGGCCGTTGTGGAACTTCACGTTCTTCCGGAGCGTGATGGTGTAGCGGCGCCCCCCGTCCGAGACGGTATGGCTCTCCGCCAGCATGGGCACGGGCTGGAGATTCCTGTCGTACGTGTACAGCGTCTCGTAGACATGCCAGGTGATCTGCTGGGTGATGACCGCGGTGGTCCAGTGCAGATCCAGCGACGGCGGCTCCCCGATCATGGCCGCCTTGAGGACGCCGCCGGCGCGCGGCGTGTCCTGGGCGAGCGCGGGAACGGTGAACAGCAACAGAGCGAGCGCGACGAGCACGAGGCGCTTCATGGGATGCTCCTTTCAGGACACGCGCGCGCGGCGCCCCTGCCAGTACGGCTCGCGCAGCACGCGCTTGAGGATCTTGCCGGAGCCGGTGCGGGGGATCTCCGCGGCGAAGGTGACCGAGCGCGGCGTCTTGTAGCCCGCGAGGTCCTTGCGCGCGAACGTGATGACGTCCTCGGGTGTGAGCGCGCGTCCGGAGCGCGCGACCACCACCGCGTGAACGCTCTCTCCCCATTCCTCGCTGGGGATGCCGAATACCGCCACGTCGGCGACGTCGGGGTGTCGCTCGAGGACGGCCTCGATCTCGGCCGGATAGATGTTCATGCCGCCGGAGATGATCATGTCGCTCTTGCGGTCGCAGATGTAGTAGTAGCCGTCGCGGTCGCGAAAGGCGATGTCGCCCACCGACGCGAAGTCCCCACGTTGGGCGGCGCGCGTGGCGTCCGGCGCCTTGTAGTAACCCACGAAGGTATTGGGACCGCGGACGAACACTTCACCGGGCACGTCGGGCTCCCGGATCTCGTTGCCCGCCTCGTCGTAGAGGCGGATCTCCACGCTGGGCAGCGCGCGCCCGCAGGAGCCGGGACGCGCGCGATGATCGTCGGGGGCGAGCACGGTGTCCACGCCCAGCTCCGTCGAGCCGTACACTTCCCAGAGCGAGTCCTCGCCGAAGTCGCGCATGTAGGCCTCCTTGAGGGCCATGGACCACGGCGCCGCGTTCGCCACCATGCGCTTCATGCTGGACACGTCGTACCGCCGCTTCACCTCGTCCGGCAGAGCGCAGATGAGCCGGATGGGGGCGGGCGCGGAGAACGTCATACTGACACGGTACCTCGCCACCAGACGCAGCCAGTCCTCGGGGTCGAAGCGGCGCTGGAGCACCACCGTATTGCCCAGGCGCTGGCCGAGCCCCATGTAGCCGAGCGGGCCGGAGTGATAGAGCGGCCCGGTGGTGATGTAGACGTCGTCGGGCCGGTTGCCGCACACCTCGAGGAGCGGACGGGCCTGGCTCGGGTCGGTGGGCAGCCGCACCGCCCCCTTGGGACGGCCGGTGGTCCCGGAGGTGTAGAGCATGCTCGCCGGCGTACCTGCGGGCACGTCCACCTGGGGTTCGGCGTCCGGGGCGCGGGCCAGGAGCGCCTCGGCGGAGAGCATCCCGGGCCCGGCGGGCCCGCTGTACACGAGGATGTGCCGCACCTGCGGCACGGCCTGGCGGATCCGCGCCAGGAGGGCCGCCTGCTCGGCGTCGGCGTAGACCACCACCGCGTCCGAGTCGTGGATGACGTAGGCCGCCTCGTCCGCGGTGAAGCGGTAGTTCAGGGGGACCATGACCGCGCCGATCTTCGGGAGCGCGTGGACGACCCGGAGCACGCCCGGCGAGTTGGGCCCGCACCAGACCACCTTCTCGCCCGGCTTCACCCCGAGGCTCAGGAGCACGTGAGCCAGGCGATTGGCCTGGCCGTTCAGCTCGGCGAACGTCCAGGTGGTGAGGGGCGCGCCCGGGCGATCGTCGATCACGGCCGCCTTGTCGCGCAGCGTGTCCGCGAAATCGGCCAGATAGGAGCGAGTCACGGGCATCAGCGGTGGTCCTCGGCGCGGTCCTGGGGCTGAAAGCCGAGCGTCTTCCGCGCGTGACCGAGATCGCGGTAGCTCCAGCGATTGTCGGAGGTGGCGAAGAAGACGCCGAAGCGGAGGTCGGCGGGCGCGTGGATCGCGCGCTCGATGATCTGCACGCAGTCGCGCTGGCTGAGCCAGACCGAGAAGTCGCGCGCTGTCGTCGGACGGTCCTCGGCCTTCACCCGGCCGATGCGGATGCACAGGACGGAGAGGCCATGCTCGTCCGCGTACTGGCGACCCAGCGCCTCTCCGTAGACCTTGCTCACCCCGTACAGGGCGGCCGGCCGGACCGGCGCCGCCTCGGTGAGCATCGGCCAGCCGCTGAGGCCGGCGGTCTTCCCCGCCACCAGGGAGGCGTAGGGCTCGTCCCGCTCGTAGCCGGTCACGGTGGCGCCGCTGGAGGCGAAGATCACCCGCCGGGCGCCGGCGCGACGCGCGGCCTCGAGAACATTGTAGGTCCCCACGAGGTTGTTCTGGAGGATCGACTCCCACGGCACGCTGCCGCCCGCGGCGGCGGCCAGGTGCACGACCACGTCGACCTCCATGAAGGCGGGCGCGATGGCGGCGAGGTCGGCGATGTCGCCGCGGCGGCAGTCGACGCCGGGGATGTCGCGGCGGTTGAGGGCTCTCAGCGGCACGCGCCCTTCCAGCCGCTGGCGAAGGGCGCTGCCGATGAGGCCGCTCATGCCGGTCACGAGCACGCGCCCGCCGCTCCCCATCGCCGGCCTCAGACCGCCACGCGCACGCGCTCCACGAAGTCCCGCCGGAGCGTGAGCCCGAGGCCGGGTCCCGTGGGCGCGAGGACGTGGCCGTCCTCGAAGGCGATGGGCTCCTCCACGAGCTCGTTGAGCAGCGGGTTCTCGCCGCGCGAGTACTCGAGGAGGGTGGCGCAGGGCGTGGAGACGCAAAGGTGCAACCCGGTCGCGAAGAGAATGGCCGAGCCCCAGAGATGGGGCGCCACGGTGAGGCCGTGGCTGGCGGCCAGGGCGGCGATGGTGCGAGTCTCGGTGAGCCCGCCCGCGATGGCCGGATCCGGCTGGAGCACGTCCACCGCGCGCGCTTCCAGCATCTCGCGGAAGGCAAAGCGCGTCTGCTCGCTCTCGCCCGCGGCGATGGGAATGTCGGTGGCGCGCCGCACCTCGGCCTGCCCGGCGACATTGTCGGGCGACACCGGCTCCTCGAGCCAGGCGAGGTCGCAGGCCTCCACCTTTCTGGCGAAGCGCTGAGCCTCGCGCACGCTCCATGTCCCGTGCGCGTCCACCATGATGCCCACGGCGGGCCCGAGCGTCTCCCGCGTCTCCCGCACCCGCGCCGCCGAGTCGTCCACGCTCGTGTCTTGCAGGCCCACGCGCATCTTCACCGCGCGGTGGCCCCGCTCCACGTACTGCAGCATCTGCTTGCCGATGGCGCCCACCGGCGCCCAACCCCCGGAGGCGTAGGCGGGGACGCGTTCGCGGTAGCAGCCGCCGAGGAGGCGCCAGAGGGGGACGCCGAGGGAGCGGCCCAGGATGTCCCAGAGGGCGATGTCCACCCCGGACACCGCCGACAGCGTGATGCCCCGACGACCCACGGTGGGGAAGGTGCGCCCCTCTCGGGCCGCGTAGTGGGCGCGTGTGCCGTTGTAGAGGAGGTCCCACGCGCCGGTGATGTCCCGGGGATCGCGGCCGATCAGGAGCGGCGCGAACTCCTCACGAATCACCGCGACGATTCCCGCATAGTTGCCGAGATTGCCGACGGCGGCCTTGGCCTCCCCCAGACCCGTGATGCCGGCATCCGTCTCGATCTCGACCAGGCACATGTTGAACGAATCGTTCCGCCCGAAGTCGCTCACATGGGCGGCCGCCGCGGGGATGAGGGCGCGCAGCCAGGAGGCACGAACCGCGGTGATTCGCATGGGAACTGGGGTGCGACGAGCCTAGCCGGGGGCCACCGGTCAAGTCAAGGCGAGGACCCCTGGCGCGGCCGGGCCCGCAGGAGCACGACGACGCCCGCGGTGGCGAGGAGCGCGCCGGCGGCCCCGAGCGCGGTGACGGCGGGCAGCGCGGCGTCGTGGAGGAG
>DATEDO010000166.1:0-4194 GCA_035281625.1 Candidatus Methylomirabilota bacterium
GGGCAAGAAGTACAAGAAGTGCCACGCCCTCATGGGTGGCGGAGGCTAGCCCCCTTCCGACATCTGGTAGCCGCCGAGGCGGCATCCCCCATCGCTGGGGTTTTTTTCTTGGTGGCCCGGACGGCCGTGTGGTAACAGTGAGTAGCGCCTGCGGGCGCGCTCATGCGGCTCGAACAGATCATCCTCCACGGATTCAAGTCGTTCGCCGAGAAGACCGAGGTTCGCGTCCTTCCCGGCATCACCTGCATCGTCGGTCCGAACGGCTGCGGCAAGTCCAACGTGGCCGACGCCGTTCGCTGGGCCCTCGGCGAGCAGAGCCCCAAGACGCTGCGCGGCCAGAAGATGGAAGACGTCATCTTCCACGGGACCGCCTCGCGCAAGTCCACCGGCCTCGCCGAGGTCGGCCTCCTCTTCGGCAACGACGGAAGCCTCGGGGTCCCCTGGAGCGAGGTGGCGGTGGCGCGCCGCCTCTACCGCACAGGGGAGAGCGAGTATCTGCTGAACAGGTCGGCGTGCCGCCTCCGCGACATCCAGGATCTGTTCGCGGGCACCGGCGTCAATCCCAAGGCCTACGCCCTGATGGACCAGGAGCGGCTCAACCACGTTCTGACCGCCAAGCCCTGGGAGCGGCGGGTCTTCATCGAGGAGGCGGCCGGGATCGCCCGCTACAAGCAGCAGCGGTCGGAGACCCAGGGCAAGCTCGACGCCACCCGCCAGAACCTCCAACGCGTGCGCGATGTGATGGACGAGGTGCGCCGCCAGCTGGGCTCGCTCGAGCGGCAGGCCCGGAAGGCCCAGCAGTACAAGGCGCTCCACGCCGAGAAGCAGGCCCTCGGGCTGGCCATGCTGGCCGCTGACTTCGCTGCGCTGAGCGCGCGGCACGACACGCTCACCCGGGAGATGGAGCGGCTGCGCTTCGAGCAGGACGAGCGGACGGTCCAGCACGCGGGGCTCACTTCGCGCCAGGCTCTCCAGAGCGCCACCATTCAGGAGACCGAGTTCCGACTCGCCGACCTCCGCCAGCTCGTCCAGAAGATGCAGGGTGAGGCGGAGCGCCTCATCGAGCGGCGCGAGCAGCTCCTGGTGCAGATCCGCGAGGCCGACGAGGAAGACGGCCGGCTGGGCGGCGAGATCCGCGCCATCGGCGAGCGGCGCGTGGCCCTCTCCGTCGAGCACGACGACAAGGTCCGCGCCCTCGGCGACGGCCGCGAGCGCCACGCCGACTGGCTGGCGCGCCTCGCCGACCTCGAGGAGCGGGTGGAGGCCGCTCGGCGGGAGGTCGAGGAGCGGCGCGCGCGCCTGGACGCCCTCCGGCTGGAGCAGGTGGGTGCGGCGGGGCGCCGCGCCGAGCTCACCCGCGAGGACGGCGAGCTACGTGAGCGGAGGCTCAACCACGAGCGCGCGCTCGCCCGCCTGGCCGCGGAGTCCGCGCAGGCGGAGGCGGAGGCCGACGCGGTGGCGGCGCGGCGCCTCCGGGTGGAAGAGCGCCGGCGCGCCGCGGGCCAGCAGCTCTCGCTGCTCGAGACGGAGCGGCGGCAGGTGCTCGGGCAGCGCGAGGAGAGCGAAGCGGAGCGGGCGCGCCTCCAGGTCTGCCTGGGCGAGTTGCGACTCGGCCTCGCCGCGAAGGAGTCGCAGCTGGAGGCGCTGCAGCAGCTGGAGCGCGAGCGTGAGGGGTATGGCGCCGGCGTCCGCGCGGTGTTCTCGGCCAACGGCATCCTCCACGGCGTGGTGGGCACGGTCGCCGATCTCCTCGAGGTGCCGTCCGGGCTGGAGGCGGCGGTGGAGGGAGTGCTCGGCGAGCGCCTGCAGTGGATCGTGGTGGAGCGCTTCGAGCACGCGCGCGCCGCGCTCGGCTACCTCGAGCGCGAGGCCACCGGCCCCGCCACCTTCCTGCCCCTCGAGACTTTGCCCGGCGGCCCGAATCCCTACGAGGATTCCGTGGACGTCCGCTGGGCGTCCCGCCTCGTCGGTGGGCCTCGCCCCGATCTGCTCCGGTATCTCCTGGGCCGCGTGGGCGTGGTGGAACACCTCGATCAGGCCGAGCGCCTGTGGCGCCGCAACGGCGTGGTCGCCACGTACGTCACCCCGGGCGGCGAGGTGCTCACCCCTACCGGGCGGCTGAGCGGGGGGCGGCGCGACGGTGATCGCGAAGCCCAGGATCACTCGATCCTGCGCCGCAAGCGCGCCATTCGCTCGCTGGGCGAGGAGGTCGCGGCGGCCGGAGCCGAGGTCGAGCGCGAGCGCGCCCGCCTGGAGGCGCTCGACGGCGTGCTGGCGGATCTCCGCGTCCGGGAGTCCGCCCTCACCAGCTCGGTGCAGACCCGCGAGGCGGAGCGGCTCACCGGGGACAAGGACCTGGAGGCGGCGGAGCGCGAAACCGAGCGGCTGGAGCGCTACCTGGCTACCCTCGGTACCGAGCGCGCCCAGATCGAGGCCGAGCAGGCGGAGACGGGACGCCGCCTCGCCGAGGTGAGCGCGGCGCTCGCCGAGGCGCGCGAGCGCGAGGCAGGCTTCGAGGCCGCGCTGGGCGTCCTGCGCGGCGAGGTGGAGGCGACGGAGCGGGCGGACGCGGCGCTCGCCGCCGAGATCGGCGAGGCCCGCGTGCAGGTGGCCGCAGTGGCGGAGCGCGTGGAGAGCTTTGCCCGCGACATCGCGCGTCTGGAAGAGCTGGGGCGCGAGGCGGGCGAGCGGATCGACGCGGCGGCGCGGCGGCGGGCACAGCTCGCGGAGCGCCGGGCCGAGCTCACCGGCGAGGTGGGCCGTGCCGACGGGCGCGCCCGCGACGCGGTGCTCGACCGGGACCGGCTCGAAGGCCAGGTGCGCGAAACCGCCGAAAGCCATCAGGCGCAGGTGGCGGAGCGCCAGGCGCTCGAGATGGAGCTGCGCGCGGCCGAGGCGGAGCGCCAGCGGCTGGTGAGCCGCATCCACGATCTGGAGCTGCAGGCGACCGAGGGCCGGGTGCGCCGGGAGGAGCTGCTGCAGGAGGCTCGTCGCAGCCACGGCGTGGATGGGGTCGAGGCTTTGCTCGGCGCCCACGATCCCGCCCGCGAGCCGCAGGAGCTCCGTGCCCGCCACGAGGAGCTGGGCGAGAAGCTCGAGGGCATGGGGCCCGTGAATCTCGTGGCCGACGAGGAGTACCGCGAGCTCGAAGAGCGGCTCGGCTTCCTCCGGACCCAGTACGACGACCTCACCGGTTCCATCAAGGACCTCGAGCGGGCGCTGCGGGGGATGACGCGCACCGCGCAGGAGCGGTTCCAGGAGGCGTTCGATCAGATCAATCGCCACTTCGGTGAGATCTTCGAGCGGCTCTTCGAGGGCGGCCGCGCCGAGCTGCGCATGGTCGAGCCCGAGGAAGGCGACGAGGCGGATCCGCTCGAGCAGGGCGTGGAGTTGATGGCCCAGCCGCGGGGCAAGCGCCTCCAGGCGGTGAGCCTGATGTCCGGCGGGGAAAAGGCTCTCACCGGGCTGGCGCTGCTCTTCGCCATCTTCTACTTCCGCCCGAGCCCCTTCTGCGTGCTGGATGAGGTCGACGCGCCGCTCGACGACGCCAACATTCACCGCTTCCTCCGTGTTCTGCGCGAGCTGTGCACGCAGACCCAGTTCATCGTCATCACCCACAACCGGAAGACCATGGAGGCCGCCGATGTGCTCTACGGCGTGACCATGGAGGAGCCCGGGCTCTCCCGGCTGGTTTCCGTCCAGCTGACCGAAGCGTAACGTCGCCTCCTCGTTGACTGTTCCGCCGGGGGAGGCTTAGAGTAAATGGTGAGGTTTCCCACCATGGGCTCTCTCGGCGTCTACTTGCGCGAGCTGCGCTCGGCCAAGGACGTTTCCCTGGACGAGGTCACGCGCGCCACGCGGGTCGGCCGCGCCCATCTGGAAGCGCTCGAGGCCGAAGACTTGCCCTCGCTGCCCGCGCCCGTGTTCGTCAAGGGTTTCATCCGCGCCTACTGCGAGTTCCTCCAGACGGATCCCGCGGAGGCGCTTTCCCGTTATCGCGATCTCATCGGCGAGCCCGCCCACGCCTCCCCGGGCCCGCTCGAGCCGCGCGCGGCGGGGCTCGGACGCGGCCCCGTGTTCGTGAGCGTGATCCTCCTCGTGGTGCTGGGCGGAGCGCTCTTCATCCTGAACTCCGGACGCGGCGGGTCTTCACCCACGATGCGCGCGGGCGCGCCCTCGGGGGCGACCGCGCCC
>DATEDO010000167.1:0-50197 GCA_035281625.1 Candidatus Methylomirabilota bacterium
GTGAGCTCCAGCGCGGTCATCTTGAAGCGCGCCTCGATCTCGTCGGCGCGCGGGGCGCCAGCCCGACCGGCGTCGCGCGGGGTCGCCACGCTCACGTCCTCGAGAATCCCCTTCTCCGCCTCCACCCGCGCGGCGAGCTCGCGCAGCTCCCGGTAGGGCGCCACCACCTGGATGGTGTGCCACGACTTGTTGAACTGCGCGGTCGCCGAGCGCTCGAGGGGGCCGATCCCGATCACCTTCATGCGCTTCTCGCGCGCGAGATCCCCCAGCCGGGTGAGAAAGGCGGCGGGGTCGCCCCCCGAGGAGCTCCACTGCATCTCCCGGAGCAGCAGGGCGTTGTCGCGCATGAGGCCGACGATCTCGCCCTCCTTGGCGCGGATCGCCTCGCCCAGGTTCGCCCGCTCCGTGGTGATGCGCCGGCCTCGGGTCGCCAGCGATCGCCACTCGTAGAAGGCCACCAGGTTCAGGAGGATCAGCACGCCCACCACCGCGATCCACACCAGGCCGAGCTGGCGGCCCCTCACTGCGCGCGCTCCATGAGGGTGATGGTGATGGAGAGGTACGCGTCGTCCTCCGCGGCCGCGCCGGTGGGCGGCTTGATCTCCCAGCTCTTGAGCTGGAACCGCTTGTTGACGGCGGGATCGCGCATCAGCGCCGCCATGAACTGGGCGGTGTCGACCAGCGGGGCACTGCCCGGGCGCACCGGCGTCACCGACTCGATGCGCAGCGTGCCCTCCGCTTTTGCGTCCGGAGGCGGCGGGGGCGCCCCCGGCGCGCCCGGCGCCGCGGCACGGCTCGCCTCGATCGCCTGCAGCTTGAGCGTGGCGGGAATGTGCTCGCTGAGCGCTCCGAGAAGCTCGGCCCAGCGGACCTGCCGGCGCGCCTCCACCGTGAGGGCCTGGAGATTGGCGCGCAGGAGATTCAGGTCGCCCTCCGAGGCCGCGAGATCGCGCTGGAGTCGCGGGATGTCCGCGAGGTCGGTGGACAGGCGCCAGTACACGGGCGCGATGCCGATGACCACGAGCAGGAGCAGCAGGGAGAGCCCCACCATCGCCACCAGCGCGAGGTGGCGCTGGCCCTGGGATCCGATGAACCATTCCTGCCACGTGAGCGCGAGCTGGCCGGGGTGGAGGAGGTCGACGGTGAATCGGCGGGTCATAAGCCTCGCAGCGCCAGGCCGAAGGCCTGGAGGTATTGCGGGCCCGGGACCTCGCCGCCGGGGGCGGGCATGCTCGCCTTGAGGCGCACCTCGACAGCCTTGAACGGGTCCATGAGCTCGAGCGGCGCGCTGATGCCGACCCGCTCGGCGAGCCAGCGGGGCAGCGCGGCGAGATCGGTCCAGCCGCCGATGGCGTAGCGGGGCAGGCTGTCCCGATCGTATTCCGTACGATAGAAGTTCAGCGACAGGCGGATGTCAGCCGCCATGCGCTCGATGAGCTCGCGGCAGGCGAGCTGCGCGCGTGGTAGATCCGCGGCGGGGATGGCGCGCAGGAATGACTCGGTGGACGAGGGGGCGGTCCCGAACGTCACGCGGAGCTGCTCGGTGAAGGCTTCGGCGCCCACGTCGAGATAGCGGGCCACCACCGGTCCCTGCTCGCTGAAGAGACAGAGCGTCGAGGACAGGCGGCCGACGTTCAGGAGCACGAGGAGCTCCCCGGCCTCGAGCCCAGTGATGTAGAGGGCGGCGTTGAGGAGGGCCAGGGCCTCCACGTCGAGGACCTGGACGCGCACCGTCGCCGCCTGCAGGATGCGGCTCCGCTCCTCCACGAGCGCGCGCGGCACGCTGATGGACAGGATGTCCTGACCCACGCCGTCCTTGGACTGTCGGAGCACCTGCGCGTCCAGCACCGACTCGCCCGGGGGGAGCAGCCCCAGCTCGCGGTGCTGGATCTCCAGCGCCGGGATGATGCGGCCCGGGGGCAGGGGCGGCAGCGAGACCTGCCGGATGATGATCTCCGGCCCGCCGATGGCGGCGATCACGGGCTCGCCCCCGGCCCCGGCGGCGGCCAGCGCGGTGTGAATGGCCTGGGAGATCTGGCGATTGTCGAGGGTGGATTCGATCCGGCCGAGTCCCCGGCCGACCACGAGATCATGAGAGCCCCGGCGCTCCAGGGCGAGGGCCTTGACGGAGCCGTGTCCCACATCCAGGCCGACCACCCGCTGTCGGCGAAGGAAATTAAGATTCATGCCCCGATGGACACACCACGGTGCTCGATCTTAGCAACGTAAGTTGCTGGCACCCAAGGAATACCGGGCGGGACTGCCGAAAAACGGCGGTTCCCCGGGGGGCCCCGGAGACGCTCGAGCCGGGACTAGTAGCTGCAGACTCCGGTGGGGGTGGTCGGCAGGGCGCCGGAGCTCGGTCGGCACTCCAGCCAGAGGCGGGGCACGCTCTCCACCCGCCAATGCCGGGGGGCCTGGCCGTTGATCGACGGCGATAGGGCCAGCACCTCCTCGGGAAGCGACCGGCTGTCTCCGACCGGCGACAGGCTCGCCGAGGCCCCGCTCAGCGGGGCCTGAATGACCTCGGGATGGTTGCTGGGGCCACCCGGGCAGGTACCGCCCCCGCCGAAGCAGAACCGGCTCGCCGCGACACCCCCGACGATCCGCGTGATCGTGCCGCCCGGTGAGCTCCGCGCGATGAAGTCCGTCCCCGCATAGAGCATGGCCATCACCCGGGGGACGCTGGTGGTGGTGACGCTCACGGTGACGTTGCCCGGCGTGAGGAGGACCATGAGCTCGTTGGTGGGGAACTTCTCGCCCGTGCAGGTGGGATTGGAGCCGGTCAGGCAGGCGCTGGTGACCGCTTCCTCGAGCATCACGGAGTTGACGTTATAGATCACCGCGGCGCCGTTGTAGCAGATCTGGGTGGTGCCCGCGCACTGCGCGCTCGAGCGCCCGGCGAAGGCGTTGCGCGTGATGCGCCACCCGGCCGCGTTCGTGTTGTAGACCAGCAGCGGATCGGCGGCCGTCGCCGGAGTATTGCAGGGATTGGTGGTGGTGCCCGTCCCGGTGATGCCGAAGGTCAGCACCCCGTTGGCTCGGTTCCAGCAGATGCGCCCGCGTCGCGCCGCGCCGTTCTTGTTCGTGAAGTTCCCGCCGGAAGGCGGGTTGGGGGTGTTCCAGTTGGCGGTATTGGCGAAGAGGCCCCCGGAGTGACCGGGGCGGCCCGCCGTGTTGAGATTGCCGCTGAGGTCCGCCGCGCGCGTCGAGAAGTACGTCTGCAGGTTGGCGTACGTGCCCGCGCCGATGGCGACGGGGTTCGCGCCGGTGAGCAGCGGAAACGGCGCGACGGGATTCTCGGGGTACGCGCGGCCGATCGCGCCCAAGTCCACGACGGGCAGCTGCGAGGGCGACGTCACCGCGTAGCTGTCGCTGCACGTGCTGTTCTGGCAGCCGTCGGCGACGTAGATGGCGTCGAGAGGGCCCTTGCCGGCCAGCGAGCCTGGGCCGCTGCCGCCCGTCGCGTAGGCCGCGCCGGCGGCCCCTCCGATGACCGCGCCGCCCGCGAGCGTGATCGCGGCCGTCGCGGTGGGGCGGGCGATCTGCACATCCGCCCCCAGCGAGTACACGTTGGGGGCGGCGCAGGGCGTCGCGGTCGGGGTGCACACCGCCTGCTGCGGCGGAAGCCGGCGGAGAATCTCGGCGTCGGGGGCGGGCGCGGCGGGGGCGAGCGTGCCGAGGTGGTTGACGAACCCGGTCCCGGCACCGTTCCAATCGATCGCGGGCAGCGCGCCCACCGGGCTCCCCAGCACGTGCGCGGAGCCGGCGATCAGGACGTTGCCGTTCACGGGCTGCTGGGCGCTCGGCGTGCCGGCCACCAGCCCGTTGGCGAGCACCGACGGCGCGTACGCCCGGGCCACCACCTGCAGCGTCTTCCGCGCGGTGTAGCCGGCCGGCGCCGGCGATGTCGCGCCACCCGCCGGGCTGTCCGTCACCGTTCCCGTGCTCCGAACGAAGACGAGATTGGTACACACGTTGGCCGCATTCCGGAAGCAGTTGAGGCCGATCGGATAGGGGGAGGTCGCGTTCGCCTCCGGGACCGTGATGAGCATGATCTCGACGGCGAAGCTGCCGCCGCCGGGGAAGGTCGTGTTCGCCAGCGTCATCGGCCGGTACACGCCGGTGGCGCAGGAGGGGGAGCAGATGGGCGCCCGCACGCCGTCATTGTCCGCCCAGCTCTCGCTCCCGGCGGCGTCGCCCACGAAGCCATCCTGCAGCTCGCGCAGCGCGCGCTCGATGCCCGCCTGGGCGACCTCGAAGGCGCGGAGATCGGCCTGGCTGGCGAGCGACATCCGATTCTCGATGGCGCCCAGGTCGAAGAGGGCGAGACCCAGCAGCGTCATCACGAAGACGAGCACGATGCTCATCAGGAGCACGCTGCCGCGCTCGTCGAGCACGTGCCGCTCGAGCGTGGACCGGGGGGCGGGCATCAGTTCCTCAGCGTCGTCGTAAAGCCGAAGCGCATGCCCGTGTAGGCGCCGCTGACCCGGTACATGGCGCCGTCGTAGAGGTCGAAGCGCACGTCGAGCGCGCGGCCGGCGATGGGCGTCCCGTTCACCGTCGAGACCGTCAGGAAGGTCGTGTTGGCGACGCGGAGCTCGGTGCCCAGCCGCTGCGCCGTCTCGCTGATGTTCTGGGACTGCGCGGTGAGGCTGCGCGCGGAGCCCGAGTCGCAGCCGACACCGCCGCTGACCAGCGGGATCGCGCCGTTGAGACTGCAGACATAGAGCTGCGGGAAGTCGTCGCCCAGCTTCTGATCCTGATGCAGGCACCACTGCGTCCCGTCCGGAAGGGCATACCGCACCGAGGCGGTCGCGGTGCCCGATCCGCACGCGGTCACCGAGAAGTCCACCGCGCGCTGAAGCCGCCGCTGGAGCTCCTCCTGCAGCAGCGTCCCCTGTCGCTGCGCGAAGGCCTGGGCGCTTCCATAGTCGAACGCGCGCTGGGTCGAGACGTAGAACGAGCCGATGGCCACGGCCACGATGGCGAAGATCGCGGTCGCCACGAGCACCTCGACGAGGGTCAGCCCTCGACGATCGCGCGCGAGCGCAGCACCGCGCGCGATCATTTGAGCACCATGACCGAGCGAAGCACGACGGGCGAGGCGGCCACGTTGGTGCCCTGGACACCCCCGATCGCGCGCACCGTCACCGTGACGAGCTTGGCTTCGATGGGCGTGGGCGGCGAGCACGCGGGCAGGAAGTCATTCGCGCACACCGACGCGATGGTGATGCTGCGCTCGTAGCCGGGATGCGTGGTGCCGTACGCGGTGGCGTTGAACGTCGGCTCCTCGCGGGGATCGGCGCCCATGGTGGGGCCGAAGCCCGAGGCGCGCACCTGCTCGACGGCCTGGCGCGCCAGAGCCAGCGCCACGCGATTGTCCCCCTCACCCACAATGAAGGCCTGGCCGGTCCCGAACATCAACGTCACGCCGGCGGTGGCGATGCCGAGCAGCAGCGCGGCGATGAGGACCTCGATGATCGAGACCCCCCGGCTGTCCCTCAGGAGCCGGCGCGCGCCGCTCATGACCAAAAGTTTAGCAAAAGGGGTGCCGAAAAGACTACGGGCGCCGCGGGGGTCGGCGCCCGATTAGCCCTTTTCTGCCTGTGAGTTAGGATCTCACCCCTGCCGGCCACGCCGCCGGCGGACGGCGGCCACGCCCAGTCCCCCCGCGGCGAGGAGGATCAGGCTACCGGGAAGGGGGACGGCCTGGGGCCCGGGAGTCACCGAGCCGAACGTGACGTCATCGAAGGCGATCTGGTCCTCGACTCCGGCGAAGGCGACGGAGCGGGCGATACCGTCGAACCCCACCCCGATGGGGAGGAAGGGGCTGAATTGCCCGCTGGGATCCGGCGCGCCGTTGAACGGGGTGAGCGGAAGGTCCAGGCTCGCGAGCACGTTGCCGGTGCCATCCAGACCGTCGAATACCTGGAGCGAGCCGGGCTGGTTGATCGCGCTGTAGAAGAACGAGAAGCCGGTGTCGAAGCCGTTCAGCACGTTCATGATGGCGGCCTGACCCTGCAGGAAGAACAGGACCGTGCTGGGTGACGGTTCACCGCCGATATTGCCGGAGCCGCCGGCGTCGGCGTCGATGATGGCCAAGCTGTTGGCGGACATCGAGATGCCGAGGTTGCCGCCGGCGCCGCCGTTGTAGTAGTCGCCGACCGGCTGCAGGTTCCCGATGCCCTCGAAGGTCAGGACCGTGGCGGCCGTGGCCGGCATGACCGCGACGCACGCTGCGAGCGCGAGAGTCAGCGCCCCGCCGATGATGGGCTTGATCGATCTCGTCATGATCTGTGGCTCCTCCTGCCCACAGGCAAGAGCACACCGTGTGCCACACCAACGACCCCCGCGATTCCGAGGAGTTACCGTGATGGCTCCCACACCGATGGAGGCGATGTAAAGGGGGGCGACCGAGACGGGGCGTGACCGGCCTATAACTATCCAATCATGCTCACCATATGATGGATTTGCACCGCCGAACTACGGGGCTCCGGTCCCGAGGCCACGGCCTGGAGGGGCGATTGGACTTCTTGAATCGAGGGTTACGGACGGATGGCCCCGTCGAGAAACTTTCCGCGCAGAAAGTTCTGCGCGGCTGGGAACCAAAAGTGGTGGGCTAGAAGCCCGTATCGAAGGTGCGATCCATCCAGAGCGTGATGTCGAAGAGGCGCGTGTCGCCGTAGAGCGTCACGGGATGCTTCCACTCCATCTCCACCTGCACGGCGTACGGCGCCGGGGTCACACGGAGCGAGGACTCGTCGAGGCCCATCTGCTGGCGCCGCGACTCCCTCAGGATCATGTTGCGGACATCGGTGGCGATCTCCTGCATGGCGCCGGGACTGCCGCCGGCAGCGACCACGGCCTTTCGCTTGGTGACGGCGTCCACGACGAACTGGCCCACCATGCCCGACGTCGTGAAGTAGTCGTACGCCATCATCGCCGCGGTGTAGCCCGCCCAGCCGAACACCGCCACGAACACCACGATCCGGATCAGCGTCCCGAACTTCACGCCATCACTCTAGCGCGCCCCCCGCATCGCCACCAAGAATGCTCGGCGCCCCGACCCGCGTGCTAGGCTGGCCGCGGTGAAGCTCCTCGGCCCGACCGCGCGGCACCTCGTCGCCGGTGGCCTGCTGGGCCTCGTGGTGCTGCTCGCCGCCTGGCTGGATCCACTCGGCTACTTCCGCATCGCCGAGCTGAAGGCGCTGGATAGCCAGTTCGACCTGCGCGGCCCCTTGCCCGCGTCCGCGCCCATCGTCATCGTGACCATCGACGACGACTCCTTCGATGCCCTTGATCGAGCCTGGCCCTGGGCGCGGGCCGAGCACGCTCGCCTCCTCGACATCGTGAGCCGCGGCAAGCCGCTCGCGGTGGGCTTCGACATTCTCTTCGCGGAAGAGTCCGCGCGGGGCCCGAAGGACGACGCCGCCTTCAGCGCCGCCCTCGCCCGGGCGGCGAACGTCGTGCTCGCCGCCGCCTACACGCCCACGCGGGAAGCGGAGTTCACCAAGCTCGACTTCAACCCCCCGATCAAGGACCTCCGCGCGCCCACCGCCGACTGCGCCGCGCCGCCGCCGCCCCGACCGGGGGCGAAGCCCGCCGCGGAGCGCCTGCCCTGCGGCTTCGGCTTCGCGAACTTCGACAACGATATCGACGCGTTCGTCCGCCGCGCCGCGCTGGTGCGGCACGTGCGACCGCCCCGCGGGGCCGGAGTCGCCGACGCGGCGCCGGAGACGGAGCTGCCCGCCTTCGCCCTCCTCGTCCTCGAGCAGGCGGCGCGCCGGGGGCTTCGACCGGCAGGGCCGCTTCCCGCCGGCGACTTCATCGTCAATTACCGGGGCCCGGGACGGACCTTTCCATCCGTCTCCTATCACCGCGTCCTCACCGGCGAGGTGCCGCCGGAAGCCTTCGCGAACCAGATCGTCCTCGTGGGCGCGACCACTCCGACGCTCCACGATCTCTTTCCCGCGCCGTTCGCGCCTCTCGGCGACATGCCGGGCGTGGAGATCCACGCCAACGTGATCGAGACGCTCCTGCTCGGCGTGCCCATTCACCCCGTGCGATGGGGCGTGGCGGAGGCGCTGACGCTGGCGGCGGGCGCCTTCGCGGTGCTGGTGGTCCGGACGCTCCGCCCGACCCTCGCGTTCGGCGCGGTGGCGGGCGGGCTCGTCGCCTACCTCGCCCTCACTCACCTCGTGTTTCGCTACGGGCTCGCGTGGATGGGCGTGGTGACGGTGCCGCTGGCCCTCGCCCTCGGTTACACCGGCGCCGCCGTGCGGAACTTCGTGGCCGAGCAGCGGGAGAAGCGCCGTCTCTCACGCTTCTTCTCGCCGTCGGTGGTGCGCGAGATCGTCCGCGGCCACGACGCCGGCGAGGCGCTGGAGTCGAGCCGCCGCCGGCTCACCGTGCTCTTCTCCGACATCCGAGGCTTCACCTCGATGTCGGAGCGGATCCCGCCGGAGGATGTCGTCACCTTCCTGCGCGAGTACCTCACCGAGATGACGGACGCGGTGTTCAAGCACGGGGGCACGGTGGACAAATACATCGGCGACGCCATCATGGCCCTCTACAACGTGCCCTTCGAGGCACCCGATCACGCCGCCCAGGCGGTGCGGACGGCGCTGGAGTTCCAGCGCCGGCTCGAGGGGCTGGCCCGCCGCTACGAGCCGCGGCTGGGCGCCCCGCTGCGCTGCGGCGTGGGAATACACACGGGCGACGCCGTCGTCGGCACGCTCGGCTCGGCGCAGCGTCTGGAGTACACCGCCATCGGGGACACCGTGAACCTCGGCTCACGGCTCGAGGGCGTGACCAAGGACTTCGACGTGCCCATCGTGCTCAGCGAGGCCACGTGGACGGAAGTGAAGGACGTCTTCGCGACCCGCTACCTCGGCGAGGTGACGGTGAAGGGCAAGGAGGTGCCGGTGCGGATCTACACCGTCATCGACGACGGCCTCGCGGCCGGATAGGTGGCGGCGTCACTCGATCGGCTGCTTCCCCTTCACGGTGAGATCCACGAGCCGATCACCCTCGAAGTAGAGCGACCAGCCCGACGGGTACCGCCACATCTCCTGGGCGCGCCGCCCGATCTCCGGCCAGAAGAGCCCGGCATTGGCCTGCATCACGGCGCGGTCGTCGGTCGTCAGGTCCGGCGGTCCCAGCAGCAGCGTGACCTCGGGCTTGCTCATCCCGACGTCCACGCGGCGCTCGAACCGGAACTGGCTCGCCCGCGGCGACGTCGCGATCTGCGGGTTCTTGGCCAGGTAGTCCCCGACCCGGCGATCGAGGTCGTCGCGGAACTTGTTCGTCTCGTCGAAGCTCGGGAGCCGCGCATAGCCGCGCGCGAACCGGGCGGTGAAGATCTCATCGGCGCCGGGCCCCACCGTCGCGCGCTGGAGCGGCACCTCGCCCATCGTGGACGCGCAGCCCGCCAGCGCGAGCAGCGCACCCGCCGCCACGAGTGCGCGGCGGGTCAGGGCTCGAGGGCGGCCGACACCTGGATGCTGACGGCCTGGCCGAGGTAGTCCAGGTCGAACGGCTTGGGGATGTAGTCGGATGCGCCCAGCGCGAGGAGCTTCGAGGTGACGTCCACGTCGGCGTTGGCCGTCACCATGATGATGGGCAGCCCCGGCCTCAGCGCGGCGAGCCGCTTGAGCGTCTCCATGCCGTCCATCTCGGGCATGGTCACGTCCAGAAGCACCACGTGGGGCTTGACCTCGTCCACCATCGCGAGGGCCTGGGTGCCGCTCTCGGCGGCTTTCACCTCGTAGCCCCGGCTCTCGAGGAACTCCGTGAGCACGAGCCGCACTTCCGGCTCATCGTCCACCACGAGGATCTTGCCCGCGCTCATGGTCGTCGAGCGATCTTAACCCCCCTCCGCGGAAGCGGTCAACAACGTTAATATGGTTTCGTCGTGTGGCCGAGCGTGAGAGCCCTGCCGGCGCTGCTCTTCGTGGTGGTCTTCGTCGCCTTCGCCCCCGCCCTCGGCGGGGCATTCCTCAACTGGGACGACGCCGAGAACCTGGTCGCCAATCCGCACTACCGCGGGCTCGGGCCCACCGAGCTCCGGTGGATGTGGAGCGCCGTCCACATGGGTCACTACATCCCGGTCACGTGGCTCACCTTCGGGCTCGACTATCTCCTCTGGGGGACGAACCCCGCGGGCTATCACCTCACCTCGCTCCTCTTCCACGCGCTCAACGCCGCCCTCGTGTATCTCGTGGCCGCGCGCCTCCTCTCCACCTCGTTCGAGCGCGCCGCTCCCCGGCCGCCGCCCGCGACCCTGCGCGCGGGCGCCGCCTTGGGCGCGCTCCTCTGGGCGCTTCATCCCCTGCGCGTCGAGTCGGTGGCGTGGATCACCGAGCGCCGCGACGTCGTGAGCGGATGCTTCGCCCTCCTCAGCGTCCTCGCCTATCTCGTCGCGGTCCGCCGCGCCGGCGCGGACGGCCGCCTCCATCGCGGCGCCTACGCCCTCGCGGTCGGCGCGTTCGCGCTGGCCGCCTTCGCCAAGTCCATCGTCGTCGGGCTGCCGCTGGTCCTCATCGCACTCGACGTGTATCCGCTCCGCCGCGTCTCGGGGGGGTGGCGACGCATCCTGCGCGTCGCGCTGCTGGAGAAGCTCCCGTTCTTCGCCGTGGGAGCGCTCGCGGCGGGAATCATGCTCGTGATCGGCTTTCGCTGGGGCCTGCTCGCGCCCCTCGCCGCCGAGAGCGTTCCCCAGCGCCTGGCCCTCACCGGCCATAGCCTCGCCTTCTACCTTGGGAAGACGATCTGGCCGTGGCCGCTCTCGCCCCTCTACTCGCTGTACCGGCCCGTGGATCCGCTCGCCCTGCGCTATCTCGTGCCCGGAGGCCTGGCGCTGGCGGCGGGCTTCCTGCTCATCGCCCTCCGCCGCCGCTGGCCGGCGGGGCTCGTCGCGGGGGCCGCCTACGTGGCGCTGCTCCTCCCCGTTTCCGGCATGTTCCCCAACGGCCCCCAGGTCGCCGCCGATCGCTACACCTATCTGCCGACGATGGGATGGGCCGTGCTCGCGGGGGGCGCGCTCCCCTGGGCCTGGAGCGCGCGCCGCGCCGGACGGCTGTCGCCGCGAATCGCGGGCGCGCTGGCGTGGGCGTCGCTCGCGCTCGTGGCCGGGCTCGCCGTGCTCACGGAGCGGCAGATTCCGATCTGGCGGGATTCGATCGCGCTGTGGCGGCACGCGGCATGGGCCGACCCCGACAGCGACGTGCCGCTCTTCTACCTGGGCTGGGCCCTGGCGGACGCGGGCCGCTTCGATGAGGCGCGCGAGCACTTCGAGACGTCGCGCCGCCGCGTGTCCGCGAGCGTTCCCCTGCTCCGCGCCCAGTTCACCCTCCACCTGGCCCTGGTGGAAGCTCGCGCGGGCCGCCCGGCCGCCGCCGAGGAGCGGCTCCGCGACGCGCTGACTCTTGATCCCGATCACCCCGTGGCGTGGATCCGGCTCGGCACCGCGCGCTGGACGCGAGGCGACGCTCCGGGTGCGGACGTCGCGTGGACGGCCGCCGCGGATCGCGCGCCGCTCTGGTCGCGGTATCAGGTCTGGGAGCTGCGCGCGGCGGTCGCGGAGGTGCCGGAGACCAGCCGCGTGGCGCGGGCCCGCCTGGCCTTCGCCCTCGCCGGGGCGCTACAGGAGTACCGCGCGCATGCGGAGGCCGAGGAGCACTATCGCCTCGCCGTGCGCCTGGAGCCCGGCTACACCGCGGCCTGGAACAATCTCGGCGTGACCTATGCCTCGCGCGGGCGTTACGCCGACGCGCTCGACGCCTTCGTCCATGCCCTGCGGCTGCAGCCGGGCGAGCGCGGCGCCTGCGCCAACGCGCGCCGCGCCGCCGCCGTCCTGGGGACGCGTCCCCAGGAAGTCGACGCCTGCGGGCCGGAGCGCGGCTAGCGGTGCGGCGCGACCGCGCCACGGACGCCGTCCTCGGCGTGATGGTGGTGGGCGTCGCCGTCGGCGTGTTCACCCCCTCGCTGTCGCCCGAGTTCGTCAACTGGGACGATCCCGCTTCCTTCCTCGACAACCCGCACTACCGCGGGCTCGGGCCACGGCAGCTCGCGTGGATGTTCACGACGTTTCACATGGGCCACTACATGCCGCTGACCTGGCTCACCCTGGGCTGGGACTACGCGGTGTGGGAGATGTCCGCCTGGGGATATCACCTCACGAATCTCCTGCTCCACGGGGGCACCGCGCTGGTCCTCTACGTCCTGAGCGCGCGGCTTCTTCGCCTCGCCCTCGCCGGCGCCATCGCCGGCGAGACGTGGCTCCGTCTGGGGGCGGCCGCCGCGGCGGTGTTCTTCGCCGCGCATCCGCTGCGGGCCGAATCGGTGGGCTGGATCACGGAACGGCGCGACGTGCTCTCCGGGCTCTTCTACGTGAGCGCGGTGCTCGCCTACGTGAAGTCGGTGGCGGAGGGGCCGCGGCGCGTCGGACTGTACTGGGTCTCGGTGGCGCTCTTCGTGGGTGCGCTCCTCTCGAAATCCATCACCGCGACCCTGCCCGCGGTGCTGCTCATCCTCGACATCTATCCTCTGCGGCGTCTCGGCGGGCGCCAGGGCTGGGCCCGCTGGCACGTGTGGGGCGAGAAGCTTCCCTTCCTCGTCCTCGGTCTGGCCGCCTCCGCGCTCGCCTTCCTGGCGCTGCTACCCCTCGGCAACATGCGCTCGCTGGCCGGCATGAGCCCGCTGCTGCGCGTGGTGCTGGCTCTCTACAGCCTGGCCTTCTACCTGGTCAGGACGGTCTGGCCGACCGGACTCTCCCCGCTCTACACGTTCCCGCTCGCAGTGACATACGTCGACTTCGTCATCGCGCTGGGCGGGCTCGTCCTCGCCATCGTGCTCGTGCGCCATCTGCCCGCGTTCTCCGCGAGCTGGGCGGTCTACGCCGTCACTCTCATCCCGGTGTCCGGCCTCTTCCACAACGGCCCGCAGTCGGTGGCGGACCGATATTCCTATCTCGCGTGCCTGCCCTGGGCCCTCTGGATCGGGGCCGCGGTGGCGTGGCGCGGGCCCCGGGGCGCCGTGGGGCCTCCGCTGCGGGCGGCGCTCCGCACGGCCGTCGTAGTGATCCTCGTCGCCTTCGGGGCCCTCGCGTGGCAGCAGGCGGCGATCTGGCACGACTCGATCGCGCTCTGGCGCCACGCCCTCGCGGTGGACGGCGACAACCGCGCGGCGCACGCCTATCTCGGCAAGGCCTACGCGGAGGACGGCCTGGTCGCGGAGGCGGTGGCCCAGTACGAGGAAGCCGCGCGCCGCTACCACAACAAGCCGGGCTTCTACGTCCTCATCGCCCGGCTCCTCGAGGACGACGACAACGACCGGGGGGCGCTCACCTACTATCAGGAAGTGCTGCGGCTGGCGCCGGGCCAGCCCGACGCGTGCGCGGGGATGCGGCGGCTGGCCGAGCGGATGGAGCTGCCCGGCGACGCCACCGCCGGCTGCCCTAGCGCGGAGTAGGCGGCGCCGCGGGCTTTCGGTGGAGCTCGTCGAGCGCGGCCAGCGCGATCGCCAGCTGCGTCGCCTCGCGCGGCGTGGGACGCGGGATGCGGCTCAAGGCGAGGATGTAGCGCTCCCATGCCGCCACCGCCAGGGGCCGGTCGATGGGCTCGTACACGAGCGCGGTGTAGCGCTCACCTTCTGCCTCGGAAAGGCCGGCGGCCCGGCGCAGCCGATGCCCCTCCTCGAGGACGGTCACCGCCTCCGCCGCTCGCCCCACCCGCGCGAGCTTCACGGCGCTCATGTAGGCGAACAGGGGCGAGGCGGGATCGAGCGTCCGGGCTTCGCGGAGCGCCTCGATCGCCTCCTCGCGCCGATCGGCGTGCCACAGGATCTCCGCCATCACGAGCCGGAACCCGGCGCGCCGCGGCTGGCGCGCGAGCGCCTGGCGGCCGTAGCGGATGGCGGCCTCCTGCTCGCCATCCCCGCTCGCGATCAGCGCCAGCCCCATCTCCGCCTCCGGGAGCTTGGGAAAGATGGCGAGGGCCTGGCGATAATGCGCTGCCGCCTCCGCGCGGCGTCCCTCGCCGAGCAGCGCGGTGCCAAGGCCGGTGTGGGCGAGGGCGCCGCCCGGCTCGATGGCCACCGCGCGTGCCCACAGCGAGATGGAGTCCTGCCAGACCAGGCCCTGCCAGGCGCTGAGGCTCACCAGGACGAGGGCGGCCGCGGTGGCCAGGCCGAGCATGCATCGGGCGAAGAGCCGTCGCGACGATGGCTCGGCGACCTGGGCGGCGCACCACGCCAGGCCCGTGCCGGCCAGGAGCGCCCACCCGGCGCCGGACAGATACGTGTAGCGATCGGCGGCCACCTGGGGCCCGTTCTGCGCCAGCCCGGATACGGGCAGCAGCATCACGACGTGGACCGCCCACGCCGCCGCGAAGGCCGGCCAGCGTCGCGCCCGCGCCGCCGCCAGGACGGTGAACGCCAGCACGAAGAGCCAGGCCGCGACCAGGTGCGCCGGGCCGCGGCCGAGGGCCACGCGAAGATCGTAGAGCGGGGCCAGATCGTGGGGCAGCACGGTCTGCCACAGGTGAAACGCCAGCGAGAAGCCCGTGGCGGCCAGCCGGGCCGCCGTCCCCACCTCGTCGAGCTCGATCAGGCTGCCGAACTCGATGCGGGCGCGCACCGCGATGACGCCCGCGGCGGCGGCGAGAGCCAGGTACGGCAGCTTCTCGACGTACACGCGCCGGGCGGCGCTCCCGATCCACCCGTCCTCGCCGCCCAGGCGGCGCAGCGGGTACACGTCGAGGATGACCAGCACCAGGGGCAGCGTCACGACCATGGACTTCCCGGCGAGGGCGAGGGCGAAGAGCACGACGGACACGAGAAGCCATGCGACCCGGCGCCGCGGACTCGCCTGGGCGCGGAGATAGGCGAGCACGGCGAGGAAGGCGCCCAGGCCCGCGATCAGATCGCCGCGCGCGGAGAGCCACGCCACCGGCTCCACGCGCAACGGATGCAGGGCGAAGAAGAGCGCCGCCCCCAGGGCCCCCGCGCGGAGCGGGCCGTCGAGCGGGCGCGCGAACCCGAGCACCAGGAGCCGACGGGCAAGCCAGAGAAAGGCCAGCGCAGCGACGGCGTGAACGGCGATCCCCATCGCCTTGTAGCCCATGGGGCGCATGCCCCAGAGCGTCCAGTCCACGCCGTGCGTGAGCCACGTCAGGGGCTTCCAGTGGCCCATGTGATACGTGGTGAGCATCCAGCCGAGATGGGGGAGATCGAGCCCGCGGTAGCCCGGATTGTCGACGAAGTTCTGATCGTCGTCCCAGCCGAGGAAGCCGCCGAACAGCAGCGGCAGGAACGCGACCAGGGTGAGCCAGACGACCAGGAGGCCGTCGGCCCAGGCGGGCGGAGGGAAATGAAAGCGGGGGTGACGGATCATCCCGTCACCCCCGCGTGGCAGGCGTGAATCGGGCTAGCAGGGCTCGCCGGAGGACGTGCCGGACGGCGGCGTGCTGCTGGCCGTATTGCAACGAAGGAATACACCGCTCGAGGTCGGGAACATGGCCAGGGACAGCGACTGCGTGTCGGCGCCCGTGCCTGCGGCCTGGATGGTGCCGCTGAAAGTCGGCGGCGAGGTCGAGGACACCGTGAGGCTGCCCGAGGTCGTCACCGTCCAGCGCCCATCACCGGTGGCGCCGGCAGTGCTGATGCCCACGCGGTTCACGATCTCGCTTACCGCGCAGCTCTGCCCCGAGCCCTTGGCCTGAACACAGCCCTGAAGGGCGGTCATCACCGACCCCAGCAGCGCCTTGCCCTCGGCCAGCTTGGCGTCTTTCGTGTAACCCAGGTACAGCGGGATCGCCACCGCCGCCAGGATGCCGACGATGAGGATCACGATCAGGAGCTCGACCAGGGTGAACCCCTGCTCGCGCCCCCTCCCGCGAACCGCATTCATCATTGAGGTGAACATCTGCGTATCCTCCCAGTCGATATCAGGTTATAAGTTCCGGTCGGCCGCCATAGGCAAACCGACCACTGCTGACCAAGATGCTAGCAAGCGGCGTGCCTCCATTCGAAGGTAATTCGATCCTGCTTTGGCCTTAAAAATCAATCAGTTGCCATCCCGATCCACCCGCCAAAGGCGGCCTCAGGCCACAATTTGGAAGGAAACCTCCAAAAACCAAGGAGTTGGGCCACCACCCGCCCCCTCGCTTGACACCCCGAACGACGGGTGAGTATGATCCGCTCGCCCGCAGCACACATGCCATGAATCGCGCTCTCCTGGGTGGCCTCGCCGGTTTCCTTCTCGTGCTGGTTTCCGCCGCCACCGGCTATCTGGTCCGCGATCGGATGGTCTCGGCCCCATCCGCGGCCCCGGTGGCCGTCCGCGCCAGCGGAGCCCCCGCGCTGCCCGATTCCCTGCAGGCGGCGTTCGTGGGCGTCGCGCAGAAGCTCCGGCCCGCCGTGGTCAACATCGGCACCGTGCAGCGCTCGCGGTCGCGCCGTCCGCCCGCGCCGCCGCCGGGCACCGACGACCCGTTCTTTCAGGACTTCTTCAAGCAGTTCTTCGGGTCGGACAATCCCGCGCAGCGGCCCGAGTTCCGGCTGCCGAGCATGGGCTCCGGCGTCATCATCGACAAGCGCGGGCTCATCCTGACCAACTTCCACGTGATCAAGGGCGCCGATGAGATCACCGTGCGCCTGTCCGACAAGCGCGAGTACCGCGGCAAGGTGATGGGCGTGGATCCGAAGACCGATCTCGCGGTGGTGCGCTTCGAGCCCGACCACGAGCTGCGCGTGGCCACCCTCGGCGACTCCGACGTGCTCAAGGTCGGCGAGTGGGCCATCGCCATCGGCAACCCGTTCGGTCTCGACCAGACGGTCACGGTGGGCGTCATCAGCGCCACCGGACGGTCCGACGTGGGCGTGGCGACCTACGAGAACTTCATCCAGACGGACGCCTCGATCAATCCCGGCAACTCGGGTGGCCCGCTGATCAACCTCAAGGGCGAGGTGGTGGGCGTGAACACGGCGATCGTGGCCGCCGGCCAGGGCATCGGATTCGCCATTCCCATCAACATGGTCCGGCGTGTGGTGGATCAGCTGGTCGAGAAGGGCAAGGTCGTGCGCGGCTGGCTGGGGGTGGCGCTACAGCCGCTGTCCAAGGAACTCGTGCAGACGCTCGGGCTGCCCGGCTCGGAAGGCGCGCTGGTCGCCTCGACGATTCCCGGCAGCCCTGCCGCCAAGGCGGGCCTCCAGCAGGGCGACGTGGTGCTGAGCTACGACAAGACGCCCATCGAGGACTCGCACCACTTGCAGCGCCTGGTGGCGGAGACGCGCGTGGGCAAGGCCGTCGCCCTCGAGGTCTGGCGCAAGAAGCAGCGCGTGCCGGTGACCGCCACCGTGGCGGAGGTCCCCGAGGACCGCAGCACCCGCCCCGACCGTCCCTCGACCACCAACTAGCCGACCGGGAGCCACCGATCCCGCGCGCGACGCCTACGTCCCGCGCTCCGCTACGGCGCCGCTAAGCGACGAACGGGGGAATCGGCGGGATCTCCACCTGCTGCGTGCGCACCTCCCGCACGCCGCTCACCGCGCGGGCCACGTCCACCGCCTCGTCCAGCGCCGCCGTGCCTTCCAGGGTGACGACGCCGTCCTTGGCCTCGACGGTGGTGCGGTACTTGCGCGTCTCCGGATGCGTGGCCAGCGCCACCTGCACTCGCGAGGCGAGGGCGCGGTCGGCGACGAGGCGGGCGCCTCCTTCCGACGTGGCCATCTCGGGCCGGCGCACGAGGACGGCGATCACCTCCACCGCGGCCTCGATGGAGACCTTCTCGCTGTTGATGACCACGTCGTAGAGGGCGGGGTCGCGGATGTCCACCTCGTAGAGGTAGCGCATCCGGCCGATCTTCTCCGTGTCGTCCCGCCGCACCATGTCCGTCACCGTGCGCTGATTGGTCTGCTCACCCATCTGCCCGGCCATCTTCTTGGCCAGGCGCTTCACGCGCAGGTCGAAGGGCGCCATCACGCGCACGCGGAGGACGTGGGGAATGCCGCGCAGCAGCCACTGCCCGCCGCGCCCGAGCAGGATCACGTTGTCGTGCTCGGCGAACTCGTACAACGCGGTCTGGATCACGGTGATGTAACGCCGTGTCTCCGCGTCGAAGCGCTCGAACAGGGAGGGCTTGGCCTCGTCCAGGTGCGAGAGCTTCTCCTCGAGCAGGCCGTAGCGGCGCGCCACGTCCACGATCAGGTCCTGACCGACGCACCGATAGCCCAGGCGCTCACCCAGGGCCTGCCCGATCTCCGGCCCGCCCGCTCCGATCTCGTGCGAGATGACGATGATGGCCATGGGGCTACTCCTTTCTGTACTTCGCCTTCAGCGCCGCCGGCGCGATGGCGATTCGCTTGCCGCTGACGTCATCCAGGATGTAGACCTCGTCGGAGAGCGTGCCGCTGGCGAAGACCTCGTAGACTTCCAGCGCCTCCTCGAGCGCGGTGCCCGCGGGCCGCTCCGCCATCAGGCGCTCGACGTCTTCGCGCTTGAGCCGCATGCCCTCAGGCCAGCGCGCGCTCGGCCTTGTCGGGGTTCGGCACCACGATGACGACGTGCGCGGCGCCGCCCGCCCCGCCCGTCGTGGCGTAGGTGCACTTGATGTTGATCTTCGCGGCGGCGAGCCGCTCCGCCACGCGTCCGAGGCTGCCCGGCCGGTCGTCGAGCGAGATCATGAGCGCGGGCTCCTCGCCGGAGCGTATCTTCGCGTCAGCGAGCGCTTGCCGCGCCCGGGCGGGATCCGACACCACCATGCGCAGCTTGCCGCGCCCGCCCGTGTCGGCGGCGCAGATGGCGATGATGTTGACGCCAGCGTCGGCGAGCGCGCGGCATACCTTGGCCAGCACGCCGGGCCTGGACTCGGCGGTCACGGTGACCTGTTTCACCTGGGCCATGGGGATGTCTCCTTGCGCGTCGGGTGGGTCCGGGGGCCGATCTGGCCCCGATCGATCTGGCCTTTCCCTACCAGCAAACCGGCGGGAACACAAGGGGCGCGGCGCGCGCCCGCCCGTCCCCGACTAGCGGGTGGCGTCTCTGGGTGCATCCTGGGTCCGGAGCTCCCGCTCGAGCCGGTGGAGCTCGGTCCGGGCTCCCGTGAACTCGGGCTCCAGGGCCAGAGCCAGGCGCAGGAGGGCGACCGCGCCCGCGGTGTCTCCTCGGCCCTGCCGCGCCACTGCCATACCCGCGGGTCCGTCCGCGCTGATCGGCCACCGTCGGAGCACTTCGGCGAACACCACCTCGGCCTCGGTCCACCGCCCCTCCAGGACCAGCACCGCCCCCAGGTTGCGGTAGGGCGCCGGCTGGTCTGGCCGGGCGGCAATGGCGCGCCGGAGCGCCGCCTCGGCCTCCGCCGGGCGGGGCGGGCCGGCATCGGGGCGCATGAGCGCGCGCGCGAGGTTGTTGAGGCAGGCGCCGCAGCCAGGGTCGACCGCCACGGCCGACCGCCAGAGCGTCTCGGAATCCCGCCAGGCGCGGGTCTGCTGCCAGGCGAGGGCGCCGAGTCCGAGGAGGGTCGTGAGGCCCAGCACGGCGGCGGTGCCCCGGATGCGCGGCCCCCGGGGCGCGATCGCCCAGACCGCGCCCCCCGCCACGAGGAGCGAGAGCCCGAGGCCCGAGAGATAGGTGTAGCGATCCGCGGCAACGTGACGCCCGACCAGGACGAGCCCGCTCACCGGCAGGAGCAGCAGCATCGATGCCGCCCAGGCGGCCAGTCCGGCGGGCCAGCGTCGACGGAGGCCGAGGAGCAGCGTGGTGAGGGCCAGCGCGCCCGCCGCGGGCAGCAGGAAGCGCGGGGCCAAGGGGGATACCTGGGCGGGCAGCTCGTACAACGGCGAAAGCCCCGCCGGCCAGAAGAAGCGCGCGGGATGCACCCAGAACGCGTAGCCGGCGAGCGCGATGCGCGCGCCCAGCGGATACGCCTCGTAGCCCGCGACCGCGGCGGAGGCGTGTACGGCGGCGGCCGTCAGGGCCGCGCCACCCGCGGCCAGCGCCGCATAGGGGGCCTTCTCCCAGGCCAGGCGCCGCCATCCGAGGGTGGCGACCCGGCCCAGGGGGTAGCCATCGAGCAGAAGCAGCACGGCCGGCAGGGCGACCGCCGCGCCCTTGGAAGCGAGCGCCGCCGCGAACGCGACAAGCGACCCCAGACGCCAGAGCCGCGCCGCGTGCCCCTCGATGGCCAGGCCGCGGAGATGGGCCCATACCGTCAGCAGGACGAACGTGGCACAGAGCAGGTCGCGACGGTCGGACACCCAGGCCACCGTCTCCGTCCGCAAGGGATGCGCGGCGAAGAGGAGCGCCGCCGCGAACGCGGCCGCCTCCACCGCGGGCTCGCCGCCGCGCGGAGCAAGCGCGGGGCGCAGGAGACGGCGAGCGACGACGCAGAAGAGCCCCGCATTCACCCCGTGCAAGGCCAGATTCGTGGCGTGAAACGTGCGAGGCGCGAGCCCCGCCACGGCGTGGTCGAGCGCGAACGACAGCCACGCGAGCGGACTCCAGTGGCCGAGCACGGTGGCTCCCAGCATCCACCGGAGCTCGGGGGCGCCGAGGCCGCGCCAGCCCGTCTCGCCGACGAGCAGGACCGCGTCGTCCCAGTTGAGGAAGCCCGCGTCGAGCGCGGGCAGGAAGGGCAGCAGCGCCGCCGCCCCGGCGAGCAGGGGCAACCGGCGGGGCAGGGGGCTAGCTCCGGCCCATCAGGCGCATGAGCTCGCGCGGATCGAAGGCATGCTCGAGGGCGTCATCGTAGCCGATGAGCCCGCGGTCGTGCAGACCCTTCAGCGACTGCTCCATCGTGATCATCCCCGCCGCCGACCCGGTCTGGATGAGCGACTGCATCTGGAAGGTCTTGCCTTCTCGGATGAGGTTTCGCACTGCCGGACTCGCCACCAGCATCTCGATGGCCACCACGAGTCCGTCCCCGTCCTTCCGCACGAGGAGCTGCTGCGTCACGATGGCGTGGAGCACGTTGGCGAGCTGCACTCGCACCTGCTGCTGTTGATGCGGCGGGAAGACGTCCACGATGCGGTCCAGCCCCTGGGCGGGGGTCTTGGTGTGCAGGGTGGAGAACACGAGATGCCCGGTCTCGGCGGCGGTGAGGGCGGCCTCGATGGTCTGGAAGTCGCGCATCTCGCCCACGAAGATCACGTCGGGATCTTCGCGAAGCGCCGCCCGCAAGCCCGCCGCGAAGCTGCCCACGTCCGTGCCCAGCTCCCGCTGCACGATCACGCTCTGCTTGTGGCGGAACAGGTACTCGATGGGATCCTCGATGGTGACCACGTGAAGCGCCCGCTCCTGGTTCATGCGATCGATGAGGGAGGCCAGCGTGGTGGACTTGCCGTGGCCGGTGGCGCCGGTCACGAGCACCAGGCCCCGCTTGAGGCGGGTGAGCTCGAGGAGGCCGCCGCCGAGCCCCAGGCTCTCCACGGGGGGGATCTCGAACGGAATCCGGCGCAGGGCCGCCGCCACCGAGTCGCGCTGGCGGAAGGCGTTCACCCGGAAGCGGGCACGGCCGGGCACGCTGCACGAGAAGTCGTAGTCGAGCTTCTCGCGGAAGATGCGCTTCTGCTGATCGGTCATCATCGAGAAGACGAGCTCTTCCATCTGGGCCGGCCCGAGGGGCTCCGTGTCCTTCTGCACCAGGCGCTTCTGCACGCGGTACACCGGCGGCAGCCCGGCCTGCAGATGGACGTCGGTGGCGTTGAGGCCGATGGCGGTCTCGAGGATGGGGTCGATGGCCCGCACCGTCAGTCCTCCGGGCCGCGCCCGGCGCGCCTCACTCCGCGCGCACGAGGGCGAAGTTGAGCGTGTTCAGCTCGTGCTGGATGGGGGGATGGGACCGCCGGTCGCCGCGGCGCCGCTCCTCGGTCGTCGGGGTCGTATTCCGACGACGCTCCCCCTGCCGCCGGTCGAGGATCACCTCGACGCCCTCTTCGCTCACGAACTCGCGCTCGAGATGGGCGCAGAGCTCCGGATGCTCTCGCGCCACGATGAAGAGGTACCGCGACATGCGCGCATACTATCGCAGGCGAATGTGGGGAGTCCACCCGGCCAGGGTCCGGAGGCGACTACTCGACCGACTGCCGGCGAATCGTCTCGAAGGTCTCGAGGGGAAGCTTGAGAAAGGTCTCCACCACGCGAGGGTCGAAGTGGCTCCCCGACGAGCGCTCGATCTCCCGGCGCGCCGCCTCGAGGGAGATGGCCCGGGAATAGGGCCGGTCGAAGGTCATGGCGTCGAAGGCGTCGGCCACCGCGAAGATGCGGGCACCCAGGGGGATCTTCTCGCCCTTGAGCCCCAGCGGGTAGCCGGTGCCGTCCCACCGCTCGTGATGGTGGTAGACGATGGGCACCGCGCCCCGCAGGAAGGGAATCTGCTCGACGAGCTGTCGGCCGATCTCCGGGTGCGTTCGCATGATCTTCCACTCGGCGGGGGTGAGCGGCCCGGGCTTGAGCAGGATCGCGTCGGGAATGCCGATCTTGCCGATGTCGTGGAGGAGCACACCGTGCTCCAGGTCACGCAGGTCCCGCTCCGGCATGCCGTAGGCCCGGGCGATCGTCAGTGAGTAGCCGCGCACGCGGCGCGAGTGGGCGTGGGTGCCGAGGTCGCGGGTGTCGATGGCCGAGCCCAGCGCCTCCAGCGTGGTCCGGTAGGTGCTCTCCAGCTCGCGCAGGGTGGCGTTCAGCTCGCGGGTGGCTTCCTGGACGCGGCGTTCCAGGAGCGCCTGATGCTCGCGCCGCTCGATGAGCAGCCCCCGGTGCTCGAGGGCCCGCTCGGCGGCGATGAGCAGCTCGTCCATGTGGACGGGCTTCATGATGAAGTCGTAGGCCCCGAACTTGAGGCTCTCCACCGCGGTCTGCACGTTGGCCACCCCGGTGAGCACGAGGAAGGCGGCGTCGGGGTCGAGGGCCCGCGCCTTCTTGAGGAATTCCACGCCGTCCATCACCGGCATGTGCACGTCGGTGACGGTGAGCTGAGGCCGCTCCTGGCCGAACACCTCCAGGCCCTCGCGGCCGTCCGCCGCGACCTGGGCGTTGTAACCGCTGGACAGGAAGAGCTCGCGCAGGATGTCGCGGATGTGGCGGTCATCGTCGACGATGAGGACGCCACTCGGCGCGGGCGTCGTGCTCACACCCGCTCCACTTCGGGCTCCGGCCGGCGCGGCTCCGCCACGTCCTCGAACGCGCACACGCGGTTTTTGCCCGCGCGCTTGGCGGCGTAGAGCGCCTCATCGGCGGCGTGGAGCAGGGTGTCGGCGGTCGGGGCCACGTCCTCGGGGAGGGCGGCGATGCCGAAGCTCGCGGTGATGGCGCGCCCGTGGGCGAAGGGGTACTCGGAGAGCACCTGCCGGATGCGGTCGGCGTAGAGCCGCGCGCCGCCCTTGGTGGTCTCCACGAGCAGCACCGCGAACTCGTCGCCGCCCCAGCGCGAGATCACGTTGATGCCCCGCGAGTACTTCAGCAGGAGGTCGGCCATGATCCGCAGGGTGTCGTCGCCGGCGCCGTGCCCCAGCTCGTCGTTGATGGCCTTGAAGCCGTCGAGATCCAGCAGGACCACCGACACCGGGTGATTGAAGCGCCGGAACCGCGACACCTCCTCCTCGAGGCGAATCGAGAAGAAGCGCCGGTTGTAGAGCCCGGTGACGTCGTCCTTGAAGGAGAACTCCTTCAGGCGCGAATTGGTGAACTCGAGCTCCTTGTACGCCCCCTCGAGCCGCTGGGCGAACAGATTGATCTCCGTCGCCTGCTCCTCGATGGTCGCGAGCATGCGGGAGAACGAGTTCATCAGGGTGCCGACCTCGTCGTGACGGAACGCCGTGAGCCCCTCCACGCGCCGCGCCTCCGTCACCATCTCCGCAGTACGGGCAACCGCCGCCGCCAGGTCCCAGACCACGAAGCCGCCCGCGGCCATGAGGAGCCCGGTGAAGACCACGAGGGCCTCGAACCAGATGAGGTCGCGGGAGGCGGTGGCGGGATCGAGGAGGGGGAGGACGTGCGCGTAGATCGCGTAGGTCAGGATCAGGAGCGGGATGACGGCGGAGACGGTGAGGGCCACGCAGATCTTCTGCTTGACCCTCTGGCCGACGAAGGCCACTTCACGTTCGACGTCGTATTCCATGACCTCTCGTTCGGATGCGAGTGTGCGCCACCGCGCCCTGAGGCCCCTGTCACGGGACGAGCGCCGTCCGTTCGTGGGGCAACATCCATGCCAGGGGGTAGGCCTACCAAGTCGCGGAATTCTCGGGGGAAAACAGAGCGTCAGCTGGCTGTCACCCATCGGAATTGACAGTTCGTCGCTGACACGTCGCCTAGAATGTCAGGACGCAACGTCGGCGCCTCGAAAAAATTGCGCCCCGCGCCGCAAGAACGGCGCGGGGCCCGTGGGTAACTATGGGTAGAAAGGAGCCGCCCGCCGATCAGGCCTTGAGGTGCTTCTCGAAGAACGCCATGAGCCGCCGCCAGGCGTCCTCGGAGGCCTCCTTCTTGTAGACCTGGGGCCGATCGTCGGAGAAGAAGGCGTGGGGGGCGTCGGGGTAGAGCACGAACTCGACGGCGGGGTTGTGCTTCTTGAGCTCGGCCTCGAACCGCTTGACGTCCTCCACGGGAATGCCCGGATCGGCCGCGCCGTAGAGCCCCAGCACCGGCGCCTTGATCCGATCGACGAGGCTGAAGGCATCGACGCCGGGCGCGTCCTTGTAGGCGCGCTTCACCTGGCCGTACCAGGGGGCCGCGGCCGTCACGCCGGGATACTCGGCGGTGAAGTGCAGCGTGAGCGCGCCGCCGCCGCAGAAGCCGGTGACGCCGAGCCGGTTCCCGCGCGCCCAGGACTGCTGCTTGGCGTAGTCGGTGGCGGCGCGAATGTCACCGAGATACTGCGCGCGCGTGATGCCCCCCGAGATCTTGCCCATCTCGGCGAAGTCCTTCCCCTGCATGCCGCCCTCGCGCGCGAAGAGCTCGGGAGAGATGGCGTAGTACCCGGCATGCGCGAGACGGCGCACCACGTCCTTGTGCTGCTCGCTGTTACCGGTGAATCCCGAGATCACCGTCACCACCGGGAACGGCCCCGGACGGTCCGGCCGCGCGTCGTAGGCGGGAATCTGGGCGCCGGCCACGTTCAGCGAGATGTCTCGGGCGGTGATGCCCTTGGTGTCGGTGACGATCGCCTGCGCCATGGACACGCCCGGTGTGAGCACCCCCCCCACGGTGGTGAAGGCGCCGTACTTGAGGACCTCCCTCCGGCTCAGCGGATTGACGGCTCGCGCGGCTCGGCCCATATGACCTCCTCGGGCTAGGGGTGAAGGACACGATGCGAGGCGAAGATACCGCACTACCAACCCACGGGACGGCGCCCGCGTTCCCGCCTTGACTTGCCGCGGCGGCGCTGCTACCACGGTGAGCACCGTATGCCCGACCCCCCCGCCATGCTCGAGGGCCTGCGCGTCCTCGACTGCTCCCGCGTCATCGCCGGCCCCTATGCCGCGATGCTCATGGGTGACCTTGGCGCGGACGTGATCAAGCTCGAGCGCCCCGGCCGCGGCGACGACTTCCGCGCCATTCGCGGCAACGGCATGAGCGCGGCGTTCGCGTCGGTGAACCGCAACAAGCGCGGCATCGCGGTGGATCTGGGGCACCCCGAGGGCCGCGGGGTCGCCTTCGAGCTGGCCCGAAGGGCCGATGTGCTCATCGAGAACTTCCTGCCCGGGGTGGCGGAGCGGCAGGGCATCGGGTACGCCGCGGTGAATGCGGCCAATCCCGGCATCGTCTACGCCTCCGTCACCGGCTTCGGTCAGGATGGTCCGCTCGCGCGGCGCGGCGGCTACAATCTCATCGCCCAGGGCATGGCCGGCATCATGGCCCTCACCGGCCAGCCGGGCGATCCGCCCACGCGCGCCGGCGGCTCCATCTCGGACCTCGCGGCGTCGTACCTCACCTTCGGGATGGTGCAGGCCGCGCTCGTGCACCGGGGACGCACCGGTCGCGGCCAGCATCTCGACGTGAACCTTCTCGCCTCCACCATCGGCATGCTCCCTGACCCGGTTGCCCACTTCTTCGAGTCCGGGACCCGCCCCACGCGCGAAGGCAACCGAAATCCGAACCTCACGCCCGCCGAGGCGTACCGCACCGGCGACGGGTATCTCAACGTCGTGGTGCTCAGCCCCGACCAATGGGAGCGCTTCTGCGGCGTGGTCGGGGATCCCGTGCTCCGCAGCGACCCGCGCTTCGCCACCAACCCGGAGCGCCTCGCCCACCACGCCGAGCTGAAGGCGCGCGTGGAAGCGGTGCTCGCGCGTGACTCGACCGCGGAGTGGGTGGCGCGCTTCGAAAAAGCGCAGATCGCCGCCGGGCCCATCTACGAGTTCGACGAAGTGTTCGAGGATCCGCAGGTGCGCCACCTGGGCGTGGTGGCGGAGATGGACCAGCCCGGCTACGGCCGGGTGCGCATGGTGAGCTTCCCCGTCCGCGCCTCCGCCACTCCAGCGAGACTCACCCGGCCCGCCCCGCTCCTGGGGGAGCACACGAGCGAGGTTCTGGCCGAGCTGGGCATGTCGACGGCGGAGATCCAGCGACTCGCGGCCGCCGGCGCCATTTCGCTCGGGTCGCGCCGGCCGGGCTAAACGCGAATGGGTTGGGACGTCTCCCACCGCTGACCTTCGCTGTTGATGAAGATCACGCGGAGAGTGCCGCTGCGGGAGATCTTGAGCGGGAAGCGGATGAGCGGATTGGCGCTGATGGCCGAGCTCATCTGGAACTCGCAGATCTTCTCCGCGTCCAGGTACACCTGCATGTCCTTCACGTAGAACTCCGGCTGCTCGCGCACGATCTTCCCCGCCTTGGTCACCAGGCCGGTGTTGGAGTCGTGCTCGATCTTCGTCCGGGCCTCGACGATCTGTCCGACCTTGAGCGAGCCGGGCAGCCGGAGCTGCGGGTTGCCGATGCGCGTGCGGTCGATGGGCGCGCCGCCGGTGGCGCAACCTCCCTCGGCCACGCGAACCTCGCGCGTCCCGGTGAAGCGGCCGTGCTTGGAGCACTCCGCCACGGCGCGGACCAGCCCGCCGGTGCCCGAGCGCATGGTGAAGGCGGCCCAGGCGCGTCCGCTGGCGGGTGTGAAGCTGAACTTGCCCTTCCAGGGCACCGGATCCTTGTCGAGGGTGACCTCGATGGAGCGGATGAAGTGATCGGGCTCCATGGAATGCTCGACCGACACCTGCACCGGCACGGCCGCGGAATCCTCGGCGAGAATCGGCATCTCCAGGCGCGGCGCATGCTCCCGCTCCAGCGCCGCCTGCGCCCAGGCGCGCGCGGACGGCCCGGCGAGAGCCCAGGTCAAGCCGCCGACTCCGCAGAGGAAGACGCGACGGGTGCATGACGGATGCGCGCTCATGCTCTCAGGTGTACTCCGGCGGTGAGGGCGTGGCAAGTCGCGCCGCCCCCGCGTGGCGGGGGTCGCGCACGACACCGATGAGCACGGCCAGCGCGGCGAGGCCGCCGAGCGCCGCGCTCAGGAAGACCGCGCGAAAGCCCAGCGTATCGGCGACGAGGCCCGCGAGCAGCGGCGCCGCGAAGGCCAGCGGGGCCACCGTGGTGAGCCCGAGCCCGATGTACGTGGGCCGCTCGGCCACCGACGGCGCGAACTCCAAGAGCACGTTGAGCCCTGACACGTTGTGGGCGGCGAATTGCACACCGACCAAGGCGAACACGAGGTCGAAGGCGTCCGCGGAGCGCGCGGTGAGGGCGATGCCGTTGGCGGCCACGGTGGCCCCGATGCCCACGATCAGGACGGCGCGATGGCCCACGCGATCGGCCACCCACCCGAGCACGGCGTCCCCCGCGAGCTTGCCCACGACGATGGCGGTGGTGAAGACTCCCGCCCGCCAGGCCGGCGTGCCGAGCACGGTGAGCGCATAGACGGTGTAGAAGCCGCCGGCCACGCCCCCCACGGTGGCGAGGAGCCGGCTCGCGAGAAACCAGGCGAGGTTACGGTCACCGCGCAGCCGCGCGGGCACGCGCCGCAGCCGCTCCGCGAGAGGAGTCGCGGGCGCGGGCGCGGGACCGGGCGGCTCGCTCACGCTGGCGAGCGCGACGTACGAGAGTCCCAGGAACAGCGCGGCGATGAGAAAGCAGATGCCATAGCTCCGCGGGGCCGGCACCGTGGACAGGAGCCAGGCGGTGACGAGGCCGGCCCCGAGGCCGGCGACGCCCGCGGACATGCTCGTCACGGCGAAGAAGCGGCCCCGCAGCCGGGTGGGGATGGCGCGGCCCACCACGTCCATCCACGCGGGCATGAGCACGCCTCCAGTGCCGGCGACGAGCAGCAGCATGGCGAGGAAGACGGCGAGGGAGATGCCGGGCGCCCGCTCGGCGAGGGCGAACGCGACGCCGGCGAGCACCAGATAGGGCGCGCGCTCCCACACGGTGTAGCGGACGATGAAGGGGAGCTTCCGCGACAGGGACTCGGTGTGGCCCGCCACGAAGAGCGGCGGCAGGTACCAGCCCACCGTCATGATGGCGGGAATGGCCCCAATCACCACGTTGGGCGCGCCGAGATGGGCGGCGAAGGCGGGCAGGATCGTGGCCTGGCCCGCGAACGACAGGCCGACCAGGAAGAGTCCGAAATCCAGTCCCAGCGCCAGCACGTTGTGGCGCAAGTGGGCGCGGACGTGATGGTCCGCAGTCTCGGCGGCGGAAGGGGCGAGCGTCGGCGGGGTCATCGCGTCCGGAGAGCATACCTCGGAACCCGCGCCGCCACCTTGCCTTGTCGCCGCGCGGGCGCCATCATCGGCGTCATGCTCCTCACCAATGCCCGGATCCACACCCTGGACGCGCGTGACACGGTCGTCGACACGCTGGTCGTGCGCGAGGGCCGCGTCGCGTTCTGCGGCCGCCGCGCCGAGGTGAACCCTGCGACCGGCGAGCCCGTCCTCGACGTCGGCGGGCGCGCGGTGCTGCCCGGCCTCGTGGACGGTCACGGCCACCTCATGCACCTGGCTCGCGCGCGGTTCACCCTCGACGCGAGTGGGCCGACCTCCGAGGCCGCCATCGCCGCGCGCGTGGGCGAGGCGGCGGCGCGCCTGCCGCGCGGCGAGTGGATCGCGGGGCGGGGCTGGGACCAGAACCTCTGGCCCGTCACCGGGTTTCCGTCGCGCGCCTCCCTCGACCGCGTGGCGCCTCATCATCCGGTGGCGCTCGTCCGCATCGACGGCCACGCGACGTGGGTGAATTCCGCCGCGCTCCGCGCCGCCGAGATCACGCGCCACGCGCCCGATCCCCCCGGGGGCCGGGTCGTCCGCGACGCCGGTGGGGAGCCCACCGGGCTGCTCGTGGACACCGCGCAGCGCCTCGTGCAGCGCGTGCAGCCGCCGCCGGACGAGGCGCGCTTCGATCAGGCGGTGCGCGAGGCCATCGCGACCTGTCTCGCCCGGGGACTCACCGGCCTCCACGAGATGGGCGCGGACCTCCGCGCGCTGGACGCCTACCGGCGGTTGGTGGAGCGCGGGCACTTCCCCTTCCGGAACTACGTCGCGGTGGCGGGCCGCGACGACGAGGCGTGGGCGCGCTACCGCGCGCTCGGCCCCGAGACGATGGGGGACGGCCGCGTAGCGGTGCGCGCCCTCAAGCTCCTGTCCGACGGCGCGCTGGGCTCCCGCGGCGCCGCGCTCCACCATCCCTACTGCGACGATCCCGAGAACACCGGGCTCGTGCTCATTCCGCCCGACGAGCTCTACCGGCTCAGCGCCGATGCCGCGGCGCGGGGCTTCCAGGTGTGCGTGCACGCCATCGGCGATCGCGCCAACACCGTGGTGCTCGACACGTTCGAGCGCGTGCTCGGCGAGCAGCCGGCGGCGCGGGAGCTGCGCCTCCGCGTGGAGCATGCCCAGATCCTCGCCGAGCCCGACATCGGGCGCTTCGCGCGCCTCGGCGTGCTCCCCAGCATGCAGGCCACCCACTGCACCTCCGACATGCCGTGGGCGGCGGCGCGGCTCGGCCCCGATCGGCTCCGCGGCGCCTACGCCTGGCGCTCACTGCTCGCCACCGGGGTACGCATCGCGGGCGGCTCGGACTTCCCCGTGGAGGACCCGAATCCTTTCGAGGGCATCTACGCGGCGGTGGCCCGGCGGCCCCGCACCGGGGAGGATCGCGGCTGGCAGCCGGAGCAGCGCATGACGCGCATGGAGGCGGTGCGCTCGTTCACCGCGTGGAACGCGGAGGCGGCGCATCAGGAGCGTGAGCTCGGCACGCTGGAGGCGGGCAAGCGCGCGGACCTCGTCGTCTGCTCGGACGACGTGTTCACGTGCCCGGAAGCGGCGATCAAGGACATCACCCCCACCCTGGTCATGGTGGGAGGCGAGATCGTCTTTCGCCGGGAGGGCTAGGCCGGCCTCACGCGCAGTCGCGACGCTCGCCCAGACGCGTGGCGGCGAGGTGGGCCGCGCTCACCCGGAAGTAGCGGAAGGCCGGGCGCCCGCCGCCCACGCAGCTTCGCTGGTAGGCCAGGATCTTCTTGTAGCCCGGCCGCATCGAGGCGAGGGACGCGCCGTAGGGAACGACTTCGCCGAAATAGTTGATCGGCGCGCCCATCGGCATGAGGGCGAACCCGAGCCGCCGGAGCAGCCGCGCCAGCTTGGGCTCCATCGCCGCGATGAGGAAATCCAGCCCCATCCGCCACGACTCCTCGTAGAGATGTCGGAACAGCCCGAACAGGATGAGCGGCTCCCGCGTGCCGGCCGCGCGGTACCGCGGCGCGATGATGAGCCGCGAGATCTCACCGGTGCGGGGGCGGTCGCCGACCGCGCGGTCGTCGAGGAGGCCGTGGGCGTAGCGCTCGAGCGGGAACCGGAGGGGCGAATCGAGCACCAGCCGCAGCGTTGCCACCACCTCGCCCCGCTCGGTCGCGGCCGCGAAGTGGATGGAGTGCGCGTCGTACTCGTCGGTCTCGCGGCCCTCGGTGCAGCGCGCGGCGTCCACGAAGCGCTGCTCGAGGCAGTAGACGTCGTAGCGCAAACGCTGCATGGCATGCAGCGCCGCATCGGGCGCAGGTCGGTGTTTCGACACAATTTCCGGAGAGTCGGGGATAGCGATGACGGGGCGAGGCAGCGCGGGCATACGGCGACGGCGGCCGACCAGCAGGGTTCTCATGGCGAGCGGTGTACAGCAGGCCGCATGCCATCGAACGTTTCGCCCCTAATAGGTGGTGGAATCAAAGTTCCGACCACGAGGGGGAGAGAGCAATGTGGATGGCCGGCGCGGCCGCCGAGGGGCCGCGCCGGTGTAAAGAAATTCTTACATTGAGCCAAGCGTAACTCTTACACTGTTACATGACGATCAGCGCGCAGCGATGCCCGCAATCTCGACGAGATATTTCGGGCTCGCTAGACGTGCCTCCACCGTCGCCCGCGCCGGCTTGCCGTTCGGATCTACCCACGCGTCCCACGCCGCATTCATCTCATCGTAGCTACCCATGTTCGCCAGCCATACCGTGGCCGAGAGCAGCTTCGCCTTGCTCGATCCCGCGGCGGCGAGCAGCTCGTCGAACTTCTTCAAGATCTGCTCGGTCTGACCCTTGACGCCGGCGCTCGCGTCGGCCGCGACCTGACCGGCGAGATAGACGGTGTCTCCGTGCACGACGGCGCCGGACAGCCGCGGGCCCACGCTCAGACGGGTGATGGACATGTGGGTGGTCTCCTGTGAGGGTTGAGGGCTAGAGCGCTGCGTGATTGTCCAGGATGAAGCGCGCGATGCTGTGGCGCGACGGACGGTCGGGCAGCGCGTCGGCGGGGAACCAGCGCGCGTCCTCCAGCTCGTCCGGGTCCACCGCGACGTCGCCGCCCGCGTAGCGCGCCACGAAGCCCACCATGAGCTGGCTGGGGAACGGCCAGTTCTGGCTGCCGACGTACTGGATGTCGGTGACGTCCACGCCCACTTCCTCCTTCACCTCGCGCGCGACGCAGGCTTCGAGCGATTCGCCGTTGTCGACGAAGCCGGCGACCAGGGCGTAACGCCCGGGCGCCCACTCCCGCTTGCGCGCGAGCAGCACGCGGCCGCGATCGCGCACGAGCACGATCACGGCCGGGTGCAGATGAGGATAGTGCTCGTAGCGGCAGCGCGGACAGCGCTTGCCCCACTCGCCGGAGATGCGCGTGGTGGCCTCGCCGCAGCGCGGGCAGAAGCCGCTCGTGCTCTCCCACCAGAGCCCCTGCATCGCCATGCCGCCCAGCGAGAGCAGCTCGTCGGGCAGTCGCGCGCCGCGCATGGGGATCATGGTCTCGCACGCGAGGCCCGCGCACGGCGCGGCGTCGTTCGGCACCGCCGCCACCCAGCACGGGACGCCGTGCCAGGTGCCGAGCCAGAGGGGCTCGCCCAGGGCACCGGCCAGCTCCGCGGGCGCTCGTCCGTGGGGCAGGCGGAATCCGTCACCTTCGCGCGTGACGAGGAGCCCCTGGTCCTGCACGAGGAGCCAGTGCCCCTCGCGCGCCGGCGGCGGCGTGCCGCCCTTGGCGGGCACGAATGACCCGCGCAAGGCATCGCGGTTGAAGGGCAGGTACACGGACAGCGGCGTCTTCATCGCGCGAGCCAGGGCGCCTCGGCGGCCCGGCGCCGCTCGAAGGCGGCGATGGCGGGCTCGCGCTCGAGGGTGAGGGCGATCTCGTCCTGGCCGCGGAGCAGGCTTTCGCGGCGAAATGGATCTGCCGTGAAGGGGATGCGCGCGTCGTCGGGCCCCACCACCACCTGGGCCTCCAGGTCCACGGTGAGTGAAGCGCCCGGCATCGCGTGGAGCTGACGCCGCAGCCCGGCCACGGTGGAGGCGGGAAGCACCACGGGCAGCACGCCCACCTTGAAGCAGTTGTTGAAGAAGATGTCCCCGAACGAGGGCGCGATCACCGCGCGGATACCGTAGGCGGCGAGCGACCACACCGCGTGCTCGCGCGACGAGCCGCAGCCGAAGTTGTCGGCGGCGACGAGGATTCGCGCCGCGCGGAAGGCGGGCTGGTTCAGGACGAAGTCCGCCCGCTCCCGCCCGTCCTCGTCGTAGCGCAGGTCGTGGAAGAGGAGCCGGCCGAACTCCGGACCGCGCGGCTTGTGGAGGAAGCGCGCGGGAATGATGCGGTCGGTGTCGACGTTGGGCGCGTCGAGGGGCACCGCGGCCGCGGTGAGGGTGGTGAAGGCCTCCACGCTACACGCCCTCCGCGGCGAGGCGGCGCACGTCGGTGAGCCGCCCGGTGACGGCGGCGGCCGCCGCCATGGCCGGGCTCATGAGATGCGTGCGCACCCCCTTGCCCTGGCGCCCTTCGAAGTTGCGATTGGACGTGGACGCCACCCGCTCGCCCGGGCGCCCGGTGTCCCCGTTCATGCCCACGCACATGGAGCAGCCGGGCTCGCGCCACTCGAAGCCGGCCTCGCGGAACACGCGGTCGAGCCCCTCCGCCTCGGCGGCGCGCTTCACCAGCCCCGAGCCGGGCACCGCCCACGCCGGCACGACGGCACGGCGGCCGCGGACGACCGCCGCGGCGGCACGAAGGTCCTCGAGCCGGCTGTTCGTGCACGAGCCCACGAAGACGCGGTCCACCGTGATGGCGGTGAGCGGCGTGTTGGCGGCCAGGCCCATGTAGGCGAGCATGCGCTCGACGGCGGCGCGGCGCGCGGGGTCCGGCGCGTCCGCCGGGTCCGGCACCCGCCCCGTGATCGGCAGCGCCTCCTGCGGGCTCGTGCCCCAGGTGACGGTGGGGGCGAGGGTCGCGGCGTCGAGGGCGACCTCGGCGTCGAAGACGGCGCCCGGGTCCGAGGGCAGGGTTCGCCAGAACGCCCTCGCCTCTTCCCAGCGCGGGCCGGCGGGCGCGAACGCCCGTCCGGCGAGGAAGGCGAAGGTGGTCTCGTCGGGAGCCACCAGGCCCGCGCGCGCGCCCGCCTCGATGGACATGTTGCAGACGGTCATGCGCTCGTCCATGGACATGGCGGCGATGGTCGAGCCCGCGTACTCGATCACGTGGCCGGTGCCGCCGGCCGCGCTGATCCGCGCGATGATGGACAAGATCACGTCCTTGGCGGAGACGCCGGGCGGCCGGGCCCCGTCCACGCGGATGCGCATGGCGCGGGGCTTCCGCTGCCACAGGCACGAGGTAGCGAGGACGTGCTCCAGCTCGGAGGCGCCGATGCCGAAGGCCAGGCAGCCGAAGGCGCCGTGGGTGGCGGTGTGCGAATCGCCGCACACGAGCGTGATGCCGGGCAGCGTGAAGCCCTGCTCGGGTCCCATGACGTGCACGATGCCCTGCCGCGCGTCGCCCGGCCCGAAGTAGGGAATGCCCAGCTCGCGGGTGTGGCGGTCCATCTCCGTCACCATGCCGCGGATGGCGGGATCGGCGATGGCGCCGGCGCCGCCCGACGTGGGAACGTAGTGGTCGGCGGTGGCGGCGATCGCCTCCGGCCGGCGGACCGCCCGCCCGGCCCGGCGCAGGCGGTCGAAGGTGTGCACGGCGCCGTCGTGCATGAGGAGACGGTCGATGTAGAGCAGGCTCATGGCGCCCGCGCCCTCGGCGACGACGTGCGGGCTCCAGATCTTCTCGAAGAGCGTGCGCGGGCCGGCGGTCATGGAAGCGGGGCCGCTCAGGCGCCGGTGTACTTCTCCTCGACGGCGTGCCACCAATCGAACCCCACCTTCCTGAAGATGTCCATGGGCGAGAGCACGGGGCCCTCGTGCCAGTCGGTGCCCCGCTCCTTGAGCAGGCCGAGCGCGCGCTCGATGGCGGGCACCGCCGCGGCCATGCACACCGCGGGGAAGATGGCGATCTTGAACCCGAGGCGCTCGAGCTCGTCGGTGGGCACGCGCGGGGTCTTGCCGCCCTGCACCATGTTGGCGAGGAGAGGCGCCTTCACCTCGCGGGCGACCCGGTGGATCTCCTCCAGCGTCTGGGGCGCCTCCACGAAGATCACGTCGGCGCCGGCCTCGGCGTAGCGGTTGCCGCGGTCGATGGCGTCGTCGAGCGAGGTCACCGCGCGCGCGTCCGTGCGCGCGATGATCAGAAAGTCGGGGTCGGTGCGGTGCTCCGAGGCGGCGCGGATCTTCTCCGCGAACTCCTTCGTGGACACGACTTGCTTTCCGGAGATATGCCCGCACTTCTTGGGCGCCACCTGGTCCTCCATGTGGAGGCCGGCCACGCCCGCCTTCTCGTACTCGCGCACTGTGCGCACGGCGTTCAGGGCGTTGCCGTAGCCGGTGTCGGCGTCCGCGATGACCGGCAGGGACACCGCGCTGGCCAGATGCGAGGCGTGATTGGCCATCTCGGTGAGGGTCGCGAGCCCGAGGTCGGGCTGCCCGAGGTGCGAGGCGGCGGTGCCGGCGCCCGTCATGTACACCACCGAGAAGCCGGCCGCCTCGATGAGGCGCGCGGAGAAACCGTCGTAGGCGCCGGGCGCGACGATGAGGCCGGGCGCGGCGAGGAGCTGACGAAGTCGCGTGGTAGACCGCATGAAGTCCGTCCTTTCGGGGGCGCGGGCCCTGCCAAGATCGCCGTCTCGCGTGGCTTCGACGAGGCGGACGGGATTGTTCCGCAATCGTGGAGGACTGTCAACATGGTACGCTAGGCGCATGACCTTCGACCTCGCGCCGTTCCTCGAGCGCCGCCGCCGGTTCGCCGAGGCGGTCGGCGACGCGCTGGCCATCATCCCCGGCAACCGCGAGGCCGCGCGCAACGCCGACACCGACTACGAGTTTCGCCAGGACTCCGACTTCTACTTCCTCACCGGCTTCGACGAGCCCGACGCGATCGCGGTGTTCAACCCCGCCCACGCCAAGGAGCGCTTCGTGCTCTTCGTGCGGCCGCGCGATCGCGAGATGGAGATCTGGACGGGCCGGCGCGCCGGCGTGGAAGGGGCCATCGCCACCTACGGCGCCGACGCCGCCTACACCATCGACGAGCTGGACGCCCGCCTCCGCGAGTACGCCATCGATCGGCCCGGCCTGGTCTACCGGCTCGGCAATCCGCACTACGACGCGCGGGTGACGCGCCTCGTGAGCGAGATGCGCGGCGTGCGCGTGCGCGGCTTCGTCACTCCCGTCCGCATCGAGGACCCGGGGCCCATCCTCCACGAGCTGCGGCTCCGCCGCTCACCGGAGGAGCTGGTCCGCCAGCGCCGCGCCTGCGAGATCAGCCGCGACGCCCACATCGAGGCCATGCGGTTCGCCCGCCCCGGCCAGTACGAGTACGAGGTGCAGGCCGCGCTGGAATTCGTGTTCCGGAAGGGCGGCTCCCCCCGCAACGCCTACCCCTCCATCGTGGCCTCGGGTCCCAACGCGTGCGTCCTCCACTACCACGAGAACCGGCGGCGCATGGAGGACGGGGATCTCCTCCTCATCGACGCCGGCTGCGAGTGGGGTTATCACGCCTCCGACATCACCCGCACCTTCCCCGTGAACGGCCGGTTCACCGAGCCGCAGCGGCGGGTGTATCAGATCGTGCTCGACGCCCAGCTCGCCGCCATCGGCGCGGCCCGGCCCGGCGCGCCCTACGAGGCGATGCACGACGCGGCCCGGCGGACGCTCACCGAGGGGCTGGTGACGCTCGGGCTCCTCCCCCGCGGAGTCGACGAGTCGCTCGCCATGCACCACTACCGCGAGTTCTACATGCACGGCACCGGCCACTGGCTGGGCATGGACGTGCACGACGTGGGCGAATATCGCCAGCAGCGCCGGTCGCGGCCCCTCGAGCCCGGCATGGTGCTCACGGTGGAGCCGGGCCTCTACATCGACCCCGAGCGGGAGACCGTCACCTTCAGCCTCCGCGAGTACAGCGAGGAGGAGATGTTCGAGCGGCGCTACCGCCTGGGCATCGCCGCCGCGAAGAAGCTGGAGGAGGAGGAAAAGGCGCGCGCGGAGAAGATCGTGCACCGGATCCCGCCCGAGTATCGCGGCATCGGCGTGCGCATCGAGGACGACGTGCTCATCACCGCCGCCGGCCACGACGTCCTCACCGCGGGCACGCCGAAGACCGTCGAGGACGTCGAGCGCGCCTGCGCGGAGTCTCCGCGACTTCCTCGCTAGGCGGCCGGCCGCGCCGGTTAGCGCGGGCGCATGCGGCCGGCGACCGCGAACCGCTCGCCGGCGCGCGGCGTCACCACCACGACCTCGGCGGGGGCGAGGCTCACTCCGGTGAGGGCGAGGATGGTGGAGCCGTGCGAGACCAGCAGCAGATTTCCCCCCGCGCCCTCCGGCCGCCACGACGCGATCAGGGCTTCCAGCTCGCGCACCTGCCCGGCCGACTTGTCCGACCGGCCGTAGAGATTCGACAGGGCCGTCGAGGTCTCGGCCTGGCCGAAGGCGAGCCTGGCGGTCTCCTGGCAGCGGCACCACGGGCTCGCGAGCACCCGCCCCACCGGCGCGCCGCGCATGCGGAAGGCCTCGCCCACCCGCCGGGCGTCCGCGCGCCCGGTGTCGGTGAGATTGCGCTGGGTCGTGCAGTCGTCCAGCTTGAAGCCCGGTGGGTCGCCCACGCCCGCCGTGGTCACGGCGTGGCGCATCAGCACCACCTGCCGTCCGCCCCGGAGCAGCGTCCACAGCGCCTCGTCCGATGCCGCCGGCCCGGGTCGCGCAGCGGGGGCGACGACGGCGAGGGCGAGCGCCACCAGCATCAGGCTCGTCGCGCGCCGCCGGGATCTGGCCACGCTAGGCCATCGCTCCGCCGTCGACGGTGTAGATGCCTCCGTTGACGTACGAGGCCTCGGGGCTCATGAGATAGGCGACCAGGGAGGCGACCTCCTCGGGCTTGCCGTAACGGCGCATGGGGATGGTCGCGGCGAGCCGGTCGTGGGTCTTTCGGGGATCCTTGGGATTGAAGCCGCCCTCGAGCGCGTCCACCATGGCGGTCTCGATGGGCGCGGGGCACACCGCGTTCACCCGCACGCCGTGGCGCACGAGCTCCAGCGCGGCGGTGCGCGTGAGCCCGATCACCGCGTGCTTGCTCGCGGTGTAGGCCACGAGATTGGGCGAGCCGCGGAGCGCGGCGATGGACGCGGTATTCACGATGGCGCCGCCGCCGCGCGCGATCATGGCCGGCGCCACCACCTTGAGTCCCAGCCACACGCTCTTCACGTTCACCGTGAGCACCCGGTCGAAGGTCGACTCGGGGTAGTCCACGAGGGGGCTGACCGCGCCCAGGATCCCGGCGTTGTTGAAGAAGCCGTCGATGCCGCCCCAGCGCTCCACCGTGGCCGCGACGTAGCGCTGCACCTCGGCGATGCGGGTCACGTCGGCCTCCACCACCAGCCCGGGGCCACCACCTGTTTTTTCCACCGCGGCGAGGGTGTCGGCGAGTCCGCCCGCGTTGACGTCCACCAGCACCAGCCGCGCGCCCTCGGCGGCGAGGCGGGCGGCGGCGGCCCGACCGATGCCCCCGGCCGCGCCGGTGACGACGATCACCTTGTCGACGAACCGCCGCTCCATGGCGCCCACGATATCAGCCCCGCAGGAGCAGCGCCACGCCGGAGGCGAGGAGGACGGCGAAGACGATTCGCCGGAATTTCACCGCGTCGATCCGGTCGAAGAGGCGCATGCCGGCGAGAAGCCCCACGAGCGCGGGCAATGCGAACACCGCGGCGAGGCGCCACACTGCGGGCGTGAGAAGCCCCGCCCACCAGTAGCCCACCAGGATCACCAGCTGGTTCACCACGAGGAAGGCCTGGAGGTTGGCCTTGACCGTTCGCGCGCTCCAGCCCTGCGCGGCCATGTAGACGATGGCAGGCGGTCCCGGCGTGCCCACCGCGCCGCCCGCCACGCCGGAGAGCACGCCGGCGGCCAGCCCCCATGCGCGGCCGGGCAGACGCCGCGGGCTCCGGCCGCTCCACTCGAGCGCGACGACGAGAACGAGCGCGAGGCCGATGAGCCGCGCGAGCACCGGCCCGGACACCGTGGCCAGCACCCACACGCCGAGCGGCGTGCCCAGCACGCTCCCCACCACCAGCATGTCCACCCCGACGAGCTGGAAGTCGCGCCGCAGCGGCACCAGGATCACCCCGCAGAACACGGCGGCGTAGAGGGTCATGAGCACGACGGCGTCGGTCGGCGTCACGAGGAAGGGCAGGACCGCCAGGGACACGAGGCCGATGCCGAAGCCGGCCAGACCCTGGACGAAGCTCGCTGCGGCCACGACGGCGGCGCCGGCGGCGAGGGCGAAGGTCATCCCGGCACCCTAGCACGCGGTGGTACACTTGGGCGGCCCGAACCCCCTGAGCCGCCCCGGAGGTCTTCGCGATGAAGCACCACAAGGTCTATCGCACCGAGCTGACGCCCGTGAGCTTCCTCGAGCGCAGCGCCTACGTGTTCCCCGACAAGGTTGCGGTGATACACGGCAGGCGCCGCTACACGTACGCGCAGTTCGCCGAGCGGGTGAACCGACTCGCCTCCGCGCTGCGCGCCGCCGGCATGGGCAAGCACGACCGCGTGGCCTTCCTCTGCCCCAACATCCCCGCCATGCTCGAGGCGCACTACGGCGTGCCCGCGGGCGGCGGCGTCCTCGTCGCCATCAACATCCGCCTCTCCACCGACGAGATCGGCTACATCCTCCAGCACTCCGGCTCGAGGTTCCTGTTCGTGGATGCCGAGTTCGAGGGCGTGGTGAAGCCCTTGGATCTCTCGGGCCTCCGTGTCGTCCGCGTGGACGACACCGGCGCTCCCGGCGATCCCTACGAGGACTTCCTCGCCGGGGGCTCGCCGGTGCCGGTGGAGAGCTGGCTCGAGGACGAGGAAGAGACCATCGCCATCAACTACACGTCCGGCACCACCGGGCGCCCGAAGGGCGTGATGTACAGCCATCGCGGCGCGTGGGTGAACGCGGTCGGCGAGGTGCTCGAGGCGGGCATGGGCTTCGACACGCGCTATCTCTGGACGCTGCCCATGTTCCACTGCAACGGCTGGTGCTTCACGTGGGGCGTCACCACGGTGGGCGGCACCCACATCTGTCTCCGCAAGGTGGAGCCCGGGCGCATCTGGGAGCTGATCGAGTCCGAGGGCGTCACGCACTACAACGGCGCCCCCACCGTGCAGATCGGCGTGGTGAATCATCCCAAGGCGCATCGCCTGTCCCGATCCGTCACCGTGACCGTCGCGGGCGCGCCTCCCTCCCCCACCCTCCTCGGCAAGCTCAAGGAGCTGAACTTCCGCCCCGTCCACGTCTACGGCCTCACGGAGACCTATGGCCCGCACACCGTGTGCGAGTGGCATCCGGAGTGGGACGCGCTGCCGCCCGACGAGCAGGCGCAGAAGGCGGCGCGGCAAGGGCAGGGCTACGCCATCTTCGACCTGGTCCGGGTGGTGGACGAGCACATGAACGACGTGCCGCGTGACGGCGAGACGCTGGGCGAGGTGATCATGGTCGGCAACAACGTGGCCAAGGGCTACTTCGAGAACCCGCAGGCAACCGCGGAGTCGTTCCGGGGCGGCTGGTTTCACTCCGGCGACATCGGCGTCTGGCACCCCGACGGCTACATCGAGCTGCGCGACCGGAAGAAGGACATCATCATCTCCGGCGGCGAGAACATCTCCACCATCGAGGTGGAGCAGACGGTGGCGCGGCATCCCGCGGTGCTCGAGTGCGCGGTCGTCGCCATCCCGGACGAGAAGTGGGGCGAGCGGCCCAAGGCCTTCGTCACGCTCAAGATCGGCGCCCGCGCCACCGAGGGCGAGATCATCGAGTTCTGCAAGCAGCACATCGCCCACTTCAAGGCGCCGGCGGCGGTGGAGTTCGGCGACCTCCCCAAGACCTCCACGGGAAAGATCCAGAAGTTCGTCCTGCGGGACAAGGAGTGGGGCGGGCGGACGAAGCGGATCAACTAGCCGGGCGATCGGCGTCGCCGGCCGGGCGTTAGGCTTCGATCGGCGTGTCGGTCCTCGCGCCCCACTCGGCCCACGAGCCGTCGTAGATCGCCACGTCGCGGCGGCCCAGCGCGGCCAGGCCCAGCGCGAGGACGCAGGCGCTGACCCCGGAGCCGCAGGTCGCCACGATGGGCTGGCCAATGACGAGGCCGGCCTCCGCGAAGGCCTTCGCGAGGTGGCCCGGCGGCAGCAGCGTGTCGTCGGGGGCGAAGAGCTGGGGATAGGGCAGGTTCCGGCTGCCCGGGATGTGGCCGCCCCGCAGGCCCGCGCGGGGCTCGGCCTCGGTGCCCGCGAAGCGGCCGGCCGAGCGAGCGTCCACGACCTGCTCCCGGTGGCTCTGCACGTTCGCGCGCATCTGGGCGAGATCGCGCACCAGGTCCGGCCGGAAGTGCGCGGTGAAACGCCGCGGCGGCGGCGGCGTCTCCCCGGCCTCCACCGGCCGCCCCTCGGCGCGCCACTTGGCGAGCCCGCCGTCCAGCACCGCCACCCGATCGTGGCCGAACACGCGGAAGGTCCACCAGGCCCGCGCCGACGCGATCATGCCCCTGGCGCCATAGGCGACCACACGATCGCCCGCGCCGATGCCCAGCGCACCGACCGCCCTGGCGAACTGATCCGGCGTCGGGAGCATGTGGGGCAGCGGGGACGAGGTATCGGCGATCTCGTCGATGGCGAAGAACACCGCCCCCGGGACGTGCGCCTGGCGGTATTCCTCGTGGGCGTCGCGCTTGAGATGCGGAAGGTAGTTCGTGGCGTCGATCACGCGGAGATCGGAGTCGCGAAGATGCGCGGCCAGCCAGTCCGTGGAGACGGTGAGCGGGAAGGCCTCCGGGCTCATCGCGTCGGGGGCGTGCCGGGCAGGAGCGCGTGGGGGCTCCGGCCCTCGTAGTCGAGCGCCTCCTCCCAGCGGAGATAGGCTTCCATGGCGGAGCGACCCCGCTCGTAGGGCTTGAGCACGACATCGTCCGCGTCGTCGGCCAGGCGCGTGGGGCCGGTCTCCACGGGGCGTCCCGCCGCTTGCCAGGCCCGCACGCCGCCCGCGAGCACGCGGGCCTTCGCGTAGCCCAGGCGCGCGAGGGTGGCAGCGGCGAAGGCGGACTGCACGCCGTCGGCGCACGTCACCACGATCGCCTGACTCGTGTCCGGCGCCACCGCGCCGATCTTGCGCTCGAGCCGGCTGCGGCAGATCCAGGCCGCGCCCGGCACGTGGGCCTTTGCGTACACGTCGCTGGGATCGACGCTGATGACAAGGGCGCTCCCCAGCTCGTCGGGTGCCACCGTCGCCGCCGCCGTGCGCGCCGCCTCGAGCCCCCACGGCACGGGCGCGGGGTGTCCGCGCTCGAGCGCGCCCCCCGCCGCCTGCCAGGCGGGGAGCCCGCCTTCGAGGTAGGCGACCTTCGGGAAGCCGAGCCGCTTGTACCACGCGGTGGTGAGCGCGGCGCGGCTCCCGTCGTCGCACACGAAGACGATCCGGGCCCCCCGCACGGCCAGGTAATCGTCGATGGCCTGCACCGCCTGGCCGCCGGGCGCCCACACCGCGCCCGCGATGTGGCCGGCCGCGTACTCCTCGGTGGTGCGCACGTCGAAGACGTAGAGATTGTCCTCGCCCTGCCGCGCCTGCAGGGCCGTCAGCTCGGCGGCGGTGATCCCGCGCAAGTCGTCGGTCTGCGCCACGCGCTTGGCCACCTCGGCGGCCACCGCGCGGCCCCGTGATGTCACCGGCGGCGCCCAGCGCTCGGCGCCGCGCTCGAGCTCGAGCCCGGCGAGCTGCCACCCCATGGTCCCGTTCTCCAGGGCGATGATGGGGTTCGGCAGGCCCATGCGCCGCAGCGACTCGGCGCCGATGTAGGAGCGGGTGCGCCCGCCGCAATGCACGATGATGGTCTGATCCGGACGCTTCACCAGCTCGCCGATGCGCAGCACCAGCTCGCCGCCCGGCATGCTGACCGAGCCGGGAATGCAGCCGCGGTGATACTCCTCGGGCGTACGCGAGTCCACGATCACCATGTCCTCGCCGCTCGCGATGCGCTGGGCCAGGTCGGCGCACGACACCTGCGGCGTCTTGAAGTCGTGCAATGCGCGCTCGCCGAACACCTTGCTGGGGACATTGAGCCCCTGCACGAGCGGGCGGCCCGCCGCGCGCCAGGCGCCGAGCCCTCCATCCAGGACCCGCACATCGGTATAGCCCATGCCGGACAGGGTGGGGCGCGCCAGCGCGGCCAGGCTCCCGTCCTCGTCGATCAGGACGATGGGCGTCGCCTTCGCCGTGACCAGCCCGGGCAGCCGGGTCTCCAGGAGCCGGCGCGGCAAGGACGTGCTCCAGTAGATGTGGCCGCGCTCGTAGGCCGCCCGCTCGCGCACGTCGAGCGCGGCGTGAGGGGCGGCGCCGCTCATGAGGGCGGCCAGGTCCGCGGGCCGGATGGTGGTCATCGTCCCACCGCCTCGGCGGGCTGCCCCTGCTTCTGGAGCTCCGGCATGACGGTCCTGGCGAAGAGGCGCATGCTCCGCTCCGCGTCCTCGGCCGGCATGCCCGCGTAGGCGAACACACCGACGTAGTGGCTGTTCCCGGTGCGACGCTGGATGTCGAGGATCTTCTCGTAGCACTGCTCGGGCGTGCCCCACACTTGAAGATTCACGAAGAAGTCGATGATCTTGTCCGGCCCGTAGGTGTGGATCTTGTCGGTCATCTTGCCGTAGTACTCGTAGCCCCTGGTCTTGGCGAGGTGATCGTCGGCGAAGCGGTAGTGGTCGAGCACGGTGTGAAAGTAACCGCCGATGTAGCGCGCGGCGAGGTCGCGGGCGCGCTCCTCGTTGTCGTCGCAGAAGGTCCAGCCCGCGGAGATGGGCGGCGGCGCCTCCTGCCCGTTCACCTGCCGGTAGATCGCGCGGTAGTCGTCCAGCTCCTTCGCCACCTCGGGCCAGGGCTTCTGGGGAATGATGAGCATGCCCACGCCGAGCTCGGCCATGATGCGCGCCGACTCCGGCGACACCGCGGCCGCATAGGTGCGTCCGCGGAAGGACTTGAAGGGCGCGGGCCGGACGGCCACCCGCGGCTGGTTCACGAACTCGCCCGCATGCTCGCAGTACCCGGTCTCGAGCCCGCGGAGGAGCATCTGGGCGCTCTCCACGAAGCGGGCCCGCGAGTCGTCCATCGCCTGCCGGAAGCCGTCGAACTCCACCTTCCCCGCGCCGCGCCCCAGCCCGAGGATCAGCCGGCCTCCGGAGAGATTGTCCAGCATCGACACTTCCTCGGCCACGCGGAGCGGGTCGTGCCACGGCAGCACGACCACCATGGAGCCGAGCTGCACGCGCTCGGTGCGCCCTGCCATGTAGGCGAGGAACTGCAGCACGTCGGGACACATCGTGTAGTCGGTGAAGTGGTGCTCGACGCCCCACACCGACTCGAAGCCGAGGGGCTCGGCGAGATCGGCGAGGCGCAGGTCCTGCCGGTACACCTCGAAGTCCGCGCGCGCCTTCCCGGGGTTCTGGAAGATCGCGGCCAGCCCGACGTGCATCACGCGACCTCGAACAGCCCCGCCGCCCCCATGCCGCCGCCGATGCACATGGTGCAGACCACGTACTTGGCGCCGCGCCGCTTGCCCTCGATGAGGGCGTGCCCCACCATGCGCGCCCCCGACATGCCGTACGGATGGCCGATCGCGATGGCGCCGCCGTCCACGTTGAGCCGGTCCATGGGGATGCCGAGCCGGTCGCGGCAGTACACCACCTGGACCGCGAAGGCCTCGTTCAGCTCCCAGAGGTCGATCTGATCCATCTTGAGGCCGACGCGCTCGAGGAGGCGCGGTACCGCGAACACCGGGCCGATGCCCATCTCGTCGGGCTCGCATGCGGCGATCGCGTAGCCCCGGAAGATGCCGAGGGGCTTGAGATTCCGCTTCTCGGCGAGCTTGGCGTCCATGACGATGCAGGCGGAGGCGCCGTCGGAGAGCTGGCTCGCGTTCCCGGCGGTGATGAAGCCCTTCTCCCCCATCACCGGCTTGAGCGCGGCGAGGCCGGCGGGATTGGTGTCGGGGCGATTGCCCTCGTCCTGGGTGAGCATCACCTCTTCCTCGCGCGTCTCCCCGGTGTTCTTGTCCTGCACGAGCTTCTTCGTCTTGAGCGGCACGATCTCGGCGGCGAAGCGCCCGGCTGTCTGGCCGGCGGCGGTGCGCTGCTGACTGGCCAGCGCGTACTCGTCCTGGGCTTCCCGCGTGATGTAGTAGCGCTTGGCCACCACCTCGGCGGTCTCGATCATCGGCATGTAGACTTCCGGCTTGTGCTCGTCGAGCCAGGGCTCGTGGATGCGGAAGTTGTTGAAGTGCTCGTTCTGCACGAGGCTGATGGACTCCACGCCGCCCGCCGCCATCACCGGCACCCGGTCCACGATCACGCGCTGGGCGGCCATGGCGATGGCCTGCATGCCCGACGAGCAGAAGCGGTTCACGGTGACGCCGCCCGTCGTCACGGGCAGGCCCGCGCGCAGCGCGGCCTGGCGCGCGATGTTCTGGCCGGTGGCGCCTTCCGGCAGCGCGCACCCGACGATGACGTCCTCGACCTCGGCCGGGTCGACACCGGCGCGCTCGACCGCGCTCGCGATCACGTGGCCGGCGAGGGTGGCGCCGTGCGTGTTGTTGAAGGCGCCACGATACGCCTTGCCGATCGGGGTGCGCGCGGTGGAGACGATGACGGCGTCGGCCATGGGGAATCTCCTCTATTGAAGTGGGTGACGGGACCATCTTGCCTGACTCCCTCGGCGGGAGCAAGATCGGGACCCGTGGCCACCGTGACGCGCTTCGAGGACGCTCGCCCGCCCCATGTGGGTGTGCGCGGGTGGCTCCACGAACCCGACGGCCGCGCCGCCGACGGGATGGTGCTCGCCCACGGCGCGGGCGGCAACGCGCAGTCCGCCATCCTGGTCACGATGGCCGGCGCGATGGCCGATGCCGGCTGGACGGTGCTCCGCTGCGACCTGCCGTTTCGCCAGGGGCGTCCCACCGGGCCGCCCGGACGCGGGGACGCCGAGCGTGATCGGGCCGGCCTGCGGAGCGCGGTGGCGGCGGTGCGCGCGAAGGCGCCCGGCCGCCTCGTGCTCGGCGGCCACTCCTACGGCGGGCGGCAAGCCTCCATGCTCGCCGCGGAAGCGCCCGGCCTCGCCGACGCGCTTCTGCTGCTGGCCTACCCGCTGCACCCGCCGCGGCGGCCGCGCGAGGCGCGCACCGCGCACTTCGGCGCTCTGCGCACCCCGGCGGTATTCGTGCACGGCACCCGCGACGGATTCGGAACCATCGAGGAGATCGAGGCCGCGCGGAGACTGATCCCCGCTCCCACCGTCCTCGTCGTGGCGGACGGCGCGCGGCATGATCTCGCCGCGGGCGCGCGGGGCGCGAATCGATCCGGAGCCGTCGCCGCCGATGCCCTCGCCGCGCTGCGCGCCGTACTCGGGGGGCAGGCGGCATGACCGAGGACGAGGCCTACCGCACGCTCCAGGGCGACGATCCGGCGCGCGCGGCGCAGGCCGCGGGCGCGCTCTGGGAGATGTGGTCCCGGTCCGGCAACGTCGAGGTGGATCGCCTGTTCCACGACGGCGTGGCCGCCATGGAGGGACGCGACTTCTCCCGCGCGGAGAGCCTCTTCGCCCAGATCATCGAGATCGCCCCCGACTTCGCGGAGGGCTGGAACAAGCGCGCCACCGTGCGGTACCTCGCCGAGGACTACGCCGGCGCGATCGCGGACTGCGAGGAAGTCATCCGGAGGAAGCCGAGGCATTTCGGCGCCCTGTCCGGGCAGGGCCTCTGCCACGTGGCCCTGGGGCAGATGCGCGAGGCCGCGGACCTCTTCCGCCGCTGCCTCGAGGTGTACCCGCACCTCACCGCCGCGCGCCAGAACCTCACCGCCACCCTGGGCGAGGTGGTGCAACGGAACGGGCATCAGAAGAGGCCGAATGCCTCCGCCAGCAGCTCGTAGGAGCGGAGCCGCTTCTTGAAGTCGTGGGTGATGGTGACCACGATCAGCTCGTCCACTCCGTAGGCTTCGGCGAGCGCCTCGAGCTGGCGCTTCACCGTGTCCGGCGTGCCCGACACCGTTCGCCGCCGCGCCTCGGCGACGATGGCCAGCTCCGGGGCCGAGTAGGGATACGCCTCCGCCTCCTCCACCGAGGGGAACGGGCCGAAGCGCCCCGTGTAGAGCCGCACGATGAAGAGGTCACGGCAGCGGGCGAGCCGCTCCGCTTCCTCCGCGGTATCGGCGCACACCGCGAACACCGCCACGCTGGCCTGCGGCGCGGCGAGGCGAGCCGACGCGCGGAACGCCTCGCGGTAGGCTCGCGTCGCCTCGACGCCACCCACGGCATTGATGAAGTGGGCGAACGAGAAGGCGGTGCCGAAGTGCGCGGCGAGCGCGGCGCCGTCGCCGCTCGATCCCAGGATCCAGAGCGGCGGCGCGGTAGGCCCGGCGGGCATGGCACGCACCCCCTGGAACGGATGACCGGGGGGCAGCTCGTCGTGGAGGAAGCCGATGAGGTCGGCGAGCTGCCGGGGAAAGTACTCGAGCGGCACCCCGCCCGATCCTCCGCGCAGCGCCCGCGCGGTGCGCTGATCGCTGCCGGGCGCGCGGCCGATGCCCAGGTCGATGCGCCCGGGGAACAGCGCCTCCAGCACCCGGAAGCTCTCCGCCACCTTGAGCGGGCTGTAGTGGGAGAGCATGACGCCGCCCGAGCCCACGCGGATGCGGGAGGTGCGCGCCGCCACCTGCCCGATCAGCACCTCGGGGGCGGTGCCGGCGAGCCCGCCGCTGCCGTGATGCTCGGCGAGCCAGTAGCGGGAGTAGCCGAGCCGGTCGGCGTGCTCGGCGAGGATCAGCGTCTCCTGGATCGCCTCCACCGCGGAGCCGCCGCTCCGGATGGGCGACTGGTCGAGCACGCCGAGGATCATGGAGCTCCCAGGCTACACCCCCTCACCCCGGCCCTCTCCCCCGCGACGCCGCGCTAAGCGGCGCCGACCTTGATGCGCATGCCGTAGAACGAGCGCCACACGAAGATGATCGACGCCACGAAGAACGCGAGGGCGAGGAAGCCCGCGAGCCCGCCGCCCTGGGTGGCGGTGAGCGTCACCGCCAGCTCCACGGCGAGGAGCCCGAAGAGCGTGGTGAACTTGATGACGGGGTTCATGGCCACCGAGGAGGTGTCCTTGAACGGATCGCCCACGGTGTCGCCCACCACCGTCGCGGCGTGGAGCGGGCTGCCCTTCTCCTTCAGCTCCACCTCGACGATCTTCTTGGCGTTGTCCCAGGCGCCCCCCGCGTTGGCCATGAAGATGGCCTGGTAGAGGCCGAACAGCGCGATGGAGATCAGGTAGCCGATGAAGAAGTAGGGCTCGAGGAAGGCGAAGGCCAGCGTGGAGAAGAACACGGTGAGGAAGATGTTGAACATGCCCTTCTGCGCGTACTGCGTGCAGATCTCCACCACCTTCTTGCTGTCGGTCACCGACGCCTTGGTGGCGCCCTCGAGCTTGATGTTGGCCTTGATGAACTCCACGGCCCGATAGGCGCCCGTGGTCACCGCCTGGGTGGAGGCTCCGGTGAACCAGTAGATCACGGCGCCGCCGGTGATGAGGCCCAGCAGGAACGGCGGGTGAAGGAGCGAGAGCTTGTCGAGGTTCTGGGTGAGGCCGTGCGTGAGGACCACGATGATCGAGAAGATCATGGTGGTGGCGCCGACCACCGCGGTGCCGATCAGCACGGGCTTGGCGGTGGCCTTGAACGTGTTTCCCGCGCCGTCGTTCTCCTCGAGGAGGTGCTTGGCCGCCTCGAAGTTGACATCGACGTTGTGCTCGCGCTTGAGGGTCGCCTTGATGCCGGGCAGCGTCTCGATCACGGACAGCTCGAAGACCGACTGCGCGTTGTCGGTGACGGGCCCGTAGGAGTCCACCGCGATCGTCACCGGCCCCATCCCGAGGAAGCCAAAGGCGACGAGGCCGAAGGCGAACACCGCGGGCGCGAGCATGAGGGTGGCGAAGCCCATCGTGCTCACCAGGTACGCGATGCCCATGAGCACCACGATGACGATGCCGAGCCAGTAGCTGCTGAAGTTGCCCGCGACGAGGCCGGAGAGGATGTTCAGCGACGCTCCGCCCTCGCGGGCCGACGTCACGACCTCCTTCACGTGCCCCGACTCGGTGGAGGTGAAGATCTTGACCAGCTCCGGGATGATGGCGCCGGCCAGCGTGCCGCAGGTGATGACGGTGGAAAGCTTCCACCAGAGGCTGCCGTCCCCGAGGTCGGGAATGAGCAGGTACGAGGCGAGGTAGGTCATGCCCACCGACACGATCGAGGTGAGCCACACCAGGCTCGTGAGCGGGGCCTCGAAGTTCATCCTGGTTGCGGTGGCGTAGCGGCCGCGCGTGACCGCCTCGTTGATGAGGTACGACGCGCCCGAGGCCACGATCATGAGCACGCGCATGATGAAGATCCACACCAGGAGCTGCACCTGCACTCCGGGGTCCTTGACCGCGAGGATGATGAACGAGATCAGGGCGACGCCGGTCACGCCGTAGGTCTCGAAGCCGTCCGCGCTGGGGCCCACCGAGTCGCCGGCATTGTCGCCGGTGCAGTCGGCGATGACGCCGGGGTTGCGCGCGTCGTCCTCCTTGATGTTGAAGACGATCTTCATGAGGTCGGAGCCGATGTCGGCGATCTTCGTGAAGATGCCGCCGGCGATGCGGAGGGCGGCCGCGCCCAGCGACTCGCCGATGGCGAAGCCGATGAAGCAGGAGCCCGCGTAGTCCCCGGGGATGTAGAGGAGGATGCACAGCATCAGGAACAGCTCCACCGAGATCAGGAGCATCCCGATGCTCATGCCCGCCTTGAGCGGGATCGCGTACACCGGATAGGGCCGGCCCTCGAGGCTCGCGAACGCGGTCCGCGAGTTGGCGAAGGTGTTGATGCGGATGCCGAACCACGCCACCCCGTAGCTGCCCGCGATGCCGATGAGGCTGAAGAGCAGGATGATGACGACCTTGCTCGCGTCGAAGTGCAGCAGCACGCCGAAGTACAGCACGATGATCACCCCGATGAACGCCTCGAGGATCAGGATGAACTTGCCCTGCGTGATCAGGTAGGTCTTGCAAGTCTCGTAGATCAGCTCGGAGATCTCCCGCATCGACGAGTGCACGGGCAGATTCTTGAGCTGGGAATAGATGACGAGGCCGAAGATGAGGCCGAGCACGCAGACGCCGAGGCCGGCGGTGAGCAGGCTCCGGCCGTTCATGCCGAGGAACTGCGACTGCGAGAGGTCCGGGATCCGGATGTTGGCCTCGCCGCCGCCGCCGTGGGCGGGCGCGGGGGCGGCC
>DATEDO010000168.1:0-2321 GCA_035281625.1 Candidatus Methylomirabilota bacterium
CGCCATCCGGGGCACCGAGGCGGCGGGACGGCTCGGACCGGACCTCACCCACGTGGCGGGCCGCCGTACCCTCGCCGCGGGCTCGCTTCACAATGACGCACGCGCGCTCCGCGCGTGGATCGCCGCGGGCAGCGCGCTCAAGCCGGGCAACCGCATGCCGTCCTACGCGCACCTCGACGCGGTCACGCTGGACGCGATCGCCGCCTATCTGGCCACGCTGCGGTGAGCCCCCTCAATCCCCTTCCTCGGCCCGCCGACGAGCGGCGGCGGCTGGAAGAGGTCTGGGCGCCGCCCCGCGGCTGGCGGATCATCACCGACGTCAACAACACCAGCATCGGGCTCTTCTACCTCGGCACCGCGGTGCTCTTCCTCGTGCTCGGCGGGGTGCTCGCGCTCCTCATCCGCGCCCAGCTCGCCGTGCCCGGCAATGCGCTGCTCGGCCCCGGCACCTACAACCAGCTCTTCACCATGCACGGCACGGTCATGATGTTCCTGTTCGCGGTGCCGGTGGTGGAGGCCATGGCCGTCTACCTCCTCCCCGCCATGTTGGGGGCGCGCGACCTGCCGTTTCCCCGCCTCAACGCGTACGCCTACTGGGCGTACGCCATCGGCGGCCTGGCGTTCTTCACCTCCCTCTTCTTCGGGCGCGCCCCGGACGGCGGCTGGTTCATGTACCCGCCGCTGACCTCGACGCGCTTCTCGCCCGACATCGGCGCCGACTTCTGGCTCCTCGGCATCGGCTTCATCGAGATCTCGGCCATCGCGGGCGCCATCGAGCTGATCGTGGGGATCCTGCGCACGCGCGCGCCAGGCATGACGCTCGGACGCATGCCGATCTTCGCGTGGGCCATGCTGGTCGTGGGCGGCATGGTGATCTTCGCGTTTCCGCCGGTGATCCTCGGGACGCTGCTCCTGGAGCTGGAGCGCGCGTTCGGGTGGCCGTTCTTCATCCCCGACCAGGGAGGCGACCCCGTGCTCTGGCAGCACCTCTTCTGGTTCTTCGGGCATCCGGAGGTGTACATCATCTTCCTACCCGCCGCGGGCATGGTGGGAATGATGATCGCCGCGCTCGCGCGGACCCCCCTCGTGGGCTATCGCTGGGTGGTCGGGGGCGTCGTCGCCCTCGGTGGGATCAGCTTTCTCCTGTGGGCGCATCACATGTTCACGGCGGGGCTCGGGGCGCGCTCCCAGCACTTCTTCTCGGCGGCGAGCCTGGTGGTGGTGATTCCGACCTCCATTCAGGTCTTCGCGTGGCTCGGGACGCTACGGAAGGGGCGGCTGCTCCGCAGCACGCCGACGCTCTTCCTGATGGGCTTCTTCTTCGTCTTCACCCTGGGCGGCCTCACCGGCGTGATGCTGGCCGTGCTGCCGTTCGACTGGCAGGCGCACGACACCCACTTCGTGGTGGCGCATCTGCACTACGTGATCATCGGCGGCATGCTGTTCCCGCTGCTGGCCGGCTTCTATTACTGGGCGCCCCACGTGGGCGGGCGGCCGCTCTCCGAGCGCATGGGCCGCTGGGTGTTCTGGCTGCTCTTCGCCGGCGTCAACGTGACCTTCTTCCCCATGCATCTCACCGGCCTCCTCGGCATGCCTCGCCGCGTCTACACCTATCAGGCCGGCCTCGGATGGGATGTCCTGAACCTGGTATCGAGCGCGGGGTCCGTGCTGATCGCCGCCGCGGTGGGGCTCCTGCTTCTCGACGTGATTCGGCACCTGCGGCCGGCCGACCACGTGGATGCCAATCCCTGGGGCGCGGGCACCCTCGAATGGCTGCGCCATGGCCACTACGGAACGCGCAGCATCCCCCAGGTGAGTTCCGCGTATCCCCTGTGGGACCAGCCGGGCCTCCGGGAGGCCGTCGAGCGCGGCGAGCACTACCTTCCCGGCAGCGCCACCGGCCACCGGGAAACCATCGTGACGAGTCCGCGGAAGGCGCGCCCGCAATACGTCGTCATCTTGCCCGGGCCGGGATGGCCGCCCCTTGTCGCTTCCATCGGCACCGCGGGGTTCTTCCTGCTCCTCACCGTGAAGCTCGCGATCCCCGCCATGGCGTTCGGCCTTCTCGCCCTCGGGATGCTCCTGGTATGGGCCTGGGGCACCGACCGAGGCCCCGGCGCGGGACCGGTGGAGGTCGCCCGCGACGTGCGCCTGCCCGTGTACGCGCACGGCCGCCTCTCCCACGGCTGGTGGGCCATGCTGGTGATCCTGCTGGTGCTGGCGGCCACCTTCGGCTCGCTGGCCTTCTCCTATTGCTATCTGGCGCTCGGGTCCCGGGACGCCTGGCCGCCGGGCGGCATCACACTCCCCGCCCGGGGCCA
>DATEDO010000169.1:0-37832 GCA_035281625.1 Candidatus Methylomirabilota bacterium
GCCGTATGAACCCGTTCCCATGATGGTTACGCCTGCACGAGCATGATGCGGCCCTCCTCGGGCACATATTCATAGCGCTTGCGCGCATATTTCTGCGCCGGGACCGGGCGGCCGGTGCCGCTGACGTCCTCGGGGGCGCTGTGCAGCGCCGACGGATCGACGTTGTAGCTGTCCTGCAAGCGCTGCTCCTTGTCGCGCAGGAAGTCGCGATCGGCCTGCGCCGCCTCCTTGGCCGCCTGCGCCTCCATGTAGCTGCCCAAGCCCTTGCCGAGGCCAGCGAGCAGGCCGCCACCCGTCTCGCTGTTCATGAACTGCGCAAAGCCGCCGCCGCCCGTGGGCGCGGCTGGCGCCGGTGCCGGGGAAGCGCCGTTGCTGAAGGCCTGGCTGACGCGCTGCGTGGCAATGTCGGTCGTGCCGGTCGGCGCCATGCCGGTCGGCGTATTGGCCGCGACGACGCCGGTGCCGTCGCCGGCGCCCCATGTCAGCGGATCGGGGTTGAGGCCGGCGGCGCCGAACAGTCCGCCGGAAATGCCGCCAGCCGCCGCCCCCATCAGCGCGCCCTTGCCGAAGCCGGCGCCGGTCATCGCGCCGATTGCCCCGCCCATCAGGGCACCGTACCCGGCTTGCGTGATCGCCCCGGTCAGGATGTTGCCGAGCACGCCGCCGCCGGTGAAGCTGGAGACGATGCCGGACAGTCCGCCCGATGCCATCGAGCCGGCGCCGGAGGCCGCGCCCGCGCGGATTCGCTGGGAGCGCCGGCGCGTCACCTTCCTCCAGGCGGAGCTCCTGCCACCGGAGGCCCGGGAGGCCTCGACGAGCACGCGCGAGCTCGAGCTGTTGATGGAGAAGGCCCGGGGATTCGGGGGCGAGATCAGCGAGGTGAGCCAGAGCGGCATCGCGGCCGTCTTCGGCGTCACGCCGACCGAGGACACGGCCCAGCGCGCCGCCCATGCCGCGCTCACCATCGCCAAGGCCATCGAGCGGCTGCGCGCGGAGACGGGGCTGCCGCTGGACATCAAGATCGCGATGCACACCAGTCAGGCGCTGGTGACCCAGCTCCGTGGCAAGACGGTGATCGAGGCCGACGCCAAGGAGGCCGCCAGGTCTACCCTCGACGCGCTGCTCGAGCGCGCCGCGCGCGGCGCGATCGTGCTGAGCCGCGCGATGCAACCGTTCCTCGAGCGCCGGTTCAAGATCCACCCGCGCGACGCCGAAGAGCGATCGGCTGATCCTCTCTACCGCCTGCTGGGGCCGGAGCAGCACGGCTTGGGGCCGTCCCGAGCCATGGTCGCTTTCGTCGGGCGCACACGCGAGATGGAGGCGCTGCAGAGCCATCTCGCCGCCGTCGCGGCCGGGCGCGGCCAGCTCGTGAACGTCGTGGGCGAGGCCGGCATCGGCAAATCGCGCCTCCTTTACGAGTTCCGGCGGCGCGTCGCCACGCAAGGCGTGGCCTATCTCGAAGGCCGCTGCGTCTCCTACGGGAGCGCCATTCCCTATCTCCCGATCATCGACCTCATCCGCAAGGGCTTTGGGATCGGCGAGCAGCAGGGTCCCGAGGAGGCCGCGGAGAAGATCCGTTCGATGCTCCAGGCTCTCGGCGTGGATCCGCATGAGTGCTTGCCGTCACTCCTGAGCCTCCTGGGCTTCACGGAGGGAACGGTCGCCCTCGCCGGGCTCAGTCCGGAGGCAGCCAAGGCCCGGACCTTCGAAACGGTGCGGCGCGTGACGCTGGCGGCCGCCCGGCATCGCCCCCTCATCGTCGCCGTGGAGGACGTGCACTGGATCGACCGTGCGTCGGAGGAGCTCCTGGCCACGGTGGCTGAAGGGCTGCCCGTCGCACCGGTGCTCCTCGTCATGACCCAGCGGCCGGGCTACCGCGCCCCGTGGATCGAGAAGTCGTACGCGAGCCAGATCGCCCTGCCACCGCTGTCCCCCGAGGAGAGTCTGCGTATCGCGCGGTCCATGCCGCCGGAGCGCCGCCTGCCGGAGGCGCTGGCTCGCGTGGTCCTGGAGCGCGCGGAGGGCAATCCGTTCTTCCTCGAAGAGCTCACGCGCGCGGTCACGGAGCGCGGCGAACTCCATCCCGACTCTTCGGTGCCCGACACCGTCCAGGGCGTGCTGATGGCCCGCATCGAGCGCCTGCCCGAAGAGCCGCGGCGCCTGCTCCAGACGGCTTCCGTGCTCGGACGAACTGCGCCCCTTCGCGTGTTGGCGGCGATGTGGGGGCCGAACCAGGATATCGACGCGCCGCTGCGCGAATTGGGACGGCTCGAGTTCCTGTACAAGACGGGGGCGGACGACGACGCCGCGTGCGTCTTCAAGCACGCCCTTACCCAGGAGGTCGCCTACGACAGCCTGCTGTCAGGGGCCCGGGCCGAGCTCCACGCCGCCGCCGGCCGCGCCATCGAGGAGCTGCACGCCGATCGGCTCGAGGACGTGTACGACCGGCTCGCGTATCACTTCGCCCGGACTCGCCTCGGCGCCAAGGCGGTCGACTACCTCACGCGGTCCGCCGAAAAAGCGGCATCCCGCCACGCCCACGTGGAGGCGGTCGCCGCGCTGGAGACTGCCCTTGCCCGAGTGTCCGAGGTGGCTCCCGAGCTCCACGATCGCCTCACGCTCGGGCTGGTGCTTCGCCTCACCAACTCCCAGCTCTCCATCGGCCGCTTCAGGGAGACGTTGGAGCTCCTCCTCGCCAACGAGCCGCGCGTCGTCAGGCTGGCGGATTCGCGCCTCACCGGCATCTTCCACGTCCATACCGGCCACGCGTGGAATCTGATGGGGGACAACGAGCGCGCGCTCGACCACGCTCACAAGGCGCTGGAGGCCTCGCGCGAGGCGGGCGACATCGCGACCATGGGCCGCGCGCGATACGTCCTGGCGCTCGCGAGCGTGTGGCGCGGCCGACCGCGCGAAGTTACCGCGCACGGCGCGGAGGCCGTCGCCTTGCTCGAGCGCGCCGGCGACGCCTACTGGGTCGGGATGACTCACTGGATCATGGGGCTGAACTACGCTCTCTTCGGCTCGTTCGAGGCGGCGCTGGCGGCGGAAACGAGCACGCGCGACATCGCCGCCGCCATCGGGAGCACGCGGCTGCGAAGCTACGCGGACTGGGCGACGGGAACCATTCGGGCGTTCATGGGCGACGCCGAGCTCGGCATCGAGGCGTGTCGCCGCAGTCTCGACCGCTCGCCCGATCCCTTCAACTCCGCGACCGCGCTCGGCTTCCTCGGCTATGCATACCTGCAGAACGGGCAGGCCGACGATGCGATCGCGCACCTTCAGCAGGCGATCGACCTGTTCGCCCGGTTCCGCTACCGGCAGGTACACGGTCTCTTCTCGGCGTACCTGAGCGAAGCGATCTATATCACGGGCGATCTCGACGGGGCGCGCCGGGCCGCCACCCTGGCGCTGACGCTGGCGCGCGAGGCGCAGTTTCCGTATGGCAAGGGTCTCGTCCATCGCCTCCTCGGGCGCATCGCCCAGGCCACGAACTCCTTCGAGGAGGCACACAAGCTCCTCGAAGAGGCCCAGGCACTATTTCAGTCCATCGAGGCTCAGCACGAGGTCGCCCGCACAGAATTGGCCCTGGCGGAGCTCGCTCATGCCGCCGGACAAGAAGAAGACTGCCGGGCGCGCACCGCTCGCGCCTACGCCTCATTCGAGCGGCTCGGACTGCCGCGCTTCATGGAGCGCACGCAGCGTCTGGCCGCGTCCTGGGGCATATCGCTTCCGGTCGGGAGCGACGGGTCTTGCTCCTGAAAGGGGTCGGATCATGGAAGAAACGAAGACCTACGACGCGGTGGTGATCGGCTCCGGCTTCGGCGGCGCGGTGACCGCCTGCCGACTCGCGGAGAAGGGCTACTCGGTCCTGGTCCTCGAGCGCGGGCACCGCTGGGGGCCGAAGAAGGGCCTCCGCGATGAGCGCAATCAAGCGGGCGACCAGCGAGACCCCGAGGTGATGCCGTTTCCCCGGCGGGCCCGCGACGCGTGGCTCTGGGACCACCGTCATCCCGAGCGGGCGAGCGGATGGATCGACTTCCGCGCGTTCCCGTACATGGGGGTGGCCCAGGGGGCCGGCGTCGGCGGCGGCTCCCTGATCTACTCGAACGTCCTGCTCGACGCCGACGCTCGGTCCTTCGCGCGGGGATGGCCGAAGGGATTCGACGCGAGCACGCTCGCGCCCTACTACAAGGAAGTCGGCCGGATGCTCGAGGGACGCACGGCTCCGAGCGGCCAGCGGGGCAATCTGGTCAAGCTGCTGGAGGAAGCCGCGGGAAAGACGGGCGCGGGCTCCCGCCACCAGGCGTCCGATCTGGCCGTCCGCTTCGACGACGCCTTCCGGTTCGATGCCTCCCGCCGCCCGGACGGAAGCGGGTCCATCAGAAAGTTGAACATGCACGGGGCGTGGCAGGGCACCTGCACCGGGCTCGGCACGTGTAACCTCGGCTGCGAGCTGGGCGCACGGAACACGCTGGACAAGAACTATCTCCACGTCGCGGAGGCCCACGGCGCCGAGATCCGGCCCCGTCATCTGGTACGGGTCATCGCACCCGAGCCCGGCCACCGCTATCGCGTGCACTTCGACCAGCTCTCGAACGGCCGCTTCGAGGCCGGCAGCGTGGTGGGCCGCCTCGTCGTCGTCGCGGCCGGCTCGCTGGGCTCCACCGAGCTGCTCCTACGCTGCAAGGAGCAGTACGGCACGCTGCCGAAGCTGAGCCCGTGCCTGGGCAAGAACTGGAGCAGCAATGGCGACGTGCTCACACCCGCGTTCTACTTCTTCCGCAAGCCGCTCTACCCCGCCCGCGGCGTCCCGTTCGCGGGCCACGTCGACTTCCTCGACGGCGGCCCCGGCGCCGCGTCCGGCGCGCCGGGATTCAACATCGAGGACGGTGGATTCCCCTATCAGGCCGCCCGCACCCTCGTCCGCCACCTCGCCATGAACCGCGGGCCCGACCTGCGGATGCGGCACAAGCTGTTTCACCTCGCCGTCTCCGTCCTCGGCGCGTTCTACGCCGCAGCCCACTGGCTGGCCGGGCTGGGCCCGCTGAAGCGGCTCCGGGGCGCGGTGGAATGGCTCGACCCGGTCAACCGGATGATGCCGTGGGTCGCGCAGGGTCAGGATGCCGCCAATGGCACTCTGCGGCTCAAGGACGGCGAGCTGTTCCTCGAATGGGACCCCTCGGCGTCGGTGCCCGTCATCGACACGATCATCGCCACCCACACGCGGCTCGCTCACGCAACGGGTGGCTGGGTCCTGCCGCCCATCGCCTGGAAGTGGTTCCGCTCGCTCATCACGCCGCATCCGCTCGGCGGCTGCAACATGGGCGACGACGCGACGAGCGGGGTCGTCAACCACAAGGGCGAGGTGTTCGGCTACCCGAGGCTCTACGTGGCCGACGGCGCCATCGTGCCGGAAGCGCTCGGCGTCAACCCCGCCAAGACCATCGCCGCGCTCGCGGAGCGGAACGTCGAGCTGATGATGCTCGACCACCCGCGCGCGGCATTGTGAGGAGCGCCATGCTGGAGCGTCCCCTCGAGATGGCGGTGCTCGGCGACTCGATCCTCTGGGGCTCCGGCCTCGAGGACGAGCAGAAGCCCTGGAGCCTGGTCCGCCGGTGGCTCGAGGAGCACGGCGAATCCGTCCGCGTGCGCGTCCTCGCCCACGCCCTCGCCGTGGTCGAGCCCGATGCCGTGAAGGATGCGGCGCCCCCGGTGTGGGGCGAGGTCCGGTACCGCCATCCGTCGATCACGTATCAGGCGCTAGAGGACCCGCGGCTGGGCGACGCTCCCGAGGCCATCGGGCTCGTCCTGGTGGACGGCGGCATCAACGACCTCGGTCCCCTGAATCTCGTCAACCCATGGCGCTCGCCCCGCTGGGTGCGCGAGCAGGCCGCCGAGCACTGCGGGCGAAAGATGCGGAATCTCCTGCTGGGGCTCCTCACCCGCCTGCCCGAGGCCCAGGTGGTGGTGACGGGCTATTTCCCCATCGTGTCCGCCCAGACCTGGTTCGTCCGCGCGCTCCCCTTCCGATCGCTCCGGCGGCGGCTGGTCGAGCTGTCGGAGACGTGGGCGGAGGCCTCCGACGCCTGGCTGCGCTGGGCGGTGGATCAGGCGAACCTCCACGGCTCGGGGGCACGGGTCGTCTACGCCGGCGTCACGTTCGGCCCCGAGCACTGCTACGGCGCGCCCGATGCCTACGTCTGGAGCCTGTGGGAGGCGCTGACGGACCGGACCCCGGTGGGCAAGCGCCGCCGCTGTGAGTGCCGGCGCCGCAAGCCCTGGGATCTCATCTGTCCCATCGACCGGGCCTTCCATCCGAACGACAAGGGCGCGCGGGCGTACGCCGACGCGGTCATCGACGCGCTCGCGGGGGTGCCGAGCGCCGCGCGCTGAGGGCGCCTAGACGATCTTCTCGTACACGCCCGGCGGGATCAGGCGGAACACGGGAATGGGCTCCGACACGTTCTTGAAGGTCTTGGGTCCCAGCGCCTCCAGCACGAAGAGGCCCCGGATGCGCTCGGCGGTCTTGGGCCCGACGATGATCTCGCCGCCCTGGGCGAAGCCCGCGAAGCGCGCGGCCTGATTGGTCACGGGGCCGGTGGCGGTGAAGGTCCAGCGCGCGGCGCCGGCGCCGCCGAGCTTGGTCGCGCCCACCAGCGCCTCGCCGGAGTTGATGCCCATGTGCAGCGCGATGGGCTGGAGCGTCGTCCGGTACTGCTCGTTGAGGTCCACCGTCTTCTGGCGGATGGCGAAGGCGGCGCGCGTCGCGTTGACGGCGTGGTCCTGGCTCGAGCGATCCGCCTTGTCCTGCGCGGCGAGCTGGAAGATCACCATGAGCCCGTCGCCCGCGGTCTCGTTCACGTCGCCGTGGTGGGCGCGGATGATCTCGAGGAAGGACGAGAAGTAGGTCTGTACGAGCTGATTGAGCTCGGCGGGCGGGAGCTGCTCCGAGAGCTTGGTGTAGCCGGCGATGTCGAGGAAGAGGACGGAGACCTCCTCCGTGCGCTTCTCGAGCTCGGTGGCGTTGGGGTCGCGCTCGAGGAGGGCCTTCACCGCGTCGGGCACGAACTTCGAGAGCTCCCCCTTGAGCTGCTGGAGCAGCTCCACCTGGCGGCGCGACGCCTGGAGGCTCTCCAGCGTCTGCGCCAGCTCGGCGTTGCGGGCGGAAAGCTCGTCGCGGGCCCGGGCGAGGCCCTCGCTCATCTCGTTGAGCGCCCCGCCCAGGTCGTGGAGCTCGTCGGCGGGGCCGGCCAGCTTGACCCGCGCCGCGAAGTCCCCCGCCCCGATGCGGCGCGCCACCCCCGCGACCTCGCGCACGGGCTTCACCACCACGTGCCGCATGGCCACCCAGAGCACGCCGCTGGCGGCGAGGATGGTCAAAAGGCCCACCAGGATCTGGCGATTGCGCTGTTTCCGCACCTCGGCGAACACCGGCTCCATGCTGCTGGCCACCCGCACCACCGCCCGCACCCGGTGGTCGGAGCCGTGGCAACCCTGGCACTTCTCCTGATTGAGGACGGGGCGGACCACGGTGAAGAGGGTGTCGCCGTCGCGCTGCTCCAGCACCTCCTGGGCCTGGAGGGTCTCCACCGCCGCCTGGAACATCGGGCGGCCGGCCATCGACGGTCCCGCCGGCCGCTCCATCTTGGCGATGGAGTCGAAGACCTCTTTCGAAAGGCCCGCGTTCTTCTCCACCTCGTTCAGCGTGGCGAGGTCGGTGAAGGCCTCCACGCCGTTCCGGCGATAGATGCCGAGCCCGCTCACCGCGGGCGAGCTCTTGAGGTCGCTGATGAGCATCCGCGTGATGTCGGGCCGCTCCTGCACCATCGCGCTCTCGATGCTCGCGATGATGGCCTCGGTGAGGCGGCGCGCCGCCTGCTTGTTCTGGTCGACGAGGAGCGCCGACTCCTGCTGGATGGTGAGGATGGTGGAGGCGCCGAAGCCGATGATGAGCACGGCCACGATGACGAGGCCGATCTTCGTCGTCAGGGGGATGCGGGTCATCCCGCGGCAGCGTAGCACCGATGGCGGGGCGGAGGCCAGCCCCACGGGCCCTGGCGACCCGGGTCATCGTGCCGCACCGGCTTCCCTCGCGGCTGGACCGCGGGTATACTCCCTCCACTCATGGGCCGGCGTCGCTCCGAGGGGCGAGGCGCGGCTCCCACCGCTCGGGTTCGAAGGATCGGCCGAAGGAGAGACATGGCCAGATTCGTCCTGTCCCGCATCGGTCAGACGCTCGCCGTGCTCTTCACGGTGTCGGTGATCATCTTTGCCTTGATGCGGATGATCCCCGGCGACCCCGTGCTCATGATGCTCGGGGACGACTTTACCCAGGACGCGTACGAGCGCCTGAAGTCCAAGCTCGGCCTGGACCGCTCGATCGTGGTCCAGTACTTCTACTGGATCGGCCGTGTCCTGTCGGGCGACCTGGGTGATTCCTATCTCAATCACGAGCGGGTGAGTCGGCTGGTGCTGGACGCCTTCGTCCCCACCCTGGTCCTCGTGGTGGCCAGCCTCATCGTGGGCGTGCTCATCGCGGTGCCCTCGGGCATCATCGCCGCCATGCGCAAGGACTCCGCGTGGGACTGGGGCTCCATGGGCTTCGCCATCTTCGTCTACTCCATGCCCTCGTTCTGGAAGGGCATCATCCTCATCTGGATCTTCAGCGTCTACCTCGGGTGGTTTCCGGCCATGGGCTACGTGGCGCCCTGGACGGACTTCTGGCAGGGGCTCTGGCGCCTGATACTGCCCGCCATCACGCTGGGCACGTTCTTCTCGGGCCTGGTGGCGCGCATCATCCGCTCGAGCCTGCTCGAGGTGCTCGACCAGGACTACGTCAAGGCCGCGCGGGCACGCGGGGTGCGGCAGGCCGCGCTCGTCTACAAGCACGCCATGGCCAACGCCCTCATCCCGGTGGTGACGGTGATCGGGCTGCAGTTCGGAACCCTGCTGGGCGGCGCCGTGCTGACGGAGACGGTCTTCGCCATCCCCGGCATGGGTCGGCTCTCCGTGGCGGCCATTCTCAACCGCGACTACGCGGTGGTGCAGGGCGCCATTCTGCTCGGCGTCCTCGCGGTGGTCCTGGTGAATCTCCTCGTGGACATCGCGTACGCGTTCCTCAACCCCCGGATCCGGGTGGCATAGCGGCGTGGCCCGCCCTCTCGGCGCCGACGGTCGCCCCTTCGATCCCGATGGCCTGAGCGTCCCCGCTGCCGCGCCCGACACGGCGGGGCTCGGCGCGCGCGCGGCGATGGGCCGCTGGTGGCGGCGCTTCGCGCGCAACCCGGGGGCCGTGTTCGGGCTGGCCTTCTTCCTGGCCCTGGTCGCGATGGCGATCTTCGCGCCCTTCCTCTCGCCCTACGACCCCCTCGCCCAGGGGGTGGGCAAGCCCATGGCGCCGCCGAGCGCGGCCCACTGGGCGGGCACGGACAGCTTCGGCCGCGACATCCTGAGCCGCATCATCTACGGCTCCCGCGTGGCCCTGATCGTGGGCATCGCGTCGGTGCTCCTCGCCATGGTCATCGGCGTGACGCTCGGGCTCATCTCCGGCTACTACGGCGGGCTCGTGGACGTGGTGATCATGCGGATCATGGACGGTCTGTTCGCCTTTCCCATCATCATCCTGGCCATCGCCATGATGGCGGTGATGGGCTTCGGCGTCCGCAACGTGATCATCGCGGTGGCGGTGGGGTTCATCGCGCCCTTCGCGCGCGTGACGCGCGGCGACGTGCTCGCGGTGAAGGAGGAGCCCTACATCGAGGCGGCCCGCCTCGCCGGCGTGGGCAGCCCCACCATCATCTTCCGCCACGTGCTCCCCAACGTGCTGGCCCCCATCATCGTGCAGGGGGCGCTCCGCGTCTCGGGCGCCATCATCACGGAGTCGGGGCTGTCCTTCCTGGGCCTGGGGCCGCCGCCGCCCACGCCGGCCTGGGGGCGCATGATCGCCGAGGGTCAGACCTTCATCGTGATGGCGCCGCACATCGCGACCATTCCCGGCATCGCGCTCATGGTCGCCATCGTGGCGCTCAACCTCCTCGGCGACGGGCTGCGGGACACGCTCGATCCGCGGATGCGGCGCTAGCGTGGCGCACGGGGACGCCGCGCCGGTCCTGGATGTGCGGGGGCTGACCGTCGAGTTCAGCACCGAGGGCGGCGTCCTGCGCGCCGTGGACGACGTGACCTTTCAGGTCGGCCGCGGCGAGATCGTGGGCCTCGTGGGCGAGTCGGGCGCGGGCAAGTCCCTCACCTCCGAGGCCATCCTGCGCCTGATCCGGTGTCCACCCGGCCGCGTGCGGGGCGAGGTGTGGTTCCGCGGGCAGAACCTCCTGGCCCTCGACGAGCGCGTCCTCGCCGACATCCGCGGCAAGGACATCGCCATGATCTTCCAGAACCCCGGCGCCTCGCTGAACCCGGTGTTCCGCGTGGGCGAGCAGATGCTGGAGGCCATGGCCGTGCACTTGCCGGAGTCGCGGCAGACGCTGCGGGAGCGCGTCCTGGAGATCCTCGGGCGAGTGGGCATCTCCTCGCCCGGGACGCGGGCGCGCGACTACCCCCACCAGTTCAGCGGGGGCATGGCGCAGCGGGTGATGATCGGCATGGGCATCTCCTGCATGCCCAGCCTGCTCATCGCGGACGAGCCGACCACCGCGCTCGACGTCACCATCCAGGCCCAGGTGCTCGCCCTGATCCGCCGGCTCGCCCGCGAGCTCGGCGTGGCCGTGCTCCTGGTCTCGCACGACCTCGGCATCATTTCCCAGATGTGCCATCGCGTCCTCGTGATGTACGCCGGCCGCGTGGTCGAGCAGGCCCCGGTGGCGGACATCTTCCGTGCGCCCGCCCATCCCTACACGCGCGGCCTCATCGCGTGTCTGCCGCGCCTGGATGGCAATGGGCGGCTGGGCGCGATCGGCGGCGCCATGCCGGGGCTCGCCGCGCTGCCGCCGGGCTGCCGCTTCCACCCCCGCTGCCCCGTGGCCGAGCCGCGCTGCCGGGTGGAGCCGCCCCGGCTGGGCCCGCTGCGTCCCGAGCATCACGTGGCCTGTCATGTCGCGAGGCCCGCGTGACCTCCGCCGCGCCGCTCCTCGAGGTCCGCGATCTCGTCAAGCACTTCCCCGTGCGAGGCTCTCCCTTCGCCGCCCTCCGCCGCGCGGGCGCGGCGCGCGTGGTGCACGCGGTGGACGGCGTGAGCTTCGCGGTGGCGGCGGGCGAGACGCTCGGGCTGGTCGGCGAGTCGGGCTGCGGCAAGACGACCACCGGCCGGCTCGTCCTCCGCGCGATCGAGCCCACGCGCGGCCGCATCCTGTTCGAGGGCGAGGACATCACGAGCCTGCCCGCCGGACGGCTCCTGCCCTTCCGGCGCAAGGCGCAGATCGTGTTCCAGGACCCCTACTCGTCGCTCAACCCCCGCATGACGGTGGGGGCGATGGTGGCGGAGCCCATTCGCGTGCACGGGATCGCCACCGGCGCCGAGGCGGAAGCCCGCGTGCGCGCCCTCCTCGACATGGTGGGCCTCTCCGCCGAGTACGCGCAGCGCTACCCGCACGAGCTCTCGGGGGGCCAGCGGCAGCGCGTGGGGATCGCCCGAGCCCTCGCCGCCGGGCCGCGGCTGGTGGTGGCCGACGAGGCGGTGTCGGCGCTCGACGTGTCGGTGCGCGCCCAGATCCTGAACCTGTTCGTGGAGCTGCGCGAGCGGCTGGGCCTGGCCTACCTCTTCGTCTCCCACGACCTCGGCGTCATCCGCTTCGTGAGCCATCGCGTGGCGGTGATGTACCTCGGCCGCCTTGCCGAGGTCGCCCCCGCCGGGGCGCTGTTCAAGCAGCCGCTGCACCCCTACACCCAGGCCCTGCTCGCCGCCATCCCCGCGGTCGGCGACGGTTCCACGTCCATCTTCGACAACCCGGCGCGGCTGCTCGAGGGCGAGCTGCCGAACCCGATCGACCTGCCGCGAGGCTGTCGCTTCGCGAGCCGTTGTCCCCACCGGATGGCGCCGTGCGAGGAGGTCGAGCCCGCCCTCCGCGAGGCGGCGCCGGGCCACGCCGTGGCATGCCACCTCTACACCGAAGGAGGAACGACATGAAGAGCCGCGACGGATTCGAGGAAGTCAACCGCGAGCTACGGGAGGGCGCCTGGGTCGAGGACCCGGTTTCCCGCCGCGCCGTGCTCCAGACCCTCGGCGTGGGCGCGCTGAGCCTGGCCGGCCTCTCGGCGGGCCGGCCCGGCCGCGCCGAGGCGCAGGCGGTGAAGCGGGGCGGGACCATCAAGATCGGCAGCTTCCAGAACATCGACACGCTGGACGCGCACAACACGACCTTCATCACCGCGTGCGGCATCCACAACAACATCTACAACGGGCTCCTCAAGATCACCTCCCCCGACGGCAAGGGCGTGGACTTCAAGCCCGAGCTGGCCCGCGAGTGGGAAGTCCAGGGAGACCGCACGCATATCTTCCGCCTCCACAAGGGCGTGACCTTCCACAACGGCGACCCCTGCACGGCGGCCGACATCAAGTGGAACCTGGAGCGGGTCAAGGACAAGCAGCAGGCGCCCATTCACGCCTGGAAGCTCGAGCTGCTCGAATCCGTCGAGATGCCCGACTCCCACACCATCAAGCTCTCCTTCGCCAAGCCGTATCCGTTTCTCCGCGTGGCCTTCACCGGCTCCACCGGGCGCGCCGGCACCATCCTCTCGCCGCGCGCGGTGAAGGAGAAGGGCAAGGCCTACGGGCGGAGCCCGGTCGGGACGGGCCCCTTCAAGTTCGTCGAGTGGAAGGAGGGCGACTACATCCTCCTCGAGCGCTACGCGGGCTACTGGGAGAAGGACGCGGCGGGCGGGGCGCTGCCCTACCTCGACAAGGTGCAGATCAAGTTCATCATCGAGCCGTCCACCCTGGTGGCCGCGCTCAAGACCGGTGAGGTCGACGGCGTCAACTCGGTGTCCCCCCAGTTCATGGCCGATCTCCGCGCGGATGCCAAGCTCAACGCCATGAGCGCGGTCGGTGGCAACTGGCGCTGCATGCACATGAACCTCGCGAAGGAGCCGTTCTCCGACAAGAATCTCCGCAAGGCGGTCGCCTTCGCGCTGGACCGGAAGGAGATCCTGAGCCGCGTCGAGTTCGGCGAGGGCATCATCGCCCACGGGCCCATCTCGCCGCCCATGGGCGCCTTCTACGAGGCCGCCTTCGAGACCGGCAAGAACGGGCAGTATCACGACTTCGAGCAGGCCAAGGCCCTCATGAAGCAGTCGAAGTACGCCAGCGGCGCCGAGGTCATGCTGCTCTCCGGGAATGCCGGCACCGCGCCGCGCCAGGCCGAGGTGGTCCAGGCGCAGCTGGCCAAGATCGGCATCAAGGTCAACATCGAGCTGGCCGACGCGCCCACCTTCCGGCGTCGGTGGCTCCAGGAGCGGCAGTGGGACCTCGTGCAGATTCAGTGGGACGCCGATCTCGATCCCGACGAGACCTTGTACCCCGAGCTGCATTCCACCGAGGCGTGGAACGCCGGCAAGTGGGCGAACAAGGACTTCGACAAGATGGTGGAGGCCGCACGCGCGGAGCACGACTTCAAGAAGCGCAAGAAGTACTACGAGGAGGCGGTCAAGATCATCGTCGAGGACGCCCCCGTGGCGATTCTTCTCCACCTCAACGAGTTCAAGGTGTTCCACAAGTACGTGAAGGGCTTCGAGATGGTCCCGGCCGGGCTCATCAACATGCACCGGGTCTGGCTGGACAAGGCCTGAGACGCCGGACCGCCGCATCGGCCTCGCGCCCACTGGCGCGGGGCCGGTGCGGCGACGGGGTCAGTCGCGATTCTCCTCGCTCAGCAGTCGCAGCAGGCTCTCCGGCGTCACCGGCTTCACCAGGTGCGCATCGAACCCCGCCGCCCTGGACCGATCCTGCTGCGCGGAGTAGCCCGTGAGCGCGATGAGCCGGACGCCGGCGCCGCCGGGTAGGCCACGGAGGGCCCGGGCCACCTCGTAACCGTCCATGTCCGGCAGCCCGATGTCGATGAGGGCGACCTCGGGCAGGCGCGCCCGCGCCTCCTCGATGGCCTCGCGGCCATCCCGGGCCACCCGGACGCGCTGGCCGCGCTGCTCCAGCAGCAGGCGCATGGTCTCGCGTCCGTCCTGATTGTCCTCGACCACGAGGATGGACAGCGCATGGCTGGGCGTGCGGCCGGGCGCGCGGCCTTCACCGGACGCCGCCGGCTCGGCCGCCACCGCGAGGGGGATCCGAACCTGAAAGTCGGCGCCCTGCCCCAGACCGCCGCTCTCGACGCCGACGATGCCCCCGTGCTGCGTGACCAGCTCGCGCACCACCGACAGGCCCAGCCCGAGTCCCGTGCGGGGCTGGGTGCCCTGGATGTTCGCGCGCGAGAACACGTCGAACACCCGGGGCTGAAACTCGAGGGGGATGCCCACGCCGGTGTCCCGGACGTGCAGCACCGCCTGATTCCCCTCCGTCCCGAGCGATACGTCGACGGCCCCACCTGCGGGCGTGTACTTCAGGGCATTATCGAGAAGGTTGCCCAGGACCTGGGCCAGCCGGTCGGGATCCGCCTCCACGACGACCGGGCGGGTCCCGAGACGCGCCGAGATGGACAGGCTCGCGCCCTCGTCGCGCCCCCGCGCCACCTCCACGGCGTCGCCGACGATCCCCCGCAGGTCCAGCCGCCGGCGCCGGAGCGACACCAGCCCGAACCGGATCCGCGACACGTCGAGGAGGTCGTTGACGAGATGGGCGAGATGCTGCGCCTGCCGCCCGAGGATCTCGGCGAGGTGGGCGCGGTCCTCCGCCGACGCCCGCTCCAGCGCGGCGAGGGCGTTGGTGACGGCGTAGAGCGGGTTGCGCAGCTCGTGGGCGAGCATGGCGAGGAACTCGTCCTTCCGTTGATGCTCCATCTCGAGCTCGCGCACGAGATTGGCGGTGTCGAACGCCAGCGCGATGCGAAGCCCGATGTCGGTGAAGAGCCCGACCTCGGCGAGATCATAGCGGCGCTCGGACAGCCCGAAGCCGAACGTCAGCGCGCCGTAGCGGCGCCGATGCGACTGGATGGGCACGATGACCGCGGAGATCAGGCGCACCTCGCGCCACGTCGCCAGCGCCTCCGGCGAGCCCGCGAAGGCAGCCAGCCACTCGTCGCCGACCCGCTCCACGAGCAGGGGCTGGCCGGTACGGCACACTACCGCGACGGGGTGATCGTCGGGGAGCCGGACCGAGCCCGCGCGGATGCTGCGCAAGCGCTCCGCGAGGAGCGAGTCCGCGTGCGCGCTCAGCTCGGGGATGAACTCGTCGCCCACCTGCAAGTCGGCCAGGAAGAGGTCCCCCACGAGCGGCAGCACGATCGCGGTGATGTCGGCGAGCGCGGCCGGATAGTTGATCGACGTGGCGAGGACGCCGCTCACGCGGGCGAGCAGCTCGAGCCGCTGGCGGGCCCGCTCGGCCTCGGTCCGGGCGTGCTGCTCGGATCCCAGGATCTCGCGGGTGAACTCGTTGGCGGCTTGGAGCGCCTGAGCGCGCTCCCGCACCGAGATGTCCCGGACGAGCCAGCGCAGGTCGGGCGCCCCCGAGCCCCGCGTGATCGGAGCCACCCGCACGCCCACCATCATCGGCTCCCCCGAGCGCGGGCGCAGGCGGAGGGGCCACTCCCCCCCCCACTGGTCCGAGACATTGTTCAGCCGCCACCGGAAAGCACGCAGATCGGAAGGTGCCACGAAGGCGGCCAGGGGCTTGCCGACCACGAATCGCCGTGGCACCTGCAACATTCCGGCGATCGCGGCGTTGGCGGACCGGATGGTGCCGGACGCGCTGGTGAGGAGATAGCCGTCGGGCCCGTCCTCGACGAGCTGCCGCTGCTCGGCCAGCGCCGCCTCGGCGGCGGCACGCTGCGCGCGGGCCCCCTGCAGGTCGTTTCGCACGCGCGTCATCACGGCCCCGAGCCGCGCGAAGCCCTCGGCGAGGGCGCGCAGCTCGTCCTCGTCCGGGCGCTCGCCGCCGGCGCGGTCGAGGAGCCGGTTCACCCGGCTCCACAGGGTCTGGACGTCGTCCTCATCGCGCTTGGGCATGGGCGAGCTTCGGCTAGGCACCGTGGTCCAGGAGCTCTTCCTCCATCATGACGATGGCCCCGCGCACCTCCCCGGCCGATCCGCGCAGCGGGGTGGCGCGCACTCCGCACCGCACCCGCTTGCCCCGGCGGTTCAGGCACTCCACCACGAGGCTCGCGTGGGGACTCTCCTGCGCGAGCACCGTGCGGACGGGATGCCGCAGCTGCTCCACGGGAAGCCCGATGTCGAGAACGAGGAGATTCTGGCCCTGCACCTCGTCGGCGCGCAGACCCCACATGTCCTCGGCGCGATCGTTCCACGCGAGCACCTGGAAATTGGGATCGACCACCACGACGGCGGCCTCGAGCCCGGACAGGATCGAGCCCAGGAAGGCGTTGGCGTGGTTGAGCTCGTCGCTCCGCCGGCGCATCTCGATGTTGGTCGTCGCCAGCTCCTCGTTGGTGGACTGAAGCTCCTCGTTCATCGTCTCCAGCTCCTCGTTGGTGGACTGGAGCTCCTCGTTCGTCGTCTCCAGCTCCTCGTTGGTGGACTGGAGCTCCTCGTTCGTCGTCTCCAGCTCCTCGTTGGTGGACTGGAGCTCCTCGTAGGCCGTCTCCAGCTCGTTCTTGGAACGCTCGAGATCTTCCTGGAGACGCCGGTAACGCGTCACGTCGATGAAGCCTACCTGGACCCCGATGGGCTCGCCCCGCGGGTCGCGAAGGGGCACGACGTCGAGATCCAGGTAGCGCGGCTCACCGGACTCCGCCGCCCACAGAATGTCCTTGCGCACGACGGTGCGGTTCTGCGATGCCGCCTCCTGGACGAGCGAGCGGAGCTCGATGGGACGATAGGACAGCTCGAGATCCTGGAGTCGCTTGCCCAGGTCCTGCGATGTCAGCCGGAACAGACCGCGCGCCCGGGCATTGGCGACGGCCAGGGTGCCGTCCGCGCGAATGACCGCCTTGGCGACGGGATCGGTCTCGAGGGCCAGGGCCTGAATGTGCTCGTCGCCGGGAATGACCACGCTCTCCTCCTCGCTAACCTGCGCCCGGCCGTTGGCGCCGACGGTCTTGGCGAACACCCGCCACTTGATCTCGACCGGGGTGAACAGGTCGACATGCGTGAGGAGCTGTTCGGCCCGGCCCACGAAGAGGTACCCGCCTCCGCGGAGAGCGAAATGGAACCGCGACAGGACACGGGCCTGCGTCTCGCGCGTGAAGTACATGAGGGTATTCCGGCAGGCGAGGAGATTCACGCGCGAGATGGGCGCGTCCTGCACGAGATCGTGCCGGCCGAAGATGATCGACCGGCGAAGCTCCTTGTGGAACAGGTAGCGGTCGTCCACTCGCTCGAAGAACTGCGAGAGGTACTTGGCCGGCACGTCCTGCACCTGCTGGGTCGAGTAGCTGGCGTGGCGTCCCTGCACCAGGGCGTCCTCGTCCACGTCGGAGGCGTAGATCTTCACCTGACGGCGAAACTGCTCCATACCCAGCTGCGAAGCGAAGATCATCGCCATCGTGTAGGCCTCCTCCCCCGAGGCGCAGCCGGCGCTCCACAGGCGGATGGCGCCGTCCGGGCGGGTGGCGGCGATGATGCGCGGCGCGATCTCGTCGGCGACGTAGCGCCACGCGTCGGGGTCGCGGAAGAAGCTCGTGACGTTGATCAGGATGGTGTTGAAGAGGAGGAGGAACTCCTCGGGGTGGGAGTCCAGATACTCCTGATAGGCGTCGAAGGTGACGGCGCCGACGGCCTGCTGGCGCTTCTGGATGCGGCGGACGAGGCTTGCGCGCTTGTACGCGGTGAAATCGAAGCCGCGGCTCCCCTTGAGATACTGCAGGAGCCTTTCGACGCTCTCAGTCTCTTCGCTCATCGAGGTCTTCCGTCGAGATCAGGGTGACCAAGGCGCCGGCGACCTCGTTCAGCGAGAGGACGAAGTCCACCGAGCCCGTCTGGATGGCGGCGCGCGGCATCCCGAAGAACTCGGACGATCCTTCGTCCTGGGCGAGCACGGTGCCGCCCATCTTCTTGATGGCCCGTACGCCCATGGCGCCGTCGCTGCCCGTTCCGCTCAGCACCACCGCGATCGCGCGCTCCTTGAACGAGGCGGCCACCGACTCGAAGAGCAGATCGGCGGAGGGCCGGACGAAGTGCACGAGCTCGGTCTGGGAGAGCGAGAGCGTGGTGTCGGGGTTCACGAGCAGATGCTTGTTGGGGGGGGCGATGTACACCGTCCCGCGCTCGAGCTTCTCACCGTCCTGGGCCTCCTTCACCGTCAGAGGGGTCCGCCGGCTCAGGATGTCGGCCATGAGGCTGCGATGGCGCGGGTCCAAGTGCTGGACAACCGTGATGGACGGTGAGAACTCCGGGGGCAAGCCGGAGAGTACGTGGCCGACGGCCTTGAGACCTCCGGCCGACGCGGCGATGGCGACGATGTCGAATGACATGCATGCGCTCCAAGGAGTGGGGGCGACCGCGCCGCTCGAGCGCAGGCGCACGCGCGGGGAACCATAGCACATCCCGCACAGCGGCTCAATCCGCGGTTCCGCCCGCGGCACGATCCTCCCCGCCGCCGTCAACGGCCTTCCCGGCGGCCAGGGACGGAATGATGGCGGCGATGTCCTCCACGCGCAGCACCAAATCGACGTCGTCGTAGCGGATGGCCGATCTCGGCATGGAGCCCTGCAGGGCCTGCCGGGGGTCCTGCGCCACGGAGAGCCCGCCCCGCTTCTTGATCTCGATCAGCCCCTCCACTCCGTCGGCGCCTCCGCCCGACAGCAGCACCCCGACCGCTTCCGTTCCGCGATCCTTGGCCGCGGAGACGAGCAGCGGGTCCACGGCGGGCCGCCAGCGGTGCACGGGGGCGTCTTCGCTGAGATGCCACAGGTCGCCATTCACGAGCATGTGATGGTCGCGAGGCGCCAGATAGACTCTTCCCTTCCGGATGGGTTCCCCGTCCTCCGGCTCGGTCACCGGCAGCGTGGAGTGGCGGTTGAGGATCTCGGCGAGCACGCTCAGGGGTGCCCGGCTCCGGTGGATGACGATGGCGAGCGTGGCATCGAGGCTGCGGGGGAGCCGGTCCAGGATCCCCATCAATGCTTCTATCCCGCCAGCCGATGCGCCGATGCCGAAGAAAGTCCGACGAATCCGCTCCTCGTTCACCGCCATGGAGCAGAACCGGTGCGAATCCCGTGCCCTCGGTGGATGGGCGACGAAAGTGAATGGGATGGCCAGCTTGCGAGGCCTCATGCGGGTGGCGTTCCCCTTGGATGCGGGTAAGTGCTACCCGATCGGCGACCGTTGTGCGCCACTTGACCGCCCCCCAGCAGTCCGCGCATAGTGCCGGCCGAGGAGGAACTCCACCCATGGACCCACGCGATCTGTTCCTGGCCCAGCACGGCGCCGTGCACACCGCCAACGTGGGAGGCAACAAGGCCTCCACCGCCGAGCGCGTGCTCAAGGATCTCACCGAGGCGCACTTCCGGGTGCGGCCGCGCGAGGACCTCAACTCCATCGCGTGGATCTTCTGGCACGTCGCCCGCGCCGAGGACATCATGCTGAACCCCGTCCTGAGCGGCCGGAGCCAGGTCTTCGACGACACCTGGATGAAGCGGATGAACGTCACGCGCAAGGACTTCGGCATCGGGATGAAGAGCCCCGAGGTGACCGACCTCACCGGCGCGATCAACGTCGAGGCCCTGCGGGAGTATCGCGACGCGGTGGGCAAGCGCACGCGGGAGATCGTCGGCGCCTTCCAGCCGAGTGATTGGGACGGTCAGGTCCAGTCGGCCGGCATGGAGCGGGCGGTCGCCGAAGGCGGCATTCCGGCCCCCTTCGCCCAGGCATTCGTCGGACGGCCGCGCATGATGGTGTTGAGCGGCATCGCCCTCTTCCATCCGGCCGGCCACTTCGGCGAGGCCACCACCATCCGGAGCGCCGGCGGCTTCGGCACCGGCATCTAGCGGTGGTGACGGACGCGGGCGCGCTCCTCGCCGAGGTCCGGGGGGAGCTCGCGCGCTTCGTCGAGTTCTTGCCCCTCCTCGTGGCCGGGCTGGACGATGCCGCCTGGCGGGCGCGCCCCCAGCCGCACGAGTGGTCCCCCCTGGAGATCCTGTGTCATCTCCGCGACGAGGAGGAGCTGGATTTCGGTGCGCGCTTCCGCGTCGTCCTCGAGGGCGGTGAGCGCTTCGCCTTCAACGACCCGGAGCGCCTGGCGGTGACCCGACGCTACCGCGAGGCCGATCCCGCGGAGGCCCTCGCCGCCTTCGTCCGCCTACGTCTCGCCTCGCTCGAGCTGCTCGCCGCCGCGCCGCCGGATCGCCTGGCACGTAGCGCCCTGCGGCCCAGTGGCGAGCGCCTGTCCGGCCTCGACGTCCTCGCGAGCTGGGTCGCGCACGACCGGCTACACCTCCAGCAGCTGGCGGGCACGCTGGCGCGAATATGGGCCGATCGCTGGGCCCCGCTCGACGTCGGCTACGCGGGTCCCATTCCCTACGAAGGGCCGCGGGCGGGCTAGCGCTACTGCCGCGCCGACGTCACGTACGGGGCGCGGGGCCGGCGTCACGACCGGCCCGGCACTAGCGAAGCACGGCCTTGTAGGTGGGCTCGTCGAAGCCGACGAGGAGCGTCCGTCCGCGGCGCAGGGTGGGCGCGCGGAGATTGCCGGAGGGTCCCAGGAGCAGGCCGAGGAGGGTGGCGCGATCGGGCTTCTCGCGCGCGAGGTCGAGGTGAATGACCCTGGCGCCCTTGGCCACGTAGATCTCGTCCACGTCCTTCACCAGCCGGAGCGCCTGCTCCGGCCCTAGCCGCACCTTCTTGGCGTCGACCTGCTCGACCGTCTCGATCCGGCCCTTCGCAAGGAACCCTTGCGTCTTGCCGCAGGTCTTTCAGCCCTGCCGGTGATAGCTCCAGTCCACCCGCGCCATGCGAGCGCCCCTCACCGCGCCTCGGGCAACCCCACCGCCTTGCGGATCTTGGCGAGCTGCCCCGCGTGGTCGTTCCAGTGATAGTCGAACAGCGCCCCCACGTAGACGGGAATGGGCACTTCCTCGTTGCCCATGAGCTGCTTGAAGAGCGGGATGCGCGCCTTGCGCTGGAGCTCGGCCTCCGAGAGGCCGTCGAGGTAGCCGAGCATGGCCTTCCGCTGGGCGTCGAGCTTCTCCAGGAGCTGCTTGCCGGTGGCGGTGGCGCGCTCGCCGCTGGTGTCGGTGAAGCTCTGGATCTCGATGAGGGGCAGATCCTTGGTCGAGAAGGTCTTGAGCACGCTGACGATGTCCCAGCCGGGCTCGAAGAGGAGATGGCAGAGCACCTGGCGCGCGGTCCACTCCCCGGGAGCGTCGGACTTGTCGAGATACGGCTCGAGGCCCTGGACTTGCTTGCTGAGGTTCGCGTAGGCCGCGTCGGACTTCGCGCGAAGTCCGCTCACCGTCGCCGTCGCCATGGGAGCGCCCTCCTGGAGGCCGTGAAGATGGAGATGACGTGAAGTATACCGAAAAAGAGGCCGCGCCGGCGACGCCGGACCACGGCGCCGCCGACGCGTCATCGAAACCGACGAGCCCACACTCGCCGGCTCCGACTTCCCTGCCACCACGAACGACTACGAACCGAGAAAGACCGCGCCGGCCGGAACGACGGCCCGGATCAACCCGCCGCCCCGACCGACGCGACCCGCCGCCGAGGACCGGTCGTTGACCGGCGCCCTCGACGGAGCTGATGTCCTGGCCGGAGACCAGCAGAGCGACGCTGCGTGAAACGAAACGTGTGATCCCTCCTCAGGTGCCGGAGAACGGATGCCGAGCGCGTGGCCGCGGCGGACGACGGAGAACCGGCGAGGACTTAGAGGAGGGGTGGGGCGCGGCTGGGGGAAGCGCCGCTGACCGGACTCTCCGGCTCCCCGACGGCGGATGCATCGAGCCGTGCGACGAGGGCAGGCGCCCTCTGAACCGTGGACGAAGCCTCGGTCCCGAGCGCCTTGAGGCTGGAGAGCGCGAGCGAGTCGTCGAGATCCCCGTTGTCGTAGATGCCGGGGATCCAGGTCGGCTCCACGCTGGTGGCGTAGAGCAGCGGCCGCAGGGTCATCACGGCCAGCACGACGAACAGGCCCACGAGCAGACGACGCTTCATGGCGCCCCCACCATACTCCGCTCAGCGGCGGTGGGCAAGGCCTAGAGCGTGATGGCCAGTCCGTCCTCCGCGCGCTCCCAGTCTCCCTCCCCCGCCCGCGCCAGCATGTCCGGACCCATGTGGGTGAGCACGATGCGCCGCGCGGTCAAGCGCGCGGCCTGGGCGCGGAGCGTCGCCAGGTCGAGGTGGAAGCGGAGCGGCCGTTCCGCGGTGTAGGCCTCGCAGATGAAGAGATCGGCCTCGCGCGCGGCGTCGACGAGCGCATCGGTCCACTGCGTGTCGCCGGAGTACGTGACGGTGCGCCCGCCGTACTCCACCCGCAGCGCATGCGGCGGCGCCCCGCTGGCGTGCTCCACCAGAAACGGGGTCACCCGCGCCGGGCCGATCGCCGCGGGCACGCGGTCGAGCAGCTCGACGTAGGTGACGTCGAAGCGGCGCGTGACGCCGGTGGAGCCGGGGAACAGCACCTCCATGGCCGCTTCCACCCGGGCTCGCACCCCCGGCGGGCCCGCCACGACCAGCGGCCGCGCGCGCCGGCTGAACTGGCCGTCGAGGACGAGGAAGGGCAGCCCGCCGAAGTGGTCCCCGTGCAAATGGCTGAGCAGCACCCAGCCGACCTCGCTGGGGTCGAGGCCCGCGCGCTTCAGCCCGATGAGGGACGACGCGCCGCAGTCGAGCAGCAGACTCCCCTCGCCCGCCCCGGACAGATGGAGACAGGTCTGCAGCCGTCCCCCCGAGCCGAAGGCGTCGCCCGAGCCGACGAAGCGCAGCGTGATCGCGGCCATCGCGTCCCGATAGTACCGCCGGCGGAGCCTCTGCTAATCTGGAGTCGTGGCCGACGAAGTACCCGAAACCGAGGTCCCGACCACCCCGTCCCCGAGTCCACCGCCGGGGCAGTCCGCATTCTTTGCGTGGCTCAAGCATCCGTATCTGCCGCATGCGCAGGCCATCGTGGGCCTGCTCGCGGGTATTCTCTCCATCGGCGGCTTCGTCTACTCGTACATGTGGGCCACCACGGCCTTGCCCCCGAACCGCGGCGAGCTGGTCGCGGTGGCGCTGGACGCGCGCACCGACAAGCCGATCCCGAATGCGACGCTAGAAGTCCTGACCGGCAAGGACGCGCTCGTCACGACCCTCACCCCGGACGCCACCGGCCGGGCCCGCCAGACCATCAAGGAAGGGAACTACCGTCTCCGGGCCGGGCACCCGCAGTTCACCACCGAGGTGCGGCAGATCCACGTGATCGGCGGCAACACCGCCGAGATCCGCGTGCGGCTCACGCCCCGCATGGCCAAGCCCGCCACGCCGCCCCCGGCCACTCCGCCGGGCGGCACCGCGAAGAGCACGCCGCCGGCGGGCAACGAGGTCGGCAAGGCGGTCGAGGAGGGCGTGACCGCGGTGAAGAAGATCTTCGGTCAGTAGCCGCCGTTGCCTCCCGGTGCAGGAGGAGCGCGGTCTACGGCGTCGCCCCTCGGCGGCTAGACCGCCTCGCCGATCGCCTTCACGCCCCCGGGGTTGTCGAGCGAGGAGAGATCGCCGGGCTCCTTGCCGAGATAGGTCGCGCGGATCACCCGGCGCATGATCTTGGCGCTCCGGGTCTTGGGCAGCTCGCGGGCGAAGAGCACTCGCTCGGGCTTGATGGCCTTGCCCATGTGCTGGACCACGCGGTCCACGAGCGCCTGGCGGAGCGTTTCCGATGGGGCCTCGCCGGGGCGAAGCACCACGAAGCACACCACCGTCTCACCCTTCACCTCGTGCGGGATGCCGATGGCGGCCGCCTCGGCCACCGCGGGATGGCCCACCAGCACCGACTCCACCTCGGCCGGGCCCACGCGCTTGCCCGCGATCTTCAGCGTGTCGTCGGAGCGGCCGTGGATGAACCAGAAGCCGTCGCCGTCCACGTACGCCCAGTCGCCGTGGGTCCACACGTTCGGCCAGCGCGACCAGTAGGTCTCCTCGTAGCGCGCGGGATCCTGCCAGAAACCCTTGGTCATCCCGGGCCAGGGCCGCGTGATCACCAGCTCGCCCACCTGCTCGCGCACGGGCCGCCCGTCGTCGCCGAACACCTCCGCGGCCATGCCGGGGATGGGGCCCGCGAACGAGCAGGGCTTGATGGGGGCGTTGGGGAAGCAGGAGAGGATGCCGCCGGAGATCTCGGTGCCGCCGGTGTAGTTGATGATGGGCACGCGTCCGGCGCCGATGGCGTCGAACAGCCAGCGATAGGGCTCGGGATTCCACGGCTCGCCGGTGGAGGCCACGATTCGGAGTGACTCGCGACTGTGTTTCTTCACCCACGCGTCGCCGTGCGGCATGAGCGCGCGCACCGCCGTGGGGGAGATGCCGAGATGGGTGACGCGATGGCGCGCGATGAGCGCCCAGAGCCGGTCGGGCTGCGGATAGTCCGGCGTGCCCTCGAAGAGCACCGCGGTCGCCCCGAGCAGCAGGGAGCCGGTGATCAGCATGGGGCCCATGAGCCAGCCGAGGTCGGTGACCCAGAACACGCGGTCCCCCACCCCGATGTCCATGCAGTAGGCGAAGTCGTGGGCGTTCTTGATTCCGAAGCCGCCGTGGGTGAGCACGGTGCCCTTGGGCTTCCCCGTGGTGCCGGACGTATAGATGATGAGGGCGGGATGGTCGGCGGCCACCGGGAGGGCCGGGCCCTCCGCCACCTCCGCGGCCACCAGCTCGTGCCACCAGTGGTCGCGGCCCGGCGTCCAGGGCACGTCACGATCGAGCCGGCGCTGGACGATCACGTGACGCACGGTGGGGGAGGACGCCACCGCCTCGTCCGCCGTCTGCTTCATCGCCACGATGTTGCCGCGGCGATAGAAACCGTCGGCGGTGATGAGCGCCTTGGCGTCGCAGCCGGTGAGCCGGGAGGCCACCGCTTGCGCGCCGTAGCCGGAGAAGCATGGCGTGTAGACGGCGCCGATCCGCGTCACCGCGAGGATGGCGATCACCGCCTCGGGGCTCATGGGGAGGAACACGCCCACGGTATCACCGGCGCCGATGCCGAGCCGGCGCAGCGCGTTGGCGAGGCGGTTCACCTCGCGGGCCAGCTCGAGGTGGGTGAGCGCGCGCGTGTCGCCCTGCTCCGACTCCCAGATGACCGCGGGCGCGCCCCCGCGGCCCGCGGCGATATTGCGGTCGCAGCAGTTGGCGGTGAGGTTGGTCTCGCCGCCGGGGAACCACTGCGGCCACGCGATGCCGCGCGAGTCGTCGAGCACGCGGGTGTAGGGCCTCGTGAACGCCCAGCCGAGATCGCGCACCACCGCGCTCCAGTACCACTCGGGATCGGCGATGGAGCGGCGGTGGAGCTCCGCGAGGGAGCCCACACCGTGCGCGGCCATGAAGCGCGCGATGCGCGTGCGCGCGGCGAAGGCGGGATCGGGCCGCCAGACGAGCTCGTCGAGGCTCATGGCCGTCATTTTACTGTAAGCTCCCTCGGCGAGGAGGGTGACCATGGCGATCCGAGTGGAGACGCAGGGGCCGGTGACGACGGTGATCATGGACCGGCGCGAGGCGCGCAATGCGGTGGATGGTCCCCACGCGCGCGCCCTCGCGGATGCGTTCCGGGCCTTCGACGCGGACGCGGACGCGCGCGTCGGGGTGCTCTGGGGGGCGGGTGGCAACTTCTGCGCCGGCGCCGATCTCAAGGCGTTCGGCACCGGCAACGGGCTCCGAGTGGAGCCCACGGGCGACGGCCCGATGGGGCCCACGCGCCTGGCGCTCTCCAAGCCCGTCATCGCCGCGGTGGCGGGTTACGCCGTCGCGGGCGGGCTCGAGCTGGCGCTCTGGTGCGATCTGCGGGTGATGGAGGAGACCGCCACGTTCGGCGTGTTCTGCCGGCGCTGGGGCGTGCCCCTGCTCGACGGCGGCACGGTACGTCTCCCGAAGCTGATCGGTATGGGCCGCGCGCTCGACCTCATCCTCACCGGCCGGCCCGTCGGCGCGCAGGAGGCGCTCCAGATCGGCCTCGCCAACCGGGTGGTGCCGGCGGGCCAGGCGCGCGCGGAGGCGGAGGCCCTGGCCCGCACGCTCGCCGATCTCCCGCAGACCTGCCTGCGCAGCGACCGGCGTTCCGCGTACGAGAGCTGGGACCTCGACCTGCCGGCCGCCCTGACGCGCGAGTACGAGCTGGGTCTCACCACGCGCGGCTCCGCCGATACGCGGGAAGGGGTGGCACGCTTCGCCGCCGGCGAGGGGCGACACGGCGCCGCCGCGCCGCCGCCGCGCTAGGGGGCGCCCCAGCGCGAGTCGCCGGCGCCCGCACGCTCCGGAGCGACGGCCAGGTCAGCAGCGAAGGCGAGGGGCGCCGGCGTCGGTCATCGCCTCGCCGTGCACGATGCGCCCGATCCCCGCCCAGTAGGCGGCCGCTTCGCACATGGGGCACGGACGAAACGTCGTGTAGAGCTCGCAGCCGGCCAGGCGCGGGGTGCCGAGACGGCGCGCGGCGTCCCGGATCGCCTGCACCTCGCCGTGCGCGGTGGGATCGGGCGTGGTGAGGACGGCGCTGATCCCTTCGCCCACGATCTGGCCGTCCCGCGCGACGACCGCCCCGAAGGCCTGGTCGCCCCGCTCGACGGCGATACGGCGAAGCTCCACGGCTCGCGCCATCAGCGCGCGGTCGGCGTCGGAAGAGGCCGCCGCCGCGGGCGCCCTGCCCGCGCCGCCGAGCGCGAGCGCGCCTCCCGCGAGCCCCAGCCCGCGGAGCACCAGGTGTCGTCGCGTCAAGGGTTCGGAGTCGGGTCGAGGCTTCCGCATCGCGGCCTCCTCGCTCAGCGGAGCGACTTGCCGAGCTGGATCGTGTAGTCGCCGAAGCCCAGGCTCCGGTAGAGGCGCGCCGCCCCCGTATTCCTGGCGAGGACGCCGACGCGGAGCACCCGGGCTCCCTCCCCGCGCGCGTACGCCTCCGCGCGCTCGAGCAGCGCGCGCCCGAGTCCCCGCCGACGATGGGCCGGCAGGACGACCAGGTCCGACACGTAGCCGTAGGCCTGGCCCTCGTCGGGCTCGGGCACCACCCGCGCCAGCACGCCCACGAAGCCCACGATCGCGCCGGCCTCCTCGGCCACGAAGATGCGTCCGGTGGCCTCGCCGCAGCGGCGAAGCATGTGCGCGAGGTAGCGGTCGGCCATCTCCTCGCCCTTGGGGAGGCTGGGCTCGAGCCCGCGCTCGAACTCCTGCAGCTCCACCACACAGGTCCGGAGCCCGGCGCGGTCACGGACCGGCTCGCACTCGCGGATCACCGGATCTCCACGGAGCGCTCGGCGTCCATCAGACCCAGACGTCGCCGGGCGCGGTCAGGGCGCCGCCCGCGTCCCCGGTGTTGACCACCCCGCGTGGCTCCACCAGCATCATGTGGCACTCGGACGTGGCCGAGGGCTTGTGCTCCACGCCGCGCGGTACCACGAACATCTCGCCCGGCCCCAGCTCCACCGCGCCGTCGCGCAGCTCGATGCGCATGTGGCCGTCCAGCACGATGAAGACCTCGTCGGTGTCGGCGTGGCGATGCCACACGAACTCGCCCTCGATCTTCACCAGCTTGAACTGGTAGTCGTTCATCTCGGCGATGATTTTGGGCGCCCAGTGGTCACCGAAGCGCCCGAGCTTGTCCCGTAAGTTGATGGCCTGGTGACTCATGCGTCTGGCCTCACTGCACGAGGTGGTCCGCCCGCGTCACGAGGGCGTTGGGGAGCGGCACGCCGAGGGCGCGCGCGCTCTTGGCGTTCACGACGAGGTCGAACTTGCTGCCCTGCTCCACGGGGAGATCCGCCGGCCGCGCGCCCTTGAGGATGCGGTCCACGTAGAAGGCCGTCCGGCGATAGGCCTCCGCGAAGCTCGGCCCGTAGGTCATGAGCAGGCCCTGCTCGGCCATTTCCCGGGGCCCGCTCACCGCGGGCAGCCGGTGCTTCACCGTCAGCTCGGCGAGCTGGCCTCCGTGCGGGGTGAACAAGGGGTCGGCCAGGATCAGCAGCGCCTCGGCCCCCTGGCCGGCGATGGTGGTGAGGGCCCGATCGAAGTCCTCCGGGGCGCGGGCCGCCGCGATCTGCAGCCGGATCTTCAGCTTCGCCGCCGCCGCCTTCGCGGCATCCATGCTGCGCTTCTGGTAGACGGGGTTCGCGGGGTTCCAGAGGAGCCCGATCCGGGAGGCCTTGGGCCGGAGCTCGCGGAGCAGCTCGAGCTGCTTCCCTACCACCTCGCTCGCCGATGTCGAGGTGCCGGTCACGTTGCCCCCCGGCCGCGCCAGGCTCGTGACCAGGCCCGCCCGAACGGGATCGTCCACCGCCACCATCACCACCGGCGTGGTGCTCGTCGCCTTCTTCGCGGCGAGCGAGGCCTGGGTCACCACGGCGATGATGACGTCCACCTTGAGTCCGACCAGCTCCTCGGCCAGGGCGGGGAGCCGCTCGAATCGGGCGTCGGCGGTCCGGTACTCGATGACGAGGTTCTGCCCTTCCGTGTAGCCGAGGCGGCGCAGCTCCTGGCGAAGCACCGCTTCGCGGTCCGGATTCGCGGTGGCGGTGAGGAGCCCGATCCGATGGGGCTTCGGGGCCTGGGCGGTGACGACCGTGGCCACCAGGCTCGCGAGCAGGAGGCCGATCAGACCGATGACGCCGGCGCGACGCATGGCCCCAAAGATACCGCAGGCACGAAGTGCTAGGTGATGCGGCGATCTCGTGCCATACTGGGGCCGTTCTCGAAGCGACTCCGAGAGTCCGAACGGCGGTTTCCCCGGCAGATCCTCCCGTTCTTTCCGTTCACGCCGGTCAACTGAGCAGCGCGGTTCCTTGCCCGGCGAGAAGCCCGCTCGAACAGAGGTCCTCGATCCATGTCCTTTGCCTCCCTGAATCTCCACCCTGCGCTCCTGCGCGCCGTCGACGCGCTCGGCTTCACCGCGCCCACCCCCATCCAGCGCGACGCGATTCCGCCCGCCCGCGCGGGGCGCGACGTGCTCGCCTGCGCCATGACCGGCAGCGGCAAGACCGCCGCCTTTCTCCTGCCCATCGTCGAGCGGCTCATGAGCCGTCCGCGCGGCGTCACGCGCGCCCTGGTCATCGCGCCCACGCGCGAGCTGGCCGCCCAGATCGAGGCCGATCTTCGGGACCTCGCGCGCTTCACCCCCGTGAAGGGCGCCGCGGTGTTCGGCGGCGTCGGCATGGGGCCGCAAGAGGCCGCGCTTCGTCGCGGGATCGACGTCATCGTCGCCACGCCGGGCCGGCTCCTCGACCACATGCAGTATCCCTACGCGCGGCTCGACGGCCTCGAGGTCCTGGTGCTCGACGAGGCCGACCGCATGCTCGACATGGGCTTCCTCCCCGACATCCGGCGCATCCTCGGCCGGCTGCCGGCACGGCGGCAAACCCTGCTGTTCTCGGCCACCATGCCCGCGCCCATCGCCGCGCTGGCCCGCGAATTCCTGCGGGATCCGCTTCCCATCAACCAGGAGCGCAAGGCGGCGCCGGCCACGGGTATCACCCATGCCGTGTACCCGGTGCCGCAGGAGGCGAAGAGCGCGCTCCTCCGGGCGTTGCTCGGTGGCAGTGACATGCGCAGCGTGCTCGTCTTCACGCGCACCAAGCACCGGTGCAATCGGCTCGCCGAGCAGCTCACGCGCCAGGGCGTCGCCGCCGAGCGCATTCACGGCAACCGCAGCCAGGCCCAGCGCACGGTGGCGCTGGACGCCTTCAAGCGCGGCAAGTGCCGTGTGCTGGTGGCCACCGACATCGCCGCCCGCGGCATCGACATCGACGAACTGTCCCACGTGGTGAACTTCGACGTGCCCGCGGTGCCCGAGGACTACATCCACCGAGCCGGCCGTACCGCGCGGGCGGGGGCCGTGGGCCAGGCCATGACCTTCGTCGCACCCGACGAGATGGGTGAGCTCAAGGCCATCGAGCGGGCCATCGGAAAGCCCCTGCCCCGTGCCACGCTCCCGGGCTTCGACTATGCCCGCCGGCCGGCCGAGGCTCTCGAGGTCCCCCTCGCCCAACGCATCGCCGCCATCCGCGCCCGCCGGGCCGAGGAGCGGGCACGGGCCCGGGTCAATGCGGAGCGGCGGTCTGCGCAACTGGTAGCCCGGCCGGGCCGGTAGGCCCCCAGGGCTACGCAAACCGTAGATCGTCGGGGATAATACGTGGGGAAAATGAGGTAAGTGATTGATATGTAAAGGCATGAACCGTGGCCCTGGCATTGCAGTTACAGGGTGCAGGAGGGTACAACGGCCATGTCTGGTTCCGGTCCGGCACAAGCCAAGCGCATCTTGGTGGTGGACGACGAGCCCCCCCTGGCGAGCTTGATCTCGGAGATCCTGGCGTCCGATGGTCATGTGGTCGATACCGCGGTGAACGGCCTGGCGGCCCTGGCCCATGTCGAGAAGCATCACTACGACCTGATCCTGAGCGATCTGCGCATGCCCGAGCTGGACGGGCCGGGGCTCTACAAGGAGCTGGAGCGCCGGCGCCCGGAGCTCCTCACGCGCATCGCCTTCGTCACCGGCAGCGCCCAGTCCGCGGGCATGGAGCAGTTCCTGACCCAGACCAAGGCGCCCATCCTCTACAAGCCATTCCGGATGCAGGACCTCCTGAAGCTCGCCGCCGATCTTCTGAGCCGCTGAGGCGTTCGCCGCGCGTAGTACGATGCGGGCATGCGGTGGGCCCGCCTCGGAGCGCTGGTCATGCTGCTCGCCGCCCCCGCCGCCGCGCAGGAACTCCCCCTCAAGCTTCCGCCGGGATTCCGCATCGAGGCCTTCGCCCGCGACCTCACCGGCGCGCGCTTCATGGCGCTCGATCCCGGCGGCACGCTGCTGCTCTCCATTCCGCGTGAGAGCCGCGTGGTGGCGCTCCCCGACGCCAACGGCGACGGGCGCGCCGATCGCGTGGTGGTGGTCGCGGACCGCCTGAACCGCCCGCACGGCCTCGCCGTCAAGGACGGCGCGCTCTATGTCGCGGAGACAGGCCGCGTCCTGCGCTTCCGTTACGATCCGGGCGCGCTCAGGGCCTCGGACCCGCGGCCGGTCGTGCCGAGCCTGCCCGCAGGCGGCGGCCACTGGACGCGCACCATCGCCTTCGGGCCCGACGGACGGCTCTACGTGTCGGTGGGCTCGTCCTGCAACATCTGCAAGGAGGACGACGCGCGGCGCGCGGCCATCGTGCGCTACGAGGCCGACGGCTCCGGCGAGCGCCTCTTCGCCACCGGTCTCCGCAACGCGGTGGGGCTCGCGTTTCAGTCCGGCACCGGCGCGCTCTGGGCCACCGTGAACGAGCGCGACTGGAAGGGCGACGATCTGCCGCCCGAGTACATCACCGAGGTGAAGGAGGGCGGGTTCTACGGCTGGCCGGAGTGCTTCGTGGCCGCGCGCAAGGTCGTGGCGGACGACCGGACTGCCGGCGATCGCTGCGAGAAGGTCACCCTGCCGACGCTCGAGGTGCAGGCCCACTCGGCGCCCCTCGGCATGGCGTTCTACACCGGGAAGCAGTTCCCGCCCGACTATCGCGGGAGTCTCTTCGTGGCCTATCACGGCTCGTGGAACCGCGCGGTACCCACTGGCTACAAGGTCGTGCGGGTGCCCTTCGCCGATGGCCGGCCGTCGGGACCGGTGGAGGACTTCGCCACGGGCTGGCTGAGCAACGACCGCAAGGTGTTCGGCCGTCCGGTGGACGTGCTCAGCGCGCCGGACGGCGCGCTCTACCTCTCCGACGACAGCGGCGGCATGATCTACCGCATCACGTACCGCCCCTGACCCCTCACCCCACCCCCACCCCTCCGCGGAGAGGACCCGGGTGAGGGGGCTCGGGAGCCAAGCGCACCACCATCTTCCCGAGATTGTCGCCACGGAAGAGGCCCATGAAGGCCTCCACCGCCCGCCCGATCCCGTCCACCACCGTCTCCTCGTGCTTGAGCTTGCCCGCGCGGAGCCAGCCGCCCACCTCGGCGAGGAACGCGGGGTACCGGTCGAAGTGGTCCGAGATGATGAAGCCCTGCATGAGCACGCGATTACCCACCATGTTCATCAGGGAGCGCGGCCCCGGCTCGGGCGTCTCCAGGTTGTACTGCGAGATCATCCCGCAGAGGGGGATGCGCGCGAACGGATTGACGAGGCGCAGCACCGCGTCCAGCATGGGCCCGCCCACGTTCTCGAAGTAGACGTCGATGCCGGTGGGGCACGCCGCGCGCAGCGCCTCGAAGAGATCGGGCGCCCGGCGGTAGTTGATGGCGGCGTCGGCGCCCAGCTGATCGGTCAGCCACTTGCACTTGTCGTCGCTGCCGGCGGTGCCGACCACGCGCAGGCCGAGGATCTTGCCGATCTGCACCACGACCGAGCCGGTGGCCCCGGCGGCGCCCGACACCACCAGGGTCTCCCCGGCCTTCGGCTTGCCGATCTCCTTCAGGCCATACCAGCCGGTGAAGCCGGGGACGCCCAGCACGCCCAGGTAGGCGGCGAGCGGCAGCGAGCGATCGAGCACGGTCAGCGCCTCGCCGGTGGACACGAAGCACTCGCGCCAGCCCAGCATGCTGGACACGATGTCGCCCGGCTTGAACCGGGCGTCGTTGGAGGTCACCACCTCCCCCACCGCGCGTCCGTCGGCGGGCTGGCCCACCTCCCAGGGCCTGGCGTAGGACCGGCGATCGTTCATGCGGCCGCGCATGTAGGGATCCACCGACATGTAGATGTTGCGGACGAGCACCTCGCCCGGTCCCGGATCGGGGACGGCCGCCTCCACGAGCCTGAAGTCGCTGGGCTTGGGGGCGCCCGCGGGGCGCGCGGCGAGGAGGACCTGGCGGCTGGGCGTCGGCACGGCTAGACCACCGCGGCCATGCCGCCGTCGAAGTTGATGGCGGTCCCCGTGATGTAGGCCGCGCGCTCGGAGACGAGGAAGGCGACCAGATCCGCGAACTCGCTGGCATGCGCCACCCGTCCCACGGGGATGCGCTTGGCCAGCTCGCGATAGTGGCCCTCGAGGTCACCGTCCTTGGCGCGGCGGTCGATCTGGGCGCTGCGCACGAGCCCGATGCAGATCGTGTTGACCAGGATCTTGTCCGCCGCGTACTCGTGGGCCAGCGACTTGGTGAGGTTGATGCCGGCGGCCCGCGACACGCTCGTCGGCAACGAGCGCGGCGCCGGGGCCTTGCCGCCCACCGTGGTGACGTTGACGATGCGCCCCCCGCCCCGCTGCTTCATGTGAGGGATGACCTGCCGGCAGAAGCGGATGGCGCCCATGACCTTCAGCTCGAAATCCTCGTGCCACACCTCGTCGTCCACCTTCTCGAAGGCGGCCGCGGCGGAGGTGCCGGCATTGTTCAGCAGGATGTCGATCCCGCCCCAGCGAGCCACCGTGGCGCGCACCACGTTCTCGATGTCGGCGGCCCTGGTCACGTCCGCGGGCACCGCGAGCACCTCGCCCCCGCTCGCCTTCTTCACGTCCTCGGCGGCCTTCTCCAGCACGTCCTTGCGCCGGGCGCAGATCGTGACCTTCGCCCCCTCGCGCGCCAGCCGCTCCGCCGCCGCGCGGCCCATGCCCTCGCTGCCCCCGCTGATGATCGCGATCTTGCCGCCCAGCCCCAGATCGAGCGCCATGCCTCTCTCCCTCCTGGCTACGAGTCGCTGCTGATCTCGGCCGTGAGATTGTCGACCACGACCGGCGTGTCGAAGTAGGTGATGACGGGCTCGGCGCCGTACCGCTCGCGGATCATCTGCTTCCACTCCGGGGTGTAGATGCGCTCGGCGTCCTCCCGCGATTTCCAGAGATAGACGCCGCCGCCCGTCCCCTGCTCGGCGCTGTAGACGTAGTACTTGCGGAGCAGCCCGGGGAGATTCCGGTACTTGGGCGCGGACCCCTTGAAGAGCTCGGCCGCCTTGTCGCGCGTCACCGAGGACGGAAGGGAAAACTGCACGATGGCGGTGATCATATGCGGCTCCTCCTCTAGCGGCCCTTGAACACGGGCTCGCGCTTCTCCACGAACGCGCGGGTCGCCTCGCGCCAGTCCTCGGTCATCCCGCTCCGCGTGTGGCCCCAGGCCTCGAGATCGAGGACGTCCTCGAGGCTGCCGCTCTCGGCGGCGTTGAGGTTCCGCTTCATGTAGCGGTAGGCGACGGACGGCCCCTTGGCCAGGCGCGTGGCGAGCGCCATGGTCTCCGTCTCGAGGAGGGCATCGGGGACGACCCGGTTGACCATACCGAGAGAGAGGGCCTGCGCCGAATCCACGAGATCGGCCGTCATGTAGAGCTCGCGCGCCTTGGCGGTGCCGACGAGCTGGGTCAGGAAATAGCTGCCTCCGAAATCGCCGGAGTAGCCCACCCGCGCGAAGGCGGTGCCGAACTTCGAGTTGTCGGAGGCGATGCGGATGTCACAGGCCAGCGCCACCGACAGGCCCGCGCCGGCGGCGGCCCCACGGACCATCGCGATGGTGGGCTTGGGCATCTCGTGGAGCCATCGCGACACCTCCATGCGCGCCCGCAGGGCCTGGGCCTTGTCCTCGAGGCTCGCGTCGTCGCCTTCGCGTCCTTCCGCCATGGCCTTGACGTCACCGCCCGCGCAGAAGCCGCGTCCGGCGCCGGTGATGACGACCACGCCCACCGCGGGGTCCGTGGCCAGGCGGGGCAGGGCTTCGAGGAGAGCGTCCAGCATGTCCCGGGACATGGCGTTGAGCCGATCGGGCCGATTCAAGGTCAGCAGGGCGACGCGGTCTTTCACGGCTTCGAGCAGATCCTGGGTCATCGCGGCTCCTCCTGACGAGGTGAGTGAGTGCCGCGATCATCGCCGCGCCGGGCGGCGCGCGCAAGGGCCCGTTCAGGGACCTTTCCGCCCGGCGGAGGATGCGGGACCGCGGCGGGGGGCGCCGCCGCGGAGGATCAGACCGCGGTCTCGCGCGGCTCGAGCGCGACGAGGAACGCGCCGATGGTCTCCAGCGCCTCGTCGTTCTCGGGCCGCCAGCGGCGATGACCGAGCCGGCGTTCCGGCCGCTGATCGCGGTGAATGCGCCGGCGCTCGCCTTGACGGCGATCCAGCGTCACCTCCACGTCGAGCTCGTCGGCGAAGTGCTCCCTGAGGTAGTCGCAGAGCTCGGGCCGGGTCTTCGACACGACAAAGAGATAGAGTCCCATGTCCAACCTTTCACGAGCTAGCAAGTTCCCTGCCCGAGACTGGAGCTTAAGTTTTCCGACAAGATCCCAATGGGGCGCGCGCGGCGACGCGCCCGACCGTAAGCTTTCCCGACGGATGGCGCCCAGCGTTCAGCCCTGGCGGTAAAGGTCTTCGCGCGTGGTCGGGACCTGGAATGCCCGGTCCCACTGCTTGCGCATGAGGACCTGATAGAGCCCGATGTGGCCCTCCTGGAAGGCGACCGAGGAGCACGTGAGGTAGAGGCGCCAGATCCGGTACACGCGCTCGCCCACGAGCGCCCGGGCCTCGTCCGCGCGGGCGTCCAGCCGCTCCACCCACTGGCGGCATGTGCGCGCGTAGTGCAGCCGGAGCCCCTCGACGTCGAGGATCTCCCAGCCCGCGCGCTCCTGTTCCGTCATGGTCTCGGTGAGCCCGGCGAGGTCGCCGTTGGGGAAGACGTACTTGTAGAGGAAGTCGGTCTGCGAGGACGGCTTCCAGTGGAACTCGTGGGTGATGCCGTGATTGAGGTAGAGTCCCCCATCGTTGAGCATCTCCCGCACGCGGCCGAAGAAGGCGGGATAGTTCGAGATGCCGACGTGCTCGATCACGCCGACGGCGGCGATCTTGTCATAGCGGGCGGCCGCGGGCAGATCGCGGAAGTCGCGATACTCCACCAGACAGCGGCCGGTCAGTCTTTCACTGTTGATCCGTCGCATTGCGTACTCGGCCTGGGCCCGCGAGAGCGTCACGCCGTGGGAGCGCACGCCGTAGTGCTGGGCCGCCCAGATGGCGAGGCTGCCCCAACCGCACCCGATGTCCAGCATGGTCTCGCCGGGCTGGAGCCGGAGCTTCCGGCACACGAGGTCGAGCTTGTCGGCCTGGGCCTGCTCGAGCTTGCCGTCGGGATCGCGATAGTATGCGCAGGTGTAGACCATGAGCGGGTCCAGGAACAGCGCGTAGAAGTCGTTCGACATGTCGTAGTGATAGGCGATCGACTCCGCGTCGTGCTGCTTGCTCCGCTTCCGCTTCATGACCTCACCTCCTCCTGGACCGCCGGTTCTTTCATCCCAAAGATCGCGTCGAACACCACCCGGCGCCGCGCGCGCGCCGAGCCCAGTACCCGCCGCACCGCGAAGCGCGCGGCGGCCTCGGGCAAGCGGCCGATCTGCCGGCCGATCCAGCTCGGCTCGCCCCCGCCGTAGAGGGCCACGATCTCACGGCGGTAGCCCTCCAGGGTCGCGCCCCGCCGCAGCCGGCCCTCCGCCGCGCCCGCGGCGAGAATGCCGCTGCGGATCGCGGGCCCGATCCCCTCGCCGGAGAGATCCCGCGCCAGCCCCGCCGCGTCCCCGACGAGACAGAAGCCCGAGCCGACGAGACGGCGCGGCGCCTGCCGCCGCACCACGTAGGCGTGGCCCTTGAAGGGGTCGAGGACGAGGCCCTCGGGCAGACGGCCCGTGGCGCGCAGCATGGCGACGAGGGCGTCGCGCCGGCGCGGCAGGCTGCCGTCGTTCCCGCCGGTGATCCCGATGCCCACGTTGACGAAGTCGCCCTTGGGAAAGAACCAGCCGTAGCCGCGAAGATCGGCTTCCACGTAGATGTCGGGGGCGTCCATGAAGCGCTCGAGCCGGGCGCGCCACTCCGGCGGCAGGCGCGTCTCCGTCTCCTGCGCCACCACCACTTCCTCGCGGTCCGACACCTCACCGAGATCGCGCGCCGCCGGACAGCGATGCCCCCCCGCGCCGATCACCAGCGGGGCCGCGAAGGTCCCCTGCTCGGTCTCCACGCGCGCGCCCGCGTCGTCCGCGGTCACCGACCGCACGCGCACTCCCCAGCGGACGTCGGCGCCGGCCGCGGCGGCGCGCTCGAGGAGAAAGTGATCGAACTCGCGGCGGATGATCCCGTAGGAGGCGGGACGTCGCCAGCGCGTGTCGTGGCGGGCGCCCTCGAACTCGAGCGCACAGGCGCTGAACCCCTGGATGGTGAGGGGGTACTTCTCCGGATCGATCTCGAGATCCGCGAGGGCAGCCGGCGTGACCCAGCCCGCACAGATCTTCACGCGGGGAAAGACGGCGGCGTCGAGGACGAGGGGTCGGAGCCCCGCGCGGGCCAGCCGCCAGGCCGCGGTGCTGCCGCCCGGGCCGCCGCCCACGACGATGACGTCGGGGGCGGCGCTCACGAGCTCGCCCAGAGCGAGCGCAGGAGGCGCAGCCGCTGTCCGAGCGTCAACTTGATCTCTTCCACCTCGTTGGCCACGAGCATGGCGGCGAAGAGGTCGCCCTGGATGTCGATGGCGTCGGCGGCATAAGCCTCCGCGAAGTGGCCGGGGCTGGGGTCCCGCATGAGCGCCACGAAGGTCTCGCTGGAGCGGACCACCACCGTGCAGGGAGGCTCGCCCTGCCCCAGCCGCACCTCCGTCCCGTCCCACAGGCGAAAGGCCAGCGGACGGCGAAGCGGCGCGAACACTTCCCGAAGGGTGGCCGCAGCCGTGGATGCGCTCGGGCGCAACCGGAGAAGGGCAGACATGGCGCTCTCTGGCGGCTTTGTATACGTGGCCGCACCCATTGTCAACCT
>DATEDO010000170.1:0-16345 GCA_035281625.1 Candidatus Methylomirabilota bacterium
ACCTCTATCGCCGCGCGGCCGCCTACGTGGACAAGATCCTGAAGGGGGCGAACCCGGCCGAGCTCCCGGTGCAGCAGGCGACGAAGTTCGAGCTGGTCGTCAATCTTCGTGCCGCCAAAGCCCTCGGCATCACGATCCCACGGATGGTGCTCACGCGGGCGGACGAGATCATCGAGTAATCAGCGACGCGCAGAAGTGGTCGGGGTGAGAGGATTTGAACCTCCGACTCCCTGCTCCCAAAGCAGGTGCGCTACCAGGCTGCGCTACACCCCGATGTCCCGCAATCCTAGCATCCGGGGCGCGGCTGCGCACTCTCCCATCAGGCCTCGGGCGGCAGCGCCTCCGGGTCCGCGCCGTGGACCCAGTCGACGAGGAGCGTGTAGGTGACCCCGAGGACGACGGGGCCGATGAAGATCCCCACGATGCCGAAGCCGAAGATGCCGCCCAGCACGCCCGCGAAGATGAGGGGGAGCGGGAGATCGGCGCCGCGACGGATCAGGACGGGGCGGAGCACATTGTCGATGCTCGCCACGAACAGGGACCAGACGAGGAGGCCGGTGGCCCAGGCCGGGTTGCCCGTCCAGTACATCCACCCGACCGCGCACGCGAGCACCGGCAGGACGCCGATCTGCGCGATGGCGAGGAAGACGCACACCACGGTCAGGATCGGCGCGAAGGGCACCCCGGTGAGCATGAGCCCGAGCCCGGCCAGGGTGCCCTGGATGAGGGCGGTGAGGACCACGCCCATCGCGATGCCGCGGATAGCGGCGCCGGCCAGCGCCACCGCGCGCGCGCCGCGCGGCCCTGCGAGCCGGGCGGCGAAGCGATGCGCGAACACCGCGGCCCCCTCCCCCCGCGCGTAGAGGTAGGCGGCGATCCCGGTGATGAGCATCAACTCGACGAACAGGAGCGCGATGCCGCCGAGGAAGCCCACGAGCCATCCGGCCAGCGTACGCGCATACGGCGCGAGCGTGGTCGCGATCGCGCTGGGCCGGGCGGCGATCTCGCTCCACTGATGCGCGATCGTCGAGCCGACGAGCGGCAGGCTCTCCACCCAGGCGGGCGGCGGGGGAATGGTCATGGTGGCGATGGCATTGCCCAGGGCGACGATCTGATCCACGTTCGCCACCACCACCGCGACGGAGGCCGCGATCGGCACCACGAAGAGCAGCAGCATGATCACGGTCATCACCGTCACCGTCAACGCGCGGCGGCCGCCCAGCCAGCCTTCGAGCTTCAGCATGAGGGGCCAGGTCGCCACCGCGATGGTCGCCCCCCAGATGATGCCGCCCAGGAAGGGCCGCATGATCCACAGCGTCCCGACGATCATGCCGACCAGGCACGTCACGCCCAGCGTGATGCGCGCGATGTCGTGCCGCGGAGCGACCCGAGGGACCTCGTCGAGCGTCGTCACGGCGAGAATTCTCGGAGACGCCGGCCGGGAAAGGCCATGAGACCAAGGTCCCACCGCGCGACCATTCGGATAGCGGGCCCGCGCCGATCGGCTATCGCCATTCCAGGAGTATGACCCGGGCGCGCGCCATGGCGCGGGCGCGATGGCTCACCGTGGCCTTCTCGGCCTCGGGAAGCTGGGCGAACGTCGAATCCAGCGGAGGGTAGTAGAAGATCGGGTCATAGCCAAAGCCGCCGGTGCCCTGCGGCTGGTCGAGGAGTATGCCCTCCGCCTCGCCCTCCACCACCGCCTCGCGCCCCGCCGGCGCGACCAGCGCGATCACGCTGCGAAAGCGCGCCGTGCGCTGGAGCGGGAGCACCCCCGCCAGGGCCTCGAGCAGCTTGTCGCAGCGCTGCGCGTCGGTGAGCCCTTCGCCGCCGTAGCGGGCCGACAGCACCCCGGGCCGGCCGCCGAGGGCGTCCACCTCGAGCCCCGAGTCGTCGCCGAGGGCCAGCAGCCCGGTCGCCGCCGCCACCGCCCGGGCCTTCGCGCTGGCGTTCTCCGCGTAGGAGTCGGCCCCCTCGGGAGGCAAGGTCACGCCGGGGAAGTCGGCCAGGGTGAGGATGCGATAGGGGATGCCGGCGAGAAGCCCCACCATCTCGCGCGCCTTCTTGGGATTGGCGCTGGCCAGGACCAGCGTGGCATCAGAGGGCGAAGGTCTTCTCCCCGCGCGCGCCCACGGCACGGCGTTGAAGGCCGACCAGGGCCTGAATGCCCCGCTCGGCGAGACCGAGCAGCTCGGCCAGGCGGTCCTTGCCGAAGGGGGTCTGCTCCGCGGTCCCCTGCACCTCGACGAAGGCGCCGGAGCCCGTCATCACCACGTTCATGTCCACCTCGGCGGTGGAGTCCTCCACGTAGTCGAGATCGAGGACGGCGCGCCCGCCGACCACCCCCACGCTCACCGCGGCCACGTGTTCGCGCAGCGGCGAGCCGGGGATCGCGCCCGCCTGGACCAGGCGATCGAGGGCGTCGGACAGCGCCACCCAGCAGCCGGTGATGGCGGCGGTGCGCGTGCCGCCGTCGGCCTGTATCACGTCACAGTCCATCCACAGCGTGCGCTCGCCGAGCTTGGGCATGTCGACCACCGAGCGGAGCGAGCGCCCGACCAGGCGCTGAATCTCCTGCGAGCGCCCGCTGGGCCCGCCGCGCTCGCGCCCCATGCGGGTGTTGGTGGAGCGCGGCAGCATACCGTACTCGGCGGTGACCCAGCCCTTGCCCTGCCCCTTGAGGAAGGGAGGCACCTTGTCCTCCAGCGAGGCCGTGCAGATCACCTTGGTGTCGCCGAACTCCACGAGCACCGACCCTTCGGGATGCCGGAGATAGTCGCGCGTGATGCGGACGGGCCGGAGCTGATCGGAAGCGCGGCCGTCGTGGCGAGCGGTCATCGGGTGGTCACGGGCGCGGTCTTTGGCAGGGCAGCACGCATGCGCTGATCGTACCGCCGCTTGTAGTCGCTGAGCCCGGCGAAGATGGCCTTGGCGGCGGCCTCGCGATACTCGGCGGTGGCCAGCTTCTTCTCCTCGCGGGGATTGGTGAGGAAGCCGATCTCGATGAGAATGGCCGGCATGGCCGCGCCGCCGAGGACATAGAAGCCCGCCTGTTTCACTCCACGATTCACGAGCCGGAGCGAACGGGTCATGGAATCCTGCACCGTCTCGGCGAGGAAGCTCGACTCCTGCTGGAACTCGGACTGGGCGAGATCCCAGAGAATGCTCTTGATCGCGTCCATCTTCTGTCGGGACGCGGCCGTCTCCAGCTGGACCACGCCGTTCTCCACCGCGGCGGTCTGGCGCGCCTCGGAGTCGCTGGCCTCGGAGGAGAGGAAATAGGTCTCCACGCCCTCGGACACCGAGCGCGGATGGGCGTTGGCGTGGATGGAGACGAAGAGGTCGGCGCGCTGCTTGTTGGCGAAGATGGTGCGGTCTCGCAGGGGCACGAACGTATCGCCGGTGCGGGTCAGCACGACCTTGATACCCAGCCCGCTCTCCTCCATCATGCGCGCCACCCGGCGCGTCACGTCGAGCACCACGTCCTTTTCCATCACGCCCTTGGGCCCGATCGCGCCCGAGTCGTGCCCGCCGTGGCCCGCATCGAGCACGACGAGGCGCAGCGGCTGGGCCATGCCGGCCTTGGCGCCGGGGGAGTCGGCCGCGTCCTTGGGCCGATAGATGTCGAGGACGATCCGGAAGGGGTCCTGGAGGGAAAAGTCCTTGATCTGCCCGGCCGGGGCATCGAGGGCGATGCGGAGCACGGCCCCGCCGCTCGTCGGCTCGAGACGCATCTCCTTCACCAGCCCGTCGTCGATCTCCTGGAGCTGGGAGCCGCCCACCCGCAGCCCCGGCAGCCGCATCTGGATCTCGCCCGGCCTCTGGTCGGTGACGATGGCGTACCCCACGCTGCTGCCCGCCTCGATCACGATACGCGTGAACGAAGGATAGGAGCGCAGCCGAAGGTCGCCGAACGGCACCGTCGGCGTGGCGGCCACCGGCTTGGCGCTGGCGCGCCCACGCGCGGGCGCGGCGGTGACCTTCATGGTCACGCCCGGGGCCAGGCGGGAGAGCGCCTTGGCCAGGAAGTCCTCGGGAATGAGCCAGCCGGCGGAGCCGGTCTGCGCCGGCGCATCCAGGGTGAGCCTGATGCCGGCGACGATGACCCGGGACTGACCCCGGGTGAACTGGGCGGAGCGCGATCCTACCTTGAGGGTGCCCCGATTGCCCTTCGCGACCCAGGCGCCCTTGAGGACGGCGGCCAGGCGCTCGGCCACGATGTAACTGCCGCCTTGATCGAGGCTCACGGGGATCACGGAGCCCAGCGCACCGGATTTATTCCGGATCTCTATGGTTCTCGGACGGGGTGCGGCACCCGCCCCCTGGACGAACCCCAGGAGGACGAGGCCAAGCGCGGTCCAGCGAAGCCAGGGTGCCATGCGCGTGAGCGAGACGGTACCGGCCATTCTAGCAATGCCGTCGAGGTCAGCGAAGGTTTATAGGCCCTAGGTCCTAGGCCCTAGGTCCGATTCCCGGGCTTTCGCGTCCCGCATAAGGTCGGCGGCAAGGAGGAACTGGCCATGCGAAAGCTCTGGAGCGGGATGCTGCTAGGTGCACTGGTTCTCACGTTGGGCGCGTGCGCCTCGAGCGGGCCGTCGACCGCGTCGTCGGGCGCGCCCCCCGCGAGCAATGTCGCCGGACGGTGGGCAGGCCCCTGGGTCTTCGAGCCCTCGAGCGCCGGGAGCGGCGAAGTGTCGTTGAACATCACGCAGGACGGCCGCCAGGTGAAGGGCACCGTCGAGCACATTCAAGGGCCCCACCGCGGCCGGGCGGGCTACTTCAACGGGACCATGTCCGGGAACGACATCCAGATCACGGGGCCGGACGTCACCGGCTGGCTGAAGGTCGAGGGGAGCCAGATGACCGGCATGATCAACGGCATCCTGCCGGCCCGACTGACGCTCCGCAAGCAGTAGGACGACCCAGGAGCCGCGGGGCGGCGCCGGGCCCGGCCGGCCCGTGGCTCCCTCAGGGTCCGTAGGGGCGCGTGAGGAACTGGATGATCGCGTCCCGGTGCTCCGCCACCAGCTTGGCCGCCGCGGTGGAGAGAAGCTGGCGGTCGCACTCCGAGGCGATCACGAGCCGCGTGGGAATCTCCGCGATGCGCTCCTGCAGGGCCTCGACGGTCTTGAGCGGCTCGGGCTCCGCCTTGCACGCAGGCGGGAGATCGCTCAGGTCGGCGGCCCATTTCGCGTCGGTGTGCCGGAGCGCCACGACGGTTGCGGTCCTGGCGTCGGGGATGACTCCCTCGAGCTGCAGGCTCCGATAGAACAGCGCCTGATAGGTCCCGGCCCGCTCCTCCATGATGCTCGGGATGCGAGAAAAGTCGAAGGTCAGAAGCGTGAACGGGATGGGCAGGCGGCTCAGCTTCCGCTCACCGACCGAGAAGGGAAACGAGCTGTCGAAGGCGATGATGAGGGTGCGCTTCACGCGCTTTTCCTGATGCCGCTTGAGGTGGAGGAACAGCAGCGACTCCACGCCGTTGTTCTCGTAGAGGCCGCCGTCGCCCACGTGCCAGTAGGTCTTCTCCTCGCCTACCTGCAGGGAGATCGGCCCCACCAGCGGCGGGAAGGATGCCGAGCCCGCCACCGCCCCGGCGAGAAGCAGCCGGCAGGGGTCGATGTGCACCTCGATGGGCGTCACGGGCAGCAGCAGCTTGTAGCGTTTTTGAATGTAGGGAGACGGCTCCATGGCCCCGCCCCGGCGGGCGATGCTGCGCTCCAGATCCTCGAAGAAGTCGTAGTCGAAGTCCGCCGGCGGGATCGACGTGATGGCGAAGCGCCGGCCGTTGTTGTAGAGCGTGGTGTTCACGATGAGCCCCGGGCTGTCGCCCGCCTTCTCGCGCGCGGAGATGCTCTCCATCTTCGTCTCGCCATACAGTCGATCCTTGAGGATCTCGGCCAGCGTCTTTGCCGCCAGGGCCGAGTTGATCCACCGGAACGACAGGAGCTGGCGCCAGATGAGTGACGACTCGAAGTCCTGGCTGAGGTCGGCGCGATACTGATCGAAGAAGGCGCGGTACGCATCGCTCATGGTGCCGTCGGGATTCAGCATCTTCACGTCCCGGCCCGGCTTCTTCAGCACGTAATAGCTGCTCGCGATGCTGCCGCCCGACACGCTGGACACGTGATCGACCCGCTCCAGCAGCGACGAGCCGTCGGGCATCCGGACCCCGGCCAGGGCCTCGAGGCCGGCCGAGCCGAAGAGCGCGGCCCGGCTGCCGCCGCCCGAGAGGGCGACGCCCACGAGGGTGTCGCGCTCCGGGGCCGGCGTCACGCATCCCCCGATCGCGTCGGCCCGCGGCACGGGGAAGTGGTGGGCGCTCGCGCACCCGGAGACCAGAAGCGCTACGCACAGCCCGACGAACCAGTGTGCTCGCTTCATCGAGATCCTTTCGCGTGGGAGTTTGCGCTCATTCGCCCGCGCCCCCGGGGCCGGCGCAATCATAGACGAACTCCCGGCCGCGGTCACGCGGGGAAGACGGCCTTCCAGTCGTTCTTGATGCTCACCACGGTGAAGCCCTCGGCGGGGGCCATGCGGAGGGCCTCGTCCAGCGGGCTCAGGCGGAACTCCCGGTCGTAGGAGAACTCCCGCGCGGCGTCGTCGTGGTGCAGGAGCAGGCGCAGCCGGGCCCCACCCCCCCGCCCCGTGTACTGGAGCATGCGCAGGTCGCCGTCGGAGTTGCCGAAGGCGAGCCGCGGCCGCCGCCCGATGTGGAGCTCGATGTTCACCACCTTCTCCTCGCGATCGTCGAAGCTCCGCACCTCGGGCAGCGCGAAGATGGCCGGCCCACCCGGGCCGGACTCCACGCGCGTCTTGTTGCTGCTCCCGACCACCTGTTCCGGGGGAATCCCGTAGAGCTGCTCGGCGATGGAGCGCACGAACTCCACGCCACCGCCGGTCACCACGAAGGGCTTGAAGCGGTGAGCCCGCAGATAGTCCAGCAGCTCGAGCTGAGGCAGGTAGACGCACTCGGTGAAGAGGCGCCCGAGGATGGGGTGCTTGGCGCTCTTGAACCAGGACGAGGCCGCGTCGAGGAACTCGGCGGTGGTGAGACCGGAATGCGTGGTGAAGGCGACCTCGAACGCCTCCCGGCGCGAGAAGCCCGCGATGGTGGCGAGATCACGCTCGAGGAAGGCCTTGTACGGCTGCCGCGCGCGGAGCGCGGGGTCGCGCGCCGCGATGCCGGCGAGGCGGTCGAGCGTGAAGTAGATCTGGGCTTGCACGGGGCGCTCGACCCAGAGGGTGCCATCGTGATCGAACACGGCGATGCGCTCGGGCACGGGGACGAAGTCGGGGCTTCGCTCCCGAGTGGCCCGCTCGACGAAGTCGAGGATCGCGGCCTTCGCCCAGCCGTCGTTCCAGGATGGCAGTGGATCCATCATGAGTCCCGGCGCCTCACAGCACCCGGTCTTCCTTCATCCGCTTGATGAGCACGCTCGCCAGCTCGCCGGTGAGCGTGCCCACGTCCTTCACGTCGGTGGATTCGCTGGTCCCCGACCAGACCGCGCGCTCACCCCGCATGTCCCACAGCGTGGACTCGATGGTCAGCACCTCGTATTGCTCGATGGTCGGCGGCACCGTGACCCAGGTGCCCGTGTACCAGCCGTAGAATCCCCCGGCGTATCCGGGCGCGACGTAACCCGGCGTGACCTGGACATTTCTCTGAATGCGGAGGACCCGCGTGATGAGGACCGCGTCCGCGCCGGCGCCGGCCACCGCCTGCTTGATGCGCTCGTTGGGGATCGCGCCCTCCTCGGGGAGCAGCGGATAGCTGGCGCTGGCGCCCGTGCCCTGGGCTCGTAGCGCTTGGGTGAAGCCGTCCTCGAAGATGCGCCGGTGGCTCGGGCTCCGTGCCACGCCGATGACCAGCACGCTGCGCAAGGGGTCCCCGTTCCACTGGGGATCGCGCCAGCTGTCGCGCAGGACCGTCGTCGAGCACGCGCCGAGCAGGAAACCCAGGAGGAGGACCCCCGCCAGCCATCCGACGACGCGAGCGAGCATGAGCCCCGATCGCCCGCGCTACGGTGTGCTGACCGACACGGCCAGCGCCTCGGTGTGACGGGCGACCACCTGATCGCCCTTCTTGACCTCCCCCAGCCGCTTGACGCTCGGGTCCACCTTGAAGGTCCGCGTCTTGCCCTCGGGCCCCTTGAGCGTCACCGTGCGCCTGGCGACGTCCACCGCCTCCACCGTGCCGGTGACTTCGACCGTGCTCACGATGATTCCCGCGGGCTTCTGCCCCTTGGGCGCCACCTCCACCGCGCCCGCCTCGGTGGCGGCGGGCGGCTGATCGCTCTTGCGCACGAACAGGGCGACGGAGTCGAGGTAGCGGACGGTGAGCGTGTCGCCGACCTTGATCTGGTCGAAATTCTTGACCTCGGGGCCCGCCTTGATGGTGGCGGTGTTCCCGCGCGGGCCGGTCAGCGTGAGCAGCCGCTTGTCCTTGTCAACCGCGTCTACCTTGGCCTTGAACGTGACGGCCTCGACGACCACCGCCCCGGGCTTGGCTTCCGCCTTCATCCCCGGCGCGGTTCCCGTCTGCGCGTCCGCCGCCACTCCGATCGCGAGAAGGGCCGCGACGATGAACATTCCCAGCGCGTCGCTGTTCGGCATGGTGGGCCTCCTCGGCGCATTCCGCGCCGTTAATAGAAAGCGCCCGTTTGCCGGCGCGCGGAATCGGACCTTGGTCTCATTGCCTCCGGACCCCCGGTGGGATTGAATGCCGGCCACAGGGGGACCCTCCCATGACGCGACGCTCACTCTCCGCGGCGGCCCTCGTGCTCGCCGCCGTGCTCGCCGGGTGCGCCTCGACGGGCGGCGGCGCCGCGCCGACAGCCACGCTCGACCGGATCAAGGCCACCAAGACCATCCGGCTGGGCTACCGGGACTCGTCGGTGCCCTTCTCGTTCGTGGACCGTGGTCAGGCGACCCCCGCCGGCTACTCGGTGGACCTCTGCCAGCGCGTGGTCGAGGAGCTACGCCGGGATCTGAAGCTCCCCGATCTCCAGCCCATGTGGGTGCCGGTCACGGTAGAGACCCGCCAGAGCGCGGTGATCGGGGGCACGGTGGACCTCGAGTGCGGCTCCACCACCAATACCTTGTCACGGCAGGAGCAGGTGGACTTCAGCCTCACGACCTTCATCACCGGCGCGAGCTTGGTCGCGCGGTCCGGCGCCAACGTGGGGAGCGACCTCGCCAGCGTGCGCATCGCGATCATCCCCGGCACGACGACCGACGCGATCATCAAGGACGCGATGGCCCGGACCGGGGCGGGCGCCAGCCGCACCCAGCTGCTGGCGGTGAAGGATCACGCCGAAGGCCTGGCCGCAGTGGCGAACGGGACGGCGGAGGTCTACGCCACGGATCGCGCCATCCTGATCGGGCTCATCCTCGCGGCGCCCGATCCCCGGCGCTTCGCGCTGCTGGACCGCTACTTCTCGTACGAGCCCTATGCCCTCATGATGCGGCGGGGCGATCCCGACTTCCGGCTCGCCGTGAACCGCGCCCTCGCTCGACTGTATCGCTCCGGCCAGGTGCTGGAGATCTACGGCAAGTGGTTCGGGGCATGGGGGCCGCCGAGCGCGGTGACGGTAGCCCTTTACGCGATCGAGGGGCTGCCGGACTAGGCTCAGCCCGCGCCGCGCAGGCGCTGCCGCGCTTCCCAGCGCCGCCGGTCGCGCTCCAGCGCCTGCGCGGCGGCGCCCAGCAGCTCGGAGTCCTCGAAGGGCTTGGACAGGAAATCCACCGCGCCCGCTTTCATGGCGCGGACTGCCATGGGAACGTCGGCGTGGCCGGTGATGAAGATGACGGGGATGTCCCGGCCCGCCGCCACCAGGCGCTCGTAGAGCTCGAGCCCCCCCTGCCCGGGCATGCGCACGTCGAGCACGAGGCAGCGGGGGCCTTCGTGCTCGCCGCGCTCGAGGAACTCGCCCGCCGACGCGAACGCCTCCACCCGGTGTCCAGCCGCCCGCAGGAGACGGTCGAGCCCTCGCCGCACGGATGGATCGTCGTCGACCACGAAGACGAGAGCGTCTCCGTTCATCATGCCGGGCCCGGGGGGCTCAGGGGTAGCCGGAAAAGGAAGGTGGCGCCCCGCCCCGTGTTCTCCGCCCAGATGCTGCCGCCATGCGCCTCGATGATGGAGCGGGCGATGGCGAGCCCCATGCCCATGCCGGTGCGCTTGGTCGTGTAGAAGGGCTCGAAGACCATCTGCTGGGTGCCGTGGCGGAGGCCGGGCCCGGAGTCCTCGACCGACGTGAGCACGGTGTGCCCGTCCGAGGAGCGCGTACGCACCACCACCGTTCGATCGGCCCCGGGCTGCTCCGACATCGCCTCCATGGCGTTGAGAAGAAGGTTGAGCAGGACCTGCTCGAGCTGCACGCGGTCGCCGGTCACCATCGCCTGGCCCGCGTCGAGGTCCAGGGCGATGCTGACGTCGCGGATCACGGTGTCGCTGCCCAGGAGACGCCGCACGTCGCGCACCAGCGCGTTGAGATCCAGGAGCGTCATCTCCGGCTCGCTCTTCCGCAGGAGGTCGCGCATGCGCTGGATCACGTCGGCGGCCCGCCGGTCATCGTCGATGATGTCGCGGAGAATGCTGCGCAGCTCGTCCAGGTCCGGCTTGGCGACCTCGAGCAGTCGCCGAGCCGCCTGGGCATTGCTCAGGATGCCGGTGAGCGGCTGGTTGAGCTCGTGGGCCAGGGAGGCGGTGAGCTCGCCCATGGCGGAGACCCGCGTGACGTGGGCGAGCTCCTGGCGGCTCCGCTGCGCCTCCAGCTCGGCGCGCTTCCGCTCGGTGATGTCGGTGTTGGACACCACCGCCCCACCATCCATCCGATGGAGCGGCACCACCGACATGGCGTACCAGCGCTCTCCGGTTCCCGCGCCCGCCGGATACTCGAAGGTGAACCAGGCCTGCCGTCCCTCGAGCACCGCCTCGATGCCCACGGCGGCGTCGCCGGCATGGGCCTCGCCCCGGCGGCTCGCCTCGCGACACAGGCTCAGATAGTTCCGGCCGACGCCTATCTCCAGTCCGCCGGACTGATTGAAGTCGGGAGTGAAGCGCTCCCACACCCGGTTGACCTCGATGATCTGGCCCCGGCCGTCGAGCACCGCCACGCTGCTGTTCAGCGAGGCAAGGATGGCCGACTTCATCAGCTCGCTGGAGCGCAGCGCGTCCTCGGACACCTTGCGCGCCAGCGCATTGGCGAACACCTCGGCCACCAGCTGCATCCGTCCCACCGTCTCGTCGGGCCAGCTCCGGCGGCGCTTCACCGTGACGAGGGAGAGGCCGCCCATGACGCGGCCGGCCGCCACCAGCGGCAGCGCCAGATTGGACGTGATGTCCATCGCCTCGAGCGACTCGCGGTCCACCCGCGCTTCCTCGGGCAGCTCGCCGGCATCGCGGAACACCACCGGCTGCTCGCGGCGGAGCTGGCGCACCGACCACGGGAAGGACACGCTCATGTTGTCGGTGGACATGGGGGCCATCCCCAGCGCCGCCCACTCGTGGCTCACCGTGAAGACGCGGCCGTCCTCGGAGAGGCGGAACAGCATCACGCGGTCCACGTTCAGGAACTCGCCGAGGCGCCCGAGCCAGGTCTGGAACACCTCGTCCATCCGGTTCGACGCCAGGTGGACGAACGCGCCCGAGAGCCGCGCCAGGAGCTCCTCGAAGCGGAGCCGATTCGCGAGGGCGATCCGGTCCCGCCACCGCTCCTCGATGAGGGCGGCGAGGGCGAGAATGGGAATCGTGCTCACCGCCAGCGAGATCTGGAGGAGCAGCACGCTGTCCGACGACGGGGGCACGGAGAACCCGCCCTGGCCGTGGGTCGCCCCCCACACCATGACGAGCGTGGTCACGAGCAGGGACAGCGACGCGCCCGCCGGGCCGAAGCGGACGGTGCCCCAGAGCACGAACGGGATGAAGAAGGCCACCGGCGCGTCCAGCGAGCCGAGCATCAGGCGCCGGGCTTCCGCGGCCGGCACCGCCACGTACGCGACCGTCACCGAGGCGAGCGCCACCCCGAGCAGCGCCGCCTCGATCCGGCGCATCACCCGGGCGTGCCGGACGCGCGCCCACGCGTCGCGCGCCACGAAGACGATGGCGGGCACGAGGACGAGCTCGGCCAGCACGTTCGAGAAGAAGCGGGTCTGCCACACCAGCCAGTACGGCTCATGCGTGAGCTCCGCCACCGCCCACGCGTCCACGAACGACGAGAGGAAGGGCCCGAGGAGGCCCGCGCCCACCACGAAGGCGGAAACCCGCGGCAGGGTGTCGAAGCTGCCGGGCGAATCGCTGAGGATGCGCACCGCGGTGGCGCCGATCAAGGCCTCGAGACAGTTGGTGGCGAAGAGCAGGTAGACCAGCGACGCGGGGCTGAGCACGGGAAGCTCGGCCACAAGATGGGCGGGCAAGGCCGCGAGCAGATAAATCCACCACCTACGGGGGGCGGCGAGGAGCAGCGTGGCGGTGAGAATGGAGTTGGGCGGCCACAGGATGGACGGGGTGGCGGGAGGAAGCCGGAGAATGAATCCGATGTTCGCCCCGATGAAGTAGCCGAGGCACACCGCGAGCGCCGCCCCGACGATGGGAAGCGCGGACAGGCGGGGAGCGGTATCGCGGGAAACCGCCACAGCGACCACCGAGGCTCACCCTACCACGGAGGCGCGGTCACGGGTCACCCCCCCACTGTCAGTCAGCGCCCTTCCCGGCTGCCATCAGACTTTCGTCCCATACAGTGCGGCCGGGTTATTCCGGATACTCGATGCCTCAGGACGCTTTCGAAAGGAGAGCCCTATGGATTTGAGCGCGACCGGTCAGCTCGTCACCACCATGGTCACGCAGGTCGCCCTGCGCGTCGTGGGCGCAATCATCCTCTGGGCGCTCGGTCGCATGGTCATCGCGGTGGCGGTACGCGTCGCCGGTCATGCGCTCTCCGCGCGCCACGTGGACTCGACCGTCTCCCGGTACCTCTGCAACATCTTCTCGGTGGTGCTGAACGTCGCGCTGGCCATCGCGATCCTGAGCGTGTTCGGGGTGGAGACCACCACGTTCGCCGCCCTCATCGCCGCCGCCGGCGTGGCCATCGGTGTCGCCTGGGGCGGGCTCCTCTCGAGCTTCGCCGCCGGCGCCTTCCTCATCATCCTCCAGCCTTTCCGCGTCGGGCAATTCGTCACTGCGGGCGGCGTGACCGGCACGGTGAAGGAGATCGGCCTCTTCGCGACGACCATCGACAGCCCCGACAATGTCCGCACCATCGTGCCCAACAGCAAGGTCTTCGCGGACACCATCCAGAACTTCTCCACCAATCCGTACCGGCGCGTGGAGCTGGTCGCGCAGCTCGATCACGGCGTGGATCATCGCGACGCGATATTCCGGCTCAAGGAGCGGCTCGCCAAGATTCGCAACGTGCTGCCCGAGCCGGCGCCGGACGTGGAGATCCTCACCTTCACGCTGGCCGGTCCGGTGCTGGCGGTGCGGCCGTACTGCAGCAACCCCCACTACTGGCAGGTGTACTTCGACACCAATCGGGCCATCCGCGAGGTGTGCGGCGAGGCCGGCTTCCCCGCTCCGCAGCAGCACTTCGCGGTACACAACGGTCCCTAGCGCGACGGCCACGAGGGCCGGCGGGCCCTCACCGGGCGGTGACGTGGAGCCGCAGGATGCGGCGCACCTCCTCGATGGTGGGGGGGCTCGATTGCGTGGAGTGGCCCGAGGTAACGACGACCTCCGACTCCACACCATCCAGGTGCGCGCTCGAGTACTCCACGACCCCGTCATTCCGGTTCTCTAGCACGCTGTCCCCGGACACCGAGATGATCGAGTGCACGTGGATTCCGGGCGCGACCGGAATGTCGGCCAGGGCCCGGATGAACGGGGCGCGGGGCGACATGTTGTCGACGGCGGTGGGGAGGAGAAAGCCCCGCGCCACGATGAGGCCTGGATGCCGGGCGAGATCGGCGGCCAGGCTGGACAGGCCCGCGGGAACCTTGACGAGACGCCGCACCAGACCGGCCACGAGCTGCCGGCCGGCGACGAAGCTTCCGCGGTGCGGCGTCGAGATGAAGACCACCCGATTCACCATGGGGAGGGGCTTGACCACGAGCCCCTCGCGGAGAAGCTCGCGCGTCTCGGCCGAGATCCGCTGGTCGTCCAGCGGGACACGTGACACCTTCTCCCAGATGGCGTTGCCGCTGTCGATGACCATCATCTTGACGAGCAGCCCGCCCTGGCTGTGGCCGATCAGGACCATGCGGGAGAGCGCGGGATCCTTGCCGGCGGGGTCGAGCCGGGTCACCGCGGAGTTGAGGTAACGGCGCAGCTGCATCGCGGAATAGGCGATGGGATTGCTCGAGTCGTAGGAGAAGAACCAGAACTGGTAGCTTCGACGGATCATCGGATCGGCTTCCAGCCGGTTCACCATCTCGGCCCAGCGCACGGCGCTCGAGAACGTGCCATGCACGAACACCACCGGAATGAGCCCCGGCCGATACGGGGCGATGGAGGCCAGGGTCTCCGCCGCCTGGCCGGGGAGGGTGAGGCCCACGAAGTGACGGATTTCTCGCTCGAGCACCGAGAGCTTGGACAGGCTGAGGGCCAGCGCCGCGGTGGGCTCGACTTCCAGCGGGACGCTTTCGCCCGCGATGTTCAGCCGCTCGGGCTCGTCGGCCAGGTACACCTCGAGGGACCCCGATAGCCCCCGGCCGTCCAGAAGCGAGCGCCGCGCGTCGGCGATCCGCAGAAGTAGCGTCACCGGCAGCTCGACCTGGGGCGCCAGGAGATCCCGGCCGGGGCCGGTGGCGATGGTCGGCTTGACGGAAGCCGCGAGGGGCGCCCCGAGCCCGGCCCGGCGGTAGCGCATGCTCAGCCCCCTCACGCTGAGATCGGCGAGCGCCTCGAAGCGATCCAGCGTGTACTCGCCGACGCGGAGCGACTCCGGGTCCAAGGTGAGGTCGATGAGCGCGAACGGCATGGTGTAGCGGCCGGCCCGCGGCGCCACCTCGGCGCCGTCCTCCGTCTTGAAGGCCAGCGTCAGGGCCTGATTGTAAAGGTCGGCGGCGAGCCGGAGTCGGGGGTCGAAGCGGCTGGGCGCGGAGCCCAGCCCTTCAGGGAAGAGAAATGCATAGGCATAGACCGCGGCGGCGAGATAGCGCGCCCGCTCTCCGGAGCTTCGCGCCTCCAGGAACGACATCTCGGCCAGCGCGAAGAAGACGTCGGCGTCCGCCGCCGCCTCGGCGGTCATGGCGCGGTGGAGCTGCGCGATGGTGGACGCGGGATCCGCTGCGAAGGCGCGCAGGAGCCCGTGCTCGAGAAGGACGTTCCGGGTGGCGGCGGTGAGGCGGTCGCCGGTCAGCGCGCTCTCGGACAGCTCGCGTCCCACGGTCTCCGGCGATCGCCGGACCACGGACACGAAGGGTGTACACCCGCCCACCCCAAGCAGGAGGAGGATCGAAACCGCGAAAAGGGCCCCGCGCGCCCGGAAGCGCCACACGCGCGGACCCACGCCTACCTGGCCGGCGTCAGCTCCCCGGATAGAGGCGTCCCGGACCGGAGCTTCCCGTCGACACGCAGAAGCCTTTTCCCCTCGCGCTGAAAGAGGGCGAGGGTCGCCTGGCCTCGGTCTCCCTCCACGGCGAGCTTGCCGTCCCTGAGGGCCAGATTGCCTTTGCCGCTGAGCATGCCGATGGTACGCGCCGCGCCGAAATCGTAGGAGCCGCTCTCACCGATGTGCATCTCGACCCAGTCTCCCTGATCGTCTCGGGAGCCGGCGAGCCCTCTCACCACGCCGGCCCATGTTCCGGCCACCATCTTGAAATCGGTGATGGCGACGGGCGTGGCCGGCGCCGGCGGGGGCGCCGAGGCGCATCCCGTCAAGACGAGCCCTACGAGCAGCAGGGCGGCCCGGGCGAGGCATGCTCGCCCGGGCACCTTCTTTCCTGCCGGTGACGACGGCATCGTCACCGCGGCTTCGACATGAAGCGATCGCGACGGTTCTTCGCCCAGCACGACTCGGTCTTCTCCGTGCAGGACGGCCGCTCCTTGCCGTAGGACACCATGCTGAAGCGGCTCGCGTCGATGCCCTGGGCCACGAGGTAGTTCACCGCGGCCTTGGCGCGCCGCTCGCCGAGGGCGACGTTGTACTCGGCGGTGCCCCGCTCGTCGCAGTGCCCCTCGACCAGCACCAGCAGCCGCGGGTTGGACTTGAGGTACGCGGCGGCCGCATCGAGGTTCTTCGCGTCGGCCCGACGGATGTCGGCCTTGTCGAAGTCGAAGAACACATCCTTCAGGTTCGCGTCCGCGGCGAAGTCGGCCGGAGGCGGTGGGGGGGGTGTGGGGGCC
>DATEDO010000171.1:0-19072 GCA_035281625.1 Candidatus Methylomirabilota bacterium
CGACGCCCACGCCCGCCCCGGCGGCTCCCGCCACCGCCGCCCCCGCGACGCCGCCGCGCCCGAGTGAGTTTTCGGAGAACGCGAACCTCAAGGATGTCTACTTCGACTTCGACAAGTACGACATCCGCCCCGACGACGCCAAGATCCTGGACGGCAACGCGACCTGGCTGAAGGGCAATGCCAACAACCTCGTGCTCATCGAGGGGCACTGCGACGAGCGCGGGACCAACGAGTACAACCTCGCTCTGGGCGAGCGCCGTGCCAAGGCGACCATGAACTACCTGGTGGCGCAGGGCGTCCAGGCCAATCGGATCACGATCATCTCGTACGGCAAGGAACGGCCGGTGTGCTCGGAGAAGAGCGAGTCGTGCTGGCAGAAGAATCGCCGCGCGCACTTCCTGACCAAGGGCCGTTAGCCGGAGAGGAGTCCGTCGTGCCGTCACGCAAGCCGAAGGGGAGCCTCGCGCTCCCCTTCGGTCTTCTCATCGTCGGCGCGGTGGCGGCCGGCGGCTGCAGCGACGCCACCACGGCGCTGCAGCAGGACGTCACCCAGCTCCGCCAGGACCTCAACGCCCTCACCCTGACCGTGCACCGAGGGCGCGGGGACACCGATACCGTGCTGGGCCAGCTGGACCGGCGTACGCGGGAGCAGGGCGCCGAGCAGGGGCGGCAGCTGGCCAGTCTCGCCACCCGTGTCGATCAGCTCTCCGCCGAGGTGTCGCGCATGGCCGCACGGGTGGACGAGCTCTCGCAGCGCGTGGAGACCCTGAGCCGCGAGCTCGCATCGCGACCGGCCGCGCCCGCTCCCGGCGGCGCCCCGCCCGCGCCATCGGCCCCCCGAAGCAGCACGGGCGGGCCCACGCCGGAGCAGGCCTATCAGGCGGCGTATCTCGACTTCAGCAAGGGAAACTATCCCCTCGCCATCGCGGGCTTCCGGGAGTTCGTGCGGCGCTACCCGGACTCGCCGCTCGCCGACCAGGCGCAGTACTGGGTGGGTGAGTCGCTGTTCAGCCAGGCCCGCGCCAGCCAGGCCTCGGGGCAGACGGACAAGGCCACGCGCGAGCTGGAGCAGGCGGTTCAGGAGTTCCGCCGTCTCGCCCTGAACTACCCGCGCGGCGAGCGAGTCCCCACCGCCATCTACAAGGAAGCGCTGGCACTGCTCGAGCTCAAGCAGACCCGGCTCGCGCAGACCCGGCTCCAGTATCTGCTCGACAATTTCCCGCAATCGGAGGAGGCACCGCTCGCCAAGGAGCGGCTGGCCACGCTGGGCGGCTGACGGGGTTAGCGCTGGGCGGAGGCGAACACCCAGATCACGGTGACCCCACGATCGGAGCCGCGGTCGGGATCCGCGTAGACCATCACGCTGCTATCGGGGTCCTCGGAGCCCACGTCCTGCACCGTGACCGGTCCGGCCGTGGCGAGCGGCCCGTCCTGGTCCGGGCCCGGCCAGAACGGCACGGCGATCAACATCGCGGTGAGCGCCCCCGTGGCGAGGGCGGCGCGGGGATGGCCCCAGATCGGCTTCCAGTAGGGCCGCCACCATGGTTCGCGCATGGGCGTCCCGCGCTCGACGCGGAGCCGCCGCTCCAGGCCGGTCCAGAAGCCGGTCCAGTCGGGCTCGGACACGTCGCCGCCGACCCCTCGCAGGGCGGCGCGGAGCGCCTGCAGGCTGTCGACGCGCTCGCGGCAGCCCGCGCAACCGGCCAGGTGACGCGCCACCGCGGCGGCGCGAGGGGCGTCCAGGGCCTCATCCGCGAAGGCGGTGAGACGGGAGCGATTCCAGAGGCATCCGAGGCGCATCGGTTGAAGTATACCCGTTGAGTTCGACGCCCCCTGGCCGCTAAATATTCCCCATGGAGCAGCCCACCCTCGTGCAAGTACCCGGGGGACCGAGGCTGGAGGCCCTCCTCGCTCATTCCCCGTCCGCCACTGCAGGGCTCGTGCTCTGCCACCCCCACCCCCTCTACGGCGGTGACATGGATAATCCCGTCGTTGTGCGCGGGGCCGAGGTGGCACGGGGCCTGGGACTCGCAACCCTCCGGTTCAACTTTCGAGGCGCCGGCCGGTCCACCGGCACCCACGGAGGGGGCGTGGCCGAGATGGACGACGTGCGCGCCGCGCTCGCGCATCTCGCCGCGACTCTTTCCGGCGGCGCGACCCTGGGCGTCCTGGGTTATTCCTTCGGCGCCTGGGTCTCAGCCCGGGTGACCGCGGCCGACCCGCGCCCGCTCTGCCTGGTGGCGCCGCCGCTCAAGATGCTGGACTGGTCCGCGGCCGTCCCGTCCCGACCGGACCTCTGCGTCCTGGCGGGCACGCGGGACTCGTATTGTCCCTTACCGGAGCTGGAGCACTTCTTGGCCAAGCTCCCCGGCGTACGGCACGCCATCATCGAGGGCGCCGACCACTTCTTCTTCGGGAAGCTCTACCCGCTGGGTGAGGAGATCGGCGCGTGGTGCCGCGGGTGGGCGGGCGGGTCACCCCCGCTGCCGGGGCAGCCGCGGGGGTGATGCGGTTCCCGCGGAGAGGATGACGCGAATCCCCTCCTCGACGCTGAGCCCCGTGGAGAGCGCCTCGTCGCGCGGCACCACGATCACGTCGCCCAGATAGAGATTGTTCGTGGGCACGAACACCGTGACCATCTGGCGCTTCCCCTCCGGGCCCTCCACCAGCAGATCGGACGTCACGAAGCCGAAGGCGTAGCTCCCCTTGCGGGGGTGCTCGGCCAGGACAACCTCCTTGAACGAGCCGCGCTTCTCCGGCGAGAACGACGCCAGCAGCTCCTTCACGGTGGGATAGATGCTGCGGAAGACGGGCACGCGGGTGAGCAGGCGCTCGATGCGCGCCAGGATGCGGCGGCCCACCACGTTCGTGGCGATCGTGCCCATGACCAGCATGACCAGCATCGCGGTGAGGAAACCGAGCCCGGGAATGCGCCGCCCGAAGACGCGCTCGTATCCCGGGGAGAAGAAGCTGTCGATGCTGTCCCAGAAGACGTAGAGCAGCCAGGACGTGGCGATGGCGGGGACGGTGACGAAGAATCCCGTGATGAACCGGACCTTCAGCCAGTTCTTCACGGCACCCTCATAGCGGGCAGATCAGACCATGCGCCCCCCGGCATGTCAAGAAATCGGCGGGTAGAAACGACTCGGGAGCGCCCCGGAAGGGCTCAGAGCAGGACGCGAAGGGCGCCGCCCGCCACGCTCACATCGAACGGCGCCTCACCCCACGGCTCGCCGTCCAGCTGCAACGGCAGGGGCGCGTCGCTGGCTACCTCCGCCGTGGCCACCCGCTCCGTGGTGATGAGGGGATGGCGGAGGTGGCCGCCCCAGTACACCGTCGGCAGCCACCTCACGAGCGCACCGCGCGAGAGCGCCCCCAGCACCACCAGATCGAGCGCGCCATCGGCGGGATCGGCGCCGGGCGCGATGCGCATCCCGCCGCCACAGCACGGGCCGTTGGCGAACATCACCCCGGCGGCTTGGAGGGTGCGCGAGGGTGCCCCGTCGATGCTGAGGCGCAGCGGCCAAGGTCGGTACCTGCGGAGGCTGCCGCCAACCGCCCGCAGATAGGGGATGGTGCCCGGCCCCGCGAGACCGAGGGCGCGCCGGGCCACCACCGCATCGAACCCGGCGCCGGCCACGGTGACGAAGTAGCGGTGACCGCCTCGCCACCGCACGAGACCGAGATCGCGGGCCGCGGGCCGGCCGGCGAGCAACCGCGCGACGCCGCGAGCGGGATCGCCGGGCAACCCGAGGGTGCGGGCCCCATCGCGGCCCCGTCCGGTGAAGAGCGCGCCCACGGTGGCGCGCGCCCGGCCGTCCTCGTCCACGAGGCCGTTCACCACCTCGTTGAGCGTCCCATCCCCTCCCACCGCCACCACGAGGCCGACGCCGGCGCGCGCCGCGTCCGCGGCCAGGGCGGTGGCGTGCCCCGGGCCCCGCGTGACAGCGTGCTCGACGGCGAGGCCGCCGCGGGTGAGCCGGTCGAGGAGGTCGGGCCACAGCCGGGCGCTCCGCCCGCCGCCCGACGCCGGGTTGACGATGCAGAGCGCGGGCGCGGCGATGCTAGCCGGCCCGTCCGCCCCCCATGGCGCTCAGGAAATCCGTCATCGACGGAAAGCGCATCATGGGGTTCTGCCGCTTCTCGGCGCCGATGGTGGTGTGGGAGCCGCCGTAGTTGTGACCGGGCAGCACCACGGTGTCGTCGGGGAGCGCCCCGAGCCGCCGGGTCAGGGACGTGTACATCTCCTTGGGATCGCTGCCGGGCAGATCGGTGCGGCCGCACGAGCGGATGAACAGGGTGTCGCCGGAGACGAGGCGGCCGTCGATGAGGAAGCACTGCGAGCCCGGCGTATGGCCGGGCGTATGGATGAACGTCAGCGGAAAGCGTCCCACCGTGAGGGTATCGCCGCCCTCCACGTTCACCAGCTCGCTGGACATGCCCCGCAGGAACTCGCGCTCGGCCTTGTGGACGTAGACCTTGGCCTTCACCTTGTCCAGGAGCGCGGCTACTCCCGGGATGTCGTGACCGAACAGATGCCCGCCCACGTGATCCTGATGCGTGTGAGTGACGAGAGCGCCGGTGATGGTGAGGTCGTCCGCCGCCGCCTCGTCCACGATGGCGTCGATCTCCCACGCGGGATCGACCACCACGCACTCTCGCGTCTCGGGATCGCCGATCAGGTAGACGAAGTTCTGCATGGGGCCGAGCTCGAGCTGCTTGATGAGAGGGGCGTCGCTCATGGGCCTCATGGTAGCACCATGAGCGCGCCCGGCTGGCGCGCCCCGCTACTTCATCTCCAGCGTGGCCTCGAGCAGGCGGCGCGCCGCCGGGTCATCCCAATCGTGCGCGCCGACCAGCCGCGCGAGCAGACGCCCCTGGCGGTCGATCACGTAGGCGGTGGGTGGTCCAAAGACGCCGTACAGGCGCCCGGTGACGTCCCCGCTCGCGTCCAGGAGCACCGGCGCCGTGTAGCCGCGCTCGCGCACGGTGCGCCGCACCAGGGCGGCATCCTCACGGAAGCTCACGAGCAGCACCGCCAGCCCCTTGTTCCGCAGCTCGCCGTACAGCCGATTGACGGAAGGCAACTCCTTCCGGCAGTCCGGTCACCACGTGGCCCAGAAGAAGACCAGCGCCACCTTGCCGCGAAGGTCGGCGAGAGCCATCGGACGCCCGTCCAGATCGGGCAGGCTGAACTCAGGGGCGGCCCTGGGCGGATCGTACGGGGTCGCGCCGAACGAGGCCCAGTCCGGGCCGGCGGCCGACGCCGGAGAGGCGGCGGCCGCGAGCGCGAACACGCCGGCGAGGACCACGCGCATCACGCCCCGGAATCCTTGAGGGCCTGGAGCACCTCCTCGGGCTTGAGGAGGTCGAGGGCATTGTTCTGGATCTTCTGGTACCGGATCACGCCGTTCTTGTCGATGATCCAGTACGCGCGCTTCGCGTAGCGGAAGATGGGACTTTTCTCGTCAGTGACGAGGGCGTCGTACGCGGGCAGCATCTGGCGCCGGAAGTCCGAAAGCAGGAGATGCTTGGTCTTGTTGGCGTTGACGAACGCGTCGAGAGTGGCGACGTGATCGGCGCTCACGCCCACGACCTGGGCGTTGGCGGCTTCGAACTTGGCGAGGTTCGCCTCGAAGCCGTTGATCTCCTCGGTTCAGGTCTTGGTGAAGGCCTGGATGAAGGTGTAGAGGACGATCGGGCCCTTCCCCAGCATCTCGGAGAGCTTCACCGTCTTCCCGCCGGGCCCGGGAAGCGTGAAGTCCGGCGCCTTCTGGCCGACCTCCAGCGCCGGCGCGGCGCCCGCGAGCCCGAGGGTGACAACGGCGGCCGCGGCGGCGGCCCGCATCCGTGAGCGTGCGGCCATGGTGAGACCTCCTGGTGACGTGGGGGGCACAGCAGCGGCCGCGGGCTCAGCTGATCCGGCGCGGCTCAGGGATACCAGTAACCCTCGACCCAGTACGGCTCATACGATCCGTCGCCCGGCTCGCCGGGCGCCGTCTTGCGGTAGTACCCCGCAACCCAGACGCTGTCGCGATCATAATAACCCGGCACCCACGTCGTGCCATTGCCGCTGTCCGGAACCCACCTGTAGGCCCAGTGGCCGGGCACCCACTGGCGCTCCGAGGACGTGGGCGCCGGCGCCATCGGCGGCGTCCGTTCCACGTAGGTCGGCACGTAGACGTAGGTCGGTGCGGTCGCGGCGCCGTACTCCGGATACGTCGCATAGCCGGAATACAGGCCATAGCCGGCCCCGTAACCGGGATACCGCGGATAGCCGGGGTAGATCGGATGCGCGGGGTAGAGGGGATAGCCGGGGTTGATGTACCGCGGCAGGAACACCTTGTTGGGGTAGGTGTCGGTGACGCGGGGACCGCGGTGATGGTGGTGGGAGCCGTGGGAGCCCTGCCCGGACTGCCCCTTCCAGGCCCCGCCGCCCATCGGTCGAGGGCCGCCGGCTTCGGCCCCGGCCACCGTCAGGAGGCCGCCGGCGAGCAGGGCCAGCCCCGCGGCCGTAGGAACCATCAATCGGCGAAGAACGTTGCGACGCATCGCCTGCTCCTTTTTCAACCACCCCTTGGGGGAGCCCGGCGTTCCCTGCTCTAGCCGGGGATCTCGGAAGGGGCCTTTCTGATCTCGTCCATCTGCTTGCTCTCTACGGTATAGACGGCCGGCGCGGATTTCAGCTTCACGTAGGTGAGGGCCCCCTCGGTCTTCCCCACCAGGAGGCTGCCGATCTCGCCGCCGTCCGCCTTGAAGAGTGTCACTTCGAGGTCGGGCTTGTCCAGGCCGAAGCGCGGGGCGTCATCCCCCTTGGGAGACGCGATCTCCTTCCAGCGCAGGCCTTTCAGCGCGAAGACCAGATCCGAGACCTTGCGCTCCTTGGTGGCGCCGCGCTTGGGCTCCACCACTTGCCAGTCGCTATCGCCCTTGCGCTCCACCGTCACCGCGCTGCCGCCCGTGACCAGCCGCGCACGCTTGACGTCGGCGGGCTCGAAGGCGGGCATGAGGGTCTTGTCGCGCAGATCGTCGGGCGCGCGACCGATGTCCGGGATCGCCTTGGCGTCCACCAGCATCACGGGGCCGCGCCCGGCCACCGCGGCGACGGCGGCGGGCTGCCCCCCGCGCGTCTCCCGCGAGCGCGCGAGCAGGAGCACCTTGGGCTCCTTCGCGCCCTCTTCCCAGATCGTGACCGTGAGCTCGGGTTTGCCGAGATAGCGGGGCACCGCGGCGGCGTCCTCGTCGAGGAACCCGGAGGCGCGGAGATCGCGAATCTTCCACAGCACGTTGTTGACGGCGCCGGTGTCCGCCTTGAGCGGTTCCGGGGCGGTGAGCTTCCACCCGACTCCATTCTTCTCGAGGACGACGGGGCCGCGGGGTCCATCGAGCTCGACCCGAGTCACCTTGTCGTACTGATAGGCCATCACGACCTTGTCCCGGACGACGCCGACCGTCTTGGGCACCGCCGCCCATACGTCCTCCGGCACCAGCAGCACGCTCGGCTCCCCCGCCCGCATCACGTACACGCCCTTCTTGTCCTTGTCCTCACGCCCGAAGAGGAGCGTGCGCGCGGCCCGGTCCTTGTCCTGGCCCGCCCACAGGGTCACCGTGGTGGGGCGATCGAGGCCGTAGGGCGCCAGTGACTTCGGCGCGTCGGCCACGAACTCCTTGGCCTTGGCCTGCTCCACCTTGTCCAGGAAGTCGCCGATGAGATCGGCGTCCGCGGGGAGCGCGCGAGGCTTCACGATGCGCCACTTCCCCGACTCGGCCGTCTCGAGCGAGAGCCTCTCGCCCCCTACCGCCACGTCCACCTGGCTCACGCTCTTGCGGTCGAAGGCCAGCACGGTGCGGTCCCGGAGATCGGCCACCGGCTTGGCGAGATCGCGGGACAGGACCTCGGACAGGGCCACGACCACGGGCTTGGATGGCTCCTTCGCGAACACCCAGGCGCCGGTGGGGCTCTTGGCGCCAACCTGCACGGCCAGAGGAGCGCGGCCCTTCACCTCGAGCGTGACCTCGGCCTCCGGCGTGGTCAGCCCGAACTCGTCCAGCGAAGCGGGGCTCGACGCCAGCTCGCGATCGACGCGGGCGGTGGCGAGGCTGGTCACGATGCCGTCCACGGCGCCGCGGTCGGCCCGGGTCTTCACGGGCTCGAGCATCTCCCAGCCCGCGTCCACTCTCTTGAGCTTGACGGTGTCGGTCTTCCGCTTGATGGTGAGGGCCTCGACGTCCTTGGCCTCGACGTCCCAGAGGCGGCCCTTCGTCGATTCCTTCTTCGAGCGGGCGGGCTCGAGCCAGTAGGTGTCGTAGTAGTAGAAGCCGCCCATGACGGCGACGAGGAGACCGAGGGCGACGACGGTGGTCCAGCGGCGCAACGGCAGCCCTCCTATCGCGAGCGGCGGCGGCTGACGACGGCCAGGATCCCCGCGAGGATGACCGCGCCGGGCAGCACCGCCACCGGCACCCACAGCACCATCTCCGCCTGCGGCGGCGTGAGCACGATGGGCACCGACCGGCTGTCGCGCGCCCGCACCGAGATGGAGCTCTCGTCCTCGGCCAGCCAGGACACCACGTTGAGGAAGAAGTCGCGGTTGCCCTGGGCGGCCAGGAACTGATTGGAAGCAAGATTGGCGGTGCCCACCACCACCACCCGAGCCTTCACGGGCTTCTTCGCGCCCTCCGTGCCGGACGGGGCGCCGGCGGCCGGCGCGGCGGCGGGCGGGCTCTCCGCCGACCCCCCGACCTCGATGGTGGCGACGGCGGCCACGCCCAGCGGGCCGCGCTTGTCCTGGGGATCGGGCTTCGCTTCCCCGCGGGCGAGCGCATTCTTGTCCGTCTCACCCCAGGACTGCTCGCTCGACCTCGCCAGGGCCTGCACGCTCTGGCCCTTGCCCGGCGTCTTGGTCACGCCCACCGAGCGCGAGAGCGGGAACAGGGTCATGAGCCCGCCGAGGTCGCGGGTGATGGGGTGGCTCTCGTACTGCGTGATCACGGGCACCTCGGGCCCCAGCCCGAACGCCCGTCCGATCGGGTTCAGCTCCACGATGAGATCGTCGCCCACCTCGAAGCCATAGCGGGCCAGCGTTTTCCGGAGCCCGTCCGCCTGGAAGGGTGCGAGCATGAAGAAGACCTTGCCGCCCTTGTCGATGTAGGCCTCGATGGCCGCCATCTCGGGCGCGAGGGGATCCGTCTTCGGGCCCGCGATGATGACCATGGCGGCGGCGTCGGGCACCTTCGCGTCGCGCGCGAGGGTGAGGTCGCGGACCTCGTAATTGGCCTTCTCCATCTGCTCCTTGGCCTGGCTGAAGCCGGCGCGGTCGGAACTGCCGGGATCGCTCTCCCCGTGCCCCCTGAGCAGATAGATGATGCGCTTCGTGTCGCGGGTGAGCTTGAGGAGCCCGTTGGTGAGACGCTCTTCGTCGGCGTCGGTCACCTTCTCCGACTTGGCCCCGGCCTTGCCGCCGCCCCGCTCGAGCACCACGGTGCCGTAGCTGTCCACGCCGTAGCGCTGGGCCAGTCCCGGGGAGCGATCGAGATCTTCCATTCTCCAGGTGAACTTGCCGCCGGAGTAGGAGGCGTAGAGCTTGAGGAGGTCCTCGGTGGTGCGCTTGCCGGGAATGTCGCTCCGTGAGAACGCGATGGCCTCCACCGGCTCGGCGAGCCCGCGCACGACCTGGATGCTCTGAGGCGAGAGGCTTTGCCTGCGGTTCTCGGTGAGGTCCCAGCGAGCACTGTGCCGCACGGAGAGGGCGTTGGCGAGCACGACCACGCCGAGAGCCAGGACCACCAGCACCGCGGCGCCCGCGCCGTACCGCGTCGAGCGCCGGCCTGCCGCCTCGCCGAGAGCGCCGAGGTTCAGCGCGATCGCCGCGAGGAGCAGGATCCCGCCCGCGATGACGAGCGCCCACTGCAGGCGGTTGAGCCACGGGACGAAGCGCCAGAGGGCCAGCGCGGCGAGCAGGCACACCAGCGCGGCGGGGAGCGCCCAGCGGCGGAGATCGGCGATCATGGCGGGAGGCCTCCTAACCCTTCCACCGCTTGGCGTCGAGCGCACGCAGGGTCAGGAAGAGGGCGAACCCGATGACGGTGACGTAGTAGACGACGTCCTTGGTGTCGATGACGCCCTTCCCGAAGCCGTCCATGTGCTCGATGATCGAGAGGTACTGGAGCAGCGTGCGCAGCCACCCGCCCGCGGCGTCGGCGCCCCAGCCGATCAGCCAGAACGCGAGGAGCACCCCGAACGTGGCGGAGCCCGCCACGATCTGATTCTCGGTGAGCGACGAGATGAAGACCCCGACCCCGAGGAAGGCCGCCCCCAGCAGGAGCAGCCCCACGTACCCGGTGAGCACGGTGCCCCACTCCACCCGGCCGAATGCGGACATGAGCGCGGGATAGGTCAGCGTGAGCAGGAGCAGCAGGAGGTACACCGCGCCCGCGGCGAGGAACTTGCCGAACAGGACCTCCCCGTCACGCACCGGATAGGTCAGGAGCAGCTCGATGGTCCCCGCCTTCTTCTCCTCGGCGAAGAGCCGCATCGTGAGCATGGGGATGAAGAACAGGAGCACCACGCTCATGTTGGAGAAGAGCGGGCGCATGACGTTCTCGGTGGGGTTCAGGCTCTGCGCCCCGCCCATCGGCTGCATGAACGAGCGCATGGACATCTCGCTGTAGATGAGGAAGATCTGCGAGAACATCCAGCCCGCGATGAGGAGGAAGAGGGCGAGGAACGCGTAGGCCACGGGCGAGCCGAAGTAGAGCCGCATCTCCTTCTTGAACACGGGCACCCAGCGCATCAGGCCTGGCTCCGCGTTTCGCCGGCCATGGCGTCGAGGGTGTCCGAATCCTGCTCTCCGGCCACGACCCGGATGAAGACCTCCTCCAGGCTCATGCCGACCTGGTGGAGCTCGAGGAGGCGCCAGCCGCGCGCCGTCGTCAGCTGCACCACGTCGGCGCGCACGTCGCGGTCGCGAGGCGACTCCACGAGCGCCCGGGCCGTCCCGTCGCCCCCGGTGAGCTGCTCCACCTCGGTGACTCCGGGCACCGCGCGGAGCGCGGCCAGGACCTGGTCGGGCGGGCCGCCGATCTCCACCTGGGTGCGCGCGGTGGGGAACACCTGCTCCACCAGCTCGGATTGCGTGCCCTGGGCGACGATGCGCCCGCGGTTGATGATGATCACGCCATCGCAGACGATCGACACCTCGGGCAGGATGTGCGTGGAGAGGATCACGGTGTGCTGGCCGGCCAGGGAGCGGATGAGGGCCCGGATCTCCGCGATCTGCTTCGGGTCGAGCCCGATGGTGGGCTCGTCCAGGATCAGGACCTCGGGATCGCCGAGAAGGGCCTGGGCCAGTCCCACCCGCTGCCGATAGCCCTTGGACAGCTTGCCGATGAGGCGCCGCCGCATGTCGGCGATGAAGCAGCGTTCCATGACCTCTTCCACCCGGGCCCGGCGCTCGCGGCGGCCCACGCCCTTGATCTCGGCCACGAACTCGAGGTACGCGCCCACCGGAAGGTCGCCGTAGAGGGGCGCGTTCTCCGGGAGATACCCGATCCGCCGCCGCACTTCCAGGGACTGCGAGAAGACGTCGAAGCCGGCCACCCGGGCGGTGCCGCCCGTGGCCGGCATGAAGCACGAGAGGATTTTCATGGTGGTGGACTTGCCCGCCCCGTTCGGGCCGAGAAAGCCCACGATACGGCCCTTGTCGACGCTGAAGGTCACGTCGGAAACGGCCGTGACGGACCCGTATCGCTTGGTGAGGTGCTCGACCTGGATCATCGGTGATGTGAGTGGCTCGTCGTGACGGGGCTCAGTATACCACAGCGTTAGCGGGCACTTGGGTCAGACGGCACTGCCGGTGGCGCTATTCCCTCTCCGCATGAGACAATGACCGGAGGGGCCCAGATGACCCGGATCTTCCGATCGAGCCTGCGGTCGCGGCTGCTCCTGCTGGTGCTCCTTGCCCTCCTGCCGGCCCTCGCCCTCATCCTGGTGACCGCCTGGGAGCAGCGCCAGCTGGCCGCGATCGACGCCCAGGAGAGCGCCCTCCGCGTGGCCCGGGTGGCGGCCTCCAACCAGGAGCGTCTGATCGAGGGGGCCCGCTCGCTGCTGATCGGCATCGCCCAGGCCCCGGCAGTGCAGCCCGGCAACGCGCGCGCCTGCAGCGCCCTCTTCAGCGATCTCCGGAAGCGCTTCCCCATCTATGTGAACCTCAGCGAGGCGAGCGTCGCCGGGGACATCGTCTGCACCGCCCAGCCGCTGCGCGCGCCGGTCAACGTGGCCGACCAGCCCTATTTCCTGCGGGCGCGCGCCACGCACGATTTCGTGGTGTCCGGGTATGCCGTGGACCCGGCCACCGGCAAGCCCGCCCTCATCCTTGCGTGGCCGGCGCTGGGTCCGACGGGGGAAGTGCGCTCGGTGCTCTTCGCGAGCCTCGACCTGGGCGGCCTCCATACCCTCGGCGAGCGCGCTCGCCTGCCCCTCGGCTCCACCTTCGTGGTCACGGACGCCCAGGGCGCGGTGCTCGCCCGGTACCCGGAGCCCGAGCGCTGGGTCGGCCAGCCGCTGCCCGAGCAGCCCATCACGCAGGCCATCCGAGCCCAGCACAGCGAGGGCCGCATCACCGTCGAGGGGCTGGACGGCGTCACGCGCCTCTTCGCGTTCACCCCGGTGGGCGGGCTCCCGCCCGCCGATCGGCTGTACGTGGCGGTGGGCATCTCGCGTGACGAGGCCTTCACGGAGGCGGACCGCAGCCTCGTCCGCAACCTGCTCTCGCTCGGCCTGGTCGGGGCGGTCGCCCTCGGCATGGCCGCCATCGTCGGCCACATCCTCATCATCCGGCGCCTGCGCGAAGTGGTGCGCACCGCCGAGATCGTGCGGGCGGGGGATCTCTCCGCTCGCGCCGACGTGGGCGGCAATGACGAGATCGCGGTGATGGGACACGCCTTCAACGCGATGGCGGAGCGGCTCGCCGCCATGGTGAAGGCGGAGCAGGAGACGCGGGACGGCCTCGCCGAGCGCGTGAACGAGCTCGACCTGATCAACCGGCTCGGCGAGCTCCTCCAGGCGTGCCTGACCGTTCAGGAAGCCTATGCCGTCATCGAGCGTGTCCTGAAGGAGCTTTTCCGCGGGGAGGCCGGCGCGGTGTTCGCGTGCAGCGCCTCCCGCAACCTCATCGAGGCGGTGGCCCGCTGGGGGCCCGCGCCGCAGAGCACCGCGGGCGTGTTCGCGATCGAGGAGTGCTGGGCCCTGCGCAGCGGGCGGACCCACGTGGTGGACGACATGCGCACCGGCCCCCTGTGCACCCATCTCCCCACGCCCGCTCCCGCCGCGTATCTCTGTACGCCGCTGGTGGCACAGGGCGACGCTCTCGGCATCCTCTACGTGGGCTTCGTCGCGCGGGGTCGGCTCGCGCCCGCGCCCCTGTCCGAGGCGAAGCGACGGCTGGCCGCCGCGGTGGCGGAGCACGTGGCCCTGGGCCTGGCCAACGTGCGCCTCCGGGAGATGCTGCGCAGCCAGTCCATCCGCGACCCGCTCACCGGACTCTTCAACCGCCGCTACATGGAAGAGACGCTCGAACGCGAGGTGCGGCGCGCCCAGCGCGCGGGGCGGCCCATGGCCGTGCTCATGATGGACCTGGACCATTTCAAGCGCATCAACGACGACTTCGACCACGACGCGGGCGATGCGCTCCTGCGTGAGATCGGCGCCGCCCTCCTCCGGAACCTCCGGCGTGAGGACGTGGCCTGCCGGTTCGGCGGGGAGGAGTTCGTGCTCGTGCTGCCCGAGGCCTCGCTGGCCGACGCGGAGAAGCGGGCCGAGGAGCTACGCGCGGAGATCAAGCGGCTGCGCGTGTCCGACAAGGGCCGGCTCCTGGGCCCGATCACGGTGTCCATCGGGCTCGCCGCCTACCCCGAGCACGGCCTCGCCGGCGACGCCCTGCTCCACGCCGCCGACGCCGCCCTCTATCGCGCCAAGCGCGAGGGCCGCGATCGCGTGGTCATCTCCGGCGCCGAGATTCCCCGCTCGCGGTAGAGCGGCGTCTCGGCCGCCCTGCCCCCGCCCCGCAGCCCCTGCCCGCGCCGTCGCGCCTCAGAAGAGGCCGGTGATGGTCCCATCGGGGGCCACGTCCACGCCCTCCGCGTTGGGCTTGCGGGGAAAGCCCGGCATGGTGGTGATGTCGCCGGTGATGGCGACGAGGAAACCCGCGCCGGCCGAGATGTAGATGTCGTTGACGGTGATCTTGAACCCGCGCGGCCGGCCCAGGAGGCTCGGGTCGTCGGACAGCGAGCGCTGCGTCTTGGCCACGCAGACCGGCAGCCCACCGTAGCCCAGGGCCTCGATCTCCGCGATCTGCCGGTCGACCCGCCCCGGATAGACCACGCCGTCCGCGCCGTAGATGCGCCGGGCGATGGTGTCGAGCTTGGCCTTCACGGGCTGGTCCAGCGGATAGAGCGGGGTGAAGTCCGCGCGCTCCGACGCCAGCAGGTCACCCAGCCCCTTGGCGAGCTCCCCGCCCCCCTCCCCGCCGCGGGCGAAGATATCGGCCACGTGGGCCCGCACCCCCGCCTTGGCGCAGTGCTCGAGCACCACCTTGTACTCGGCCTCGGTGTCGCTGGGATAGCGGTTGATCCCCACCAGGACGGGCACCCTGAACTGCCGTACCGACTCGATGTGGGCATCGAGGTTGTCGAGCCCCCGCCGCAGGGCCTCCACGTCCTCCCGGTCCACGTCCTTCACCGGCACTCCGCCGTGATACTTCAGCGCGCGGTTCGTGGCCACGATCATCGCGGCGTCCGGCCGGAGCCCGGCGAGCCGGCACTTGATGTCGAAGAACTTCTCCGCCCCGAGGTCGGTGGCGAAGCCGGCCTCGGTGAGGCAAATCTGCCCGAGCTTGAGCGCCATCCGGGTGGCGACCACGGAGTTGCAGCCGTGGGCGATGTTGGCGAAGGGGCCGCCGTGGACGAGCGCGGGCGAGCCCTCCATGGTCTGGACGAGATTGGGATACACGGCGTCCCGCAGCAGCGCGGTCATGGCCCCCGTCACGTTCAGAGCCGACGCGGGAACGGCCTTGCCGTCGCGCGTGAGCGCCACCACCATGCGGCCGAGGCGCTGCTTGAGATCGCCGAGATCCTCGGCCAGGCACAGCACCGCCATGATCTCGGACGCGGCGGTGATGAGGAAGCCGGCCTCGCGGGGCACGCCATCCATGCGCCCGCCGAGGCCCAGCACCGTGCGGCGCAGCGCGCGGTCGTTCACGTCGAGGGCGCGCTTCCACAGGATCTGGCGAACGTCGATGCCGAGGGCGTTGCCGTGATGGAGGTGATTGTCGAGGGCGGCGGCGAGCAGGTTGTTGGCGGCGGTGATGGCGTGGAAGTCACCCGTGAAGTGCAGGTTGATCTCGTCCATGGGGACGACCTGGGAGCGGCCGCCACCGGTGCCGCCGCCCTTGAGGCCGAGGGTGGGCCCGATCGAGGGCTCGCGGAGCGCGATCACCGGCCGCGCGCCCGCCCTCCAGAGCGCCTGGCCGAGCCCGATGGTCATGGTGGTCTTCCCGTCGCCCGCCGGCGTGGGGGTGATCGACGACACCACCACGAGCTTGCCGTCGGAGCGCTCGCGGCGGGCGGCGAGGGCGTCCAGCCGCACCTTGGCCTTCGTGTGGCCGTAGGGGATCCATTCACTGTCGGTCAGGCCGAGGTCGGCGGCCACCTCCGCGATGGGGCGCGGGACGCTACGATCGGACGGGGTCGAGGTCGCCATCGGGCATGATCTCCTTGAGCCAGTCGGGCAGCGCGACCATCTTCTGCGTGGCGGGGTCCCAGCAGGCATGGCGCGTGTGGCCGGACGCGACGAGCTCGCCGGCCTCGTTGTGGATCTCGTACTTGAAGGTGAAGCTGGCGCGCCGCCGCTCGCTCACGCGCGACGTCACCCGGAGAAGGTCGTCGAGGAGCGCCGGCTTGGCGTAGTGCACGCATGCCTCGACCACCGGCATGTGGATGCGCCGGTCCACCACCGACATCGGCAGCCCGCGCTCGCGAAGGTACTCCACACGCCCGACCTCGAAGTAGGTGAGGTAGTTGCCGTAGTAGACCACCGACATGGTGTCGGTGTCCTTGTAGCGCACGCGGATCGAGGTGACGGACGGCATCGCGCGGGGAGGCCGCCTTAGAGGTACTGGCCGTAGCGGATCTTCTCGACGACCTCGCGGATGCGGCGGTAGGCGTCGAGCTGCTGGAGCAGATCCCCCGTGGTGACCAGGCCTCCGTCGCGGCCCTCCCCGGCTTCCTGCACCTTCTGCTCGAGCGCGCGCCGGATCACCTCGGAGATCTCGGCGCCGCTCATTCCGCCCATGGGGGGCAGCAGCGAGCGGTAGTCGAGGTCCCCGAACAGGGTGCGGCCCGCCTTCGACTCCGCGCGGCGCCGGACGAGCTCGAGGATCTCCTGCTGGGCGGCGCCGTCGGGCAGGGCGACCTCCACGAGGCGGTCCAGGCGGCCGGGCTCGACGAGCGAGCGGTCCACGGAGTCGGTGCGGTTGGTGGACGCCACCACGAGGATACGCGCGGTCTCGTCGAGGCCGTCGAGCTTCTCGCACAGCGCCGCGACCAGCCGCGCGCTCGCCTCGCGCGACTGCGCGGGTCCCAGCAGGTGCTCGAGGGAGAGCGCGTTGGCCTCGTCGAGGTACACCACCGCCTTCCCCTCGGTCTTGGCGATGTTGATGATCTCCTGCAGGAGCTCTCCGGTGTTGGGGCCGAACTTGGAGGTCAGGTTCATCATCTTCAGGTGATAGAAGATGGCCCCCGCGCTGGTGGCGAGCGCGCGGGCGAGCATGCTCTTACCGGTCCCGCGCGGTCCGTAGAGGAGAATGCCCTTCGGCGGGCTGATGCCCCAGCGGCGGTAGAGATCGGGATCGGTGAGCGCGGTGGTGAAGCCCCGCACCGCCGCCTTCGCGGAGGCGATGCCGCCCACGTCCTCGAAGCTCGTCTCCGGCTTGATCGTCACCACCACGCGGCCAGAGAGATCGCCGAACTTCTCCCCGAGCTTGGTGAAGACGTCCTCGATACGCCGCTGGATGGCCCACTGCTGGCTCTCCAGCGGGGGGGCGGTCGGGTCGGTGGAAGGACCGGCCTGGCGGGGCAGCTCGATCGGCATCGGTCAGCGCGGCGCGCTACGACCGTGTCGGGGTGCCCGCGTTGCGCTTCGCCACGCCGTGTTCATGCGCATCCTCCGCGCCCGCCGTGGAGCGCAGCGCCTCCGCAGTATCGGCCGGGCTCGGGAACAAGTCAACCGAGCGATCCGGCGGCGCGTGCGGCGGCAGGGCGCGCACCGGCGCTTCGAGCGCGCGCACGGGCCCCGGCCCGCCGGCGAGCCGGATGCTGAGGACGATGCCGCCTCCCATGAGGACCGTGAGGGCGGTCCACATCGGCGCGTAGCCCACGCGGTACGCAACGTAGCCGAACACCACCGCGCCGAGGGCATTGCCCACGAGCGTGGCCGCGCTGAAGATGCCCACCGCGCTGGCCCGCCGCGCCTCCGTGGTCACGTCCACGAGGAGCGCGGAGAGCGCCGGGTAGAGGAAGCCGTGCGCGCCGCCGGAGATGAGACCGGCGAGGAACACGAAGGGCAGGACCGGGACGCGGACGCCCGGGCGCACCGTGCCCGCGAGCAGCGCGAGCATGCACACCGCCGCCGCGAAGACGGTCATGGACGGCACGATGACGGCGCGGCGCCCGCGAGTGTCGATGAGCTCGCCGCCGAACACCCGCACCGCCACCGCGGACGCCGAGTACGCGGTGTAGAAGAGACCGAGGCCGGTCACACCGAGCGACTCCGCGAAGGTGGGCAGGAAGGTGAAGAGCGTGCCCGTGCCCAGGCCGAAGAAGAACCCCAGCGCCATGTGCAGGCGTAGCAGCTCCTGCAGTCCCTCGCGCAGGGTCTCCATGCCGGGGCCGCCGCCCGGCGCGGGCGGTCGGATTCCGCGCGTCCGATAGACGAGCACGAGGGCGGCCGCCCCGATGAGGGCGGACAGCGCGAACGACCACCGGAAGCCCAGCGGGCGCGCCACCGCCTCGCCCAGGAGCGGCGCCAGCGCGGTGGACGTGAGCCCGGAGAGCCCGAATATCCCCAGCGCCCAGCCGCGGCGATCCACCGGCACCAGGTCCACGATGTGGATGTAGCTCGACACGAAGAAGGCGGAGAAGGCGAGGCCCTGCACCCCGCGCAGCACGGCGTGGAGGGTGACGGAGGTCGAGACCACGAAGCCCGCCGCGGAGAGCACCAGCAGCACCACGCCGAGGCGCATGAAGAAGCGGCGTCCGAGCCGGTTCACCCAGATGCCGACCAGGGGCTGGAAGAGGATGCCGGCCACGCTGTACGTCGCCTGCACGAGTCCGACGTGGGCCTCGTCGCCGCCCATGTACTGCACGTGGATGGGCAGGAGGAGGAAGCCGTTCATGCTCATGAAGAAGAGGAAATTGGTGAGCATCGCCTGAACGAACGGGCGGCTCATCAGGAGCTCGGAGACGGTGGTCACGATTGCGGGGGGCGGAAGCCCGACGGTAAAATACGGTCCGCCATGAGACGCGTCGAGTATAGCATCCGGGCGCGCGCCTGACTTCGATCGCCGACGCGCTCGCCGCCGCGGCGGCGCTCACGACGGAGGGACGCGGCCGCTTCGCCGCGCCCGCGACGCTGCAGAGCTGGCCGGGGATCGTGCACGGCGGCGGCCTCGTGGCCATTCTCGACGCCGCCACGCGCGCGCTCGGCGTCCCCGAGGGCCCGCGCGTGATGGAAGGGCGCCTCACCGCTTCCGTGCCCATCGCCACGCCGCTCGTCCTCGAGGCCAGCGCGCGCGAGGGCGGCGCCAGCGTCACCGTGCTCGAGGAGGGCCAGACGCTGTCCTCCGCGTCGGTGACCGCGGGCGCGCCGGGCGCGGCTCTGCCCGCCCCCTGGCGCGGCGGCGCGGGGGGCGACACCCTGCCGATGTCGGACGAGTGCCTCGCCTGCGGGGCGCGGAATCCCCTGGGCCTCCAGACCGCGCTGGCCTTCGACGAGGAGGGCGTGTGGGCGCGGGTGGAG
>DATEDO010000172.1:0-3220 GCA_035281625.1 Candidatus Methylomirabilota bacterium
TCGTCGCGACGCCGGAGGCGCAGCCCCGCCAGGGCCTCGCGCGGCACCCAGCGCGCGCCGCGCGTGTGCGCCGGGCGCTCGTCCAGCCGCTCCAGCTCCAGGGCGACCCCGGGACGACCGGTGCGGGGATCGAGCGGGCGCGCCAGGGTGCGCAGCACGCTCACGGACAGGCCGTGGCGCCGTCGCACCGCGGGGATCACCTCGTCCACCGCGCCCGGATGGGCGCGCCGCAGTGTCACGCTGGGCAGCTCCCACTCGCGCCCCCGCGCGACGAGGAGCACGCGCCGGCGGGCGCGATCGGGCACGATGAGCGCGTGGCGCACGGGGCTCACCTTAGCACGCGGACGACGGTGACAGCCGCGGGGCCGCGTGCTACCGTCACGGCCGTCCCATGTCCGCCAATCCCTTCCTCGACGCCACCGCGGGAGCGATGCTCGCGTCGGTGTGCGCGCGTCACGCCGAGGGCGAGGCGCTCGTCACCGCCGACCGCCGCATCACGTACGCGGAGCTCGCCCGCGAGGCGGCGCGCTACGCGCGGGCGCTCCTCGCCCTCGGCGTGGGCCCGGGCGACAAGGTGGCGCTCTGGCTCCCGAGCCGGCCCGCGTGGCTCTTCGCGCAGTACGGGTGCGCCCTGATCGGCGCGGTGGCGGTGGCGCTGAACACGCGCTACAAGGCGCGCGAGCTCGGCTACATCCTCGAGCAATCCGACGCGACGACGCTGCTCCTCGCCGATCACCTCGGCCCGGTGGATTTCCTGGAGACGCTCGGCGAGGTGCTGCCGGGGCTCCGCGCGGCGGTGCCGGGTGAGCTCGACTTCGCGGGCTTCCCCCGCCTCCGCCGGGTCGTCGTGGATGCGGACGATCCCTACGCCGGCTGCCTGCGCCTCGCCGACGTCCTGGACGCGGGAGCCGACGACACGCTCCATGCCGCCCTCGCCCACGCCTCGGCGGCGGTGCGGGCGGACGATCCCTTCACCATCCTCTACACGTCGGGCACGACGTCCTTCCCGAAGGGCGCCGTGATCAGCCACCGGAACGCGGTGCCGCACGGCTGGTACTGCGGCGACGTGCTGCGAGTGACGCCGGCCGACCGCGTGCTCCACGCGCTCCCCTTCTCGGGGACCTGGGGCGGCCTCAACATCCCCCTCACCACGCTCTCCCACGGTGCGACGCTCGTCCTCATGGAGACCTTCGAGCCCGGGGTGGCGCTCCACCTCATGGAGCGCGAGCGCATCTCCATCTGGAACGCGGTGGACGCCATGGCCATCGCGGTGCTCGATCATGGTGACCTCGACCGGCGCGATCGGTCGGCGCTGCGCACCGGCGGCTTCGGCATGACCGGCGGCGGCCGCGACGGGCTGTTCGAGGAGATCGTGAAGCGGCTGGGCGTGTCCCAGGCCTATCAGCCCTACGGTATGACCGAGCTGAACGCGCTCTGCATGCATCACTTTCTGGATGAATCGCAGGTCTCTCGCGCGCTGCCCGGCGTGTGGCCGGCGGAGGGCGTGGAGGTGCGCGTGGTGCGGCCCGAGTTGGGCGAGACCGCGGCCACCGACGAGGAAGGCGAGCTCTGGTTCCGCGGCCCGCTCGTGACCCGCGGCTACTATCGGAAGCCCGAGGAGACCGCGCAAGCGTTCTCGCCCGACGGCTGGTTCAAGACCGGCGACCTCGGCGTGCGGGACGGCGAGGGCCGCACCATCTTCAGGGGCCGCCTGCGCGAGGTGCTGCGCATCAGCCACTTCATGGTGGCCCCGGCCGAGATCGAGGCCTTCATCATGGAGCATCCGGCGGTGCTCCAGGCCTTCGTGATCGGCGTGCCCGACCCCCGGATGAACGAGGCGGCGGTGGCCTACGTGATCCCCCGCCCCGGCGCGCGCCTCACCCCGGACGACGTCGTCGCGCACTGTCGCGGGCGCATCGCGTCCTACAAGGTGCCGCGCCACGTCCGCATCGTGGACGACGTGCCCCGCACGCCCGGCCCCCATGGCGACAAGGTGCAGAAGGCGCGACTGCGCGCGCAGTTCCTTGAAGGCCGCTAGCCCGTCGCGTAGACTCCCGGCATGAAGGAGGCCACCCCGTGAAGCTCGACGTCGGCATGCTCACCCACGACCTCTCGTCCATCGCGGACTACGCGCGCAAGGTCGAGGCGCTCGGCTACGACACGCTCTGGTCGGCGGAGACCCAGCACGATCCCTTCTTGCCCCTCGCGGTGGCGGCCGGCGCGACCTCGCGCATCCGGCTCGGCACCAACATCGCCACCGTGTTCTCGCGCAGCCCCATGGTCACCGCGATGATCGCGTGGGATCTCCAGAAGGCCTCGGGCGGGCGCTTCACGCTGGGGCTCGGCACCCAGGTGAAGGCCCACAACGAGCGGCGCTTCTCCGTGAAGTTCGAGTCGCCCGGCCCGAAGATGGCGGAGGCGGTGCGCGCCATCCGCGCCATCTGGGACTGCTGGCAGACGGGGAGCAAGCTGAACTTCAAGGGTCAGTTCTACACCTTCGACGTCATGACGCCCTTCTTCAACCCCGGCCCCATCCCGCATCCGAAGATCCCCATCTTCGTGGCCGCGGTGAACCCGTTCATGTGCGGGGTGGCGGGCGAGCACTGCGACGGCATGCACGTGCACCCGTTCAACAGCCCGAAGTACCTCCGCGAAATCGTGCAGCCCGCAGTCAACGCGGGGCTCGCCAAGGCGGGCCGGGCGCGCAAGGACTTCACCTACGCGACCTCGAGCTTCGTGGTGGTGGGCGACACGCCGGACGAGCGCAGTGCGCAGGCGCAGATGGTGAAGCAGCAGATCGCCTTCTACGGGTCCACTCGGACATATCAGGCTGTTTTGGAGTGCCACGGCTGGGGCGACGTCACCGCCAAGCTCCATCGCAAGTCCATCGAGGGCGACTGGAAGGGCATGGCCGATCTCATCACCGACGAGATGCTCGACACCTACGCGGTGACCGCGCCGTACGACCGCCTCCACGCGGCCATGGAGGCGCGCTATGCCGGGCTGCTCGACCGCACCGCGCTCTATCAGCCCTACCCCCCGCGTCAGGACGATCCGCGCCTCCCCGCGCTGATCAAGGCCTTCAACGGCTGAGAGGGGATTGCCATGGACAACGTTCAGGTCGACATCAAGGCGCCGGTGGCCACCATCACCCTCAACAAGCCCGAGCGGCTGAACGCCCTCGACGTCGAGATGTGGGAAGCCATCGCCGAGGCCGCGG
>DATEDO010000173.1:0-13349 GCA_035281625.1 Candidatus Methylomirabilota bacterium
CGCGTCGACCGCGGCCGGCGCCGGCGCGGGGGCGGCCGCGCGGGGTCGGCTCCACCGGCGGAGCGCGAGGCCCACCACCAGCAATCCCGCGGCGAGGCCCACGAAGGGCACCACCCAGACGAGCAGGGTGAAGCCGCGGCGCGGTGGCGCCAGCAGGATCCAGTCGCCGTAGCGCGCCACGAAGAAGGCGGTGACCTGCTCCGGGGTCTCGCCCGCGGCGAGGCGCTCGCGGACGATCTCGCGCATCTGCCGGGCCGTCTCCGAGGGCGAGTCGGCCACCGACAGGCTCTGACACACGACGCAGCGCAGGTTGGCGGCCACCGCGTGCACCTCGTCATCGGTCACCGGCCGTCCGGCGCCCATGGCGAGCACCGCGACGAGGGCGAGGACGGCCAGCGGGATCCCGCGCCTCATGACGGCTCGGCGAGGAGGCGCTCCACATGGCCGCGGAACGTCTCGTCGGTGACCGCCCCGACCTTTCGCTCGCGGATGCGTCCCTTCCGGTCGATGAAGAAGGTCTCGGGCACGCCGTACACGCCGTAGTCCACCGCGACCTTGCCTCCGGTGTCCATCGCGTTGGGGAAGGTGAAGTTGAACTGGCCCATGAACTTCCGCGCCGCCTCGTCCTTGTCCTGGATGTTGATGCCGACCAGAGTGACGCCCCGGTCCTTGTAGTCCCGCCAGGCCTGCTCGAGCACGGGCGCCTCCTCGTAGCAGGCAGGCACGCACCACGAGGCCCAGAAGTTCAGCACCACCACGCGGCCGCGCAGGGTCTCGAGCGACAGCGGCGTGCCCGCGAAGGTCGTGAGGGTGAACGGGGCCGCCGGCTTGCCGAGGAGAGGCGAGCGCACCTCGCCGCGGGGATCGGTCCAGAACCCGTAGGCCAGCAGCGCCAGTACCGGCAGCACGGCGGCCGGGATCAGCCACCTGAGCGCGCTGCGACTCACGCCGGCCGCCGCCGATCGGGGAGCACCGCGAGCACGGCGCCCAGGGTCAGGACCACGCCTCCCAGCCAGAGCCAGGACACCATCCGGTTCACCTGCACCTTCACGGTGGCCTGGGAGCCGTCACGGGCGAAGTCGCCGAGGACCAGGTAGACGTCCTCGATGAAGCCCAGCCGGTAGTCCACGTACGCGATCGGCGACTGCTCCTGAGGATAGAACTTCTTGGCGGGCTGGAGCACGTCGACCGGCCGCGCGCCGTGGACCACCGAGAACGTGCCGGTGACCTTGAAGTGATTGGACTCCTCGGACGCGGCGAGGCCGTCGAAGCGCACGCGATAGCCGGCGAGCTCCACGCTCTCGCCCTTCGCCAGGGTGGCTTCCGTCTGCTGCGACCACGCCTGCGAGCCCGCGACGCCCAGCGCCACCACGAGCACGCCCAGATGCACCACGAAGCCGCCGTAGCGCCGGTTCTGGCGCAGGAGCAACCCTCCGGTGGCGGCCAGCCAGCCGGCACCGGTGCGGCGGCGGGCGCGGGCCGCGCGCCAGAAGTCCAGCACCATGGTGCCGGTGACGAACACCACCAGCGCCATGCAGGTGAGCACGAGCACGTTGGCGATGCCCAGGGCGTAGAGCACCACCGCCGCCACGAGGCCCGCGACCACGGGCTTCAGGAAGTTGCGCTTGAGGCTCTCCAGCGAGGCGCGCCGCCAGGCGATGAGCGGCCCCACCCCCATGAGGAAGAGCAGGCTCAGGAACAGCGGGATGTTCACGAGGTTGAAGAAGGGCGCGCCCACGCTGACCTTGGTGCCGCGCGCGGCCTCGGTGAGGAGCGGGAAGATGGTGCCGAAGAACACGGTGAAGCTCGCCGCCACGAGGAAGACGTTGTTCAGGAGGAACACCGACTCCCGCGACACGATGGAATCCAGCTCGCCCTGGCCCTTGAGGCGCTCGACGCGCCAGGCGAGGAGCGAGAACGAGCCCAGCAGGACCACGGCCAGAAAGCTCAGGAAGAAGACGCCGATGGAGCCCTGGGTGAAGGCGTGCACGGAGCCGATGATCCCGGAGCGCGTGAGAAAGGTGCCGAAGAGGGTGAGGCCGAAGGTGAGGATGACGAGGGCGAGATTCCAGAGCTTCAGCATGCGCCGCCGCTCCTGGATCATCACGGAGTGGAGGAACGCGGTGCCGGTGAGCCACGGCATGAAGGCGGCGTTCTCCACGGGGTCCCAGGCCCAGTACCCGCCCCAGCCCAGCACGTGATAGCTCCACCAGCCGCCGATGAGGAGGCCCAGGGAGAGGAAGTACCAGGCGATGATGGTCCACCGCCGCGTGATGGTGATCCATTCCTCGCCGGTGCGGCCCAGGGCGAGCGCGGCCACCGCGAAGGCGAAGGGCACGGTGAAGCCGGTGAAGCCGAGATAGAGGGCCACCGGGTGCGTGATCATCCCCGAGTCCTCGAGAAGAGGGTTCAGCCCGCGCCCGTCCGGTGGCGGCGGGCTCAGGCGCTCGAAGGGCGGCGCGGGGACGGTCATCACGAGGAGGAAGAAGGCCAGGACGGCGAGCATCACCGCGAGCACCCACGGGTAGAGCTCGGGCTGCCGGCGCCGATAGCGCAGGACCACGATGAAGGTGTAGAGGCCCAGCATCCAGGCCCAAAGGATGATGGAGCCCTCCAGCGCGCCCCAGAGCGCCGTGATGCGGTAGTAGAACGGCGTGCCGCGATTCGTGTTGGCGGCCACGTAGCGGATGGAGAAGTCGAAGGTGAGGAACGCGTGGACGAGCACCAGCATGGCCGCGGTGATGAGCGCCCACACGCCCACCGCCGCCCGCTCCGCGGTGGCGAGGAGCGCCGCCGCGCCGCCCCGCGCGCTCGTCACCGCGGCGACGGCCCCCCACCCCGCGAGGGCGAGGGCGACCACGGTCATGGCGTAGCCGATCTCGGGCGCGCCGATGGTCACGCCGCGCTCACCGGGATGGCGGCTCGCCCCGCAACGTCTTCATCAGCTCCTTGTATCCGGCCTGACTGGGATCGTGCGGGGCCTTGTACTCTTCGGAGTGCTTGGCCAGGATGGTGGAGGCCTTGAAGTAGCCCTCGCCGCTCCACGCGCCCTCCACCACCGCGCCCCGGCTCTCGCCGAAGAGATCGGGCGGCGTGCCCTTGTGGCGCACCGGCACCGAGGCCTTGCCATCGGACAAGGTGAAGCGGAGGTCCAGGGTCTTCGGCTCCCACGTCAGGCTGCCGGGCTGCACCATGCCGCCGAGTCGATAGGCCTTACCGGGGGCGGGGGCCGCGAGCAGCTCCGCCGGCGTGACGAAGTACACCACGGACTGGCTCACCCCCGCGTACACGAGATAGGCGAGCACGGCGAGGATCAGCGCGCCGCCGGCGAGGAACTTCGCGCGGCGCCTCATGCGCCGCGCCTCCCGCGCGGCGCGGCGAGGGCGCGGGCGCGGCGGACGAGGTGACGCCAGTAGCCACCGAGGAGGACCGCGGCGAGGCCGTAGGCGGCGAGCACGTAGCTCCAGTTGTCGGGCATCGGCTTATCGGGCACGCAGGGCTCCTCCCATGACCGCCTCCTCGAGCCGAGCGATCTCGATGCGGCGGGCCAGGAGATACGCGAAGAGCAGGGTGAAGGCCACCCAGTTGACGAGGAGCGCGGCGGCGATCGGGGCCGCGATGGGCGAGGGCTCGGGGCCGAGGATGGTGGAGGGCTGATGGAGCGCGCGCCACCACTTCACCGAGAAGTGCACGATGGGAATGTTGGCGGCGCCCACGATCCCGACCACGGCGGCGAAGCGGCCGCGCCGCTCCGGCTCGTCGACCAGCCCGCGCAGCAGGAGATAGCCCACGTAGACGAGGAAGAGAATGGCCGTGGACGTGAGGCGCGCGTCCCACGTCCACCACGTCCCCCAGGTGGGCTTGCCCCAGATGGATCCCGAGGCGATGGTGATCCCGGTGAAGAGCACGCCCAGCTCGGCCGCGCTCGCCGCCAACCGGTCCCAGCCCACCCGGCTGGTCGCGAGATAGCCCACGCTGCCCACGAGGACGAGGCCGAAGGCGAGGTACGCGGTGAGCACCGCGGGGACGTGCACGTACATGATGCGCTGGACGTTGCCCTGAATCGCCTCGCGGGGCGCGTAGCCGAAGGCCATGCCCAGCCCCGCGAGGAGGGCGAGGACGGCCAGCCAGCCGAGCGCGCGGATCACCACGGGGCGGGCCATCATCCCTCCAGCACGAACTCGAAGGTCAGGAGCCCGATGATCAGATAGACCAGATCGGCGCCGGCGAGGAGGCGGAGCCACGGCCCGGCGTCCCCGAGCGGCTGGCCGGCCAGCGCGACCTGGGTGGCGCTCACGGTGGCGAGGAGGACCGGCACCTGCACCGGCAGCAACAGCACCGGGAACAAGAGCTCGCGGGCGCGTACCTGCGCGGTGACCGCCGCGAAGAGCGTGCCGACGGCGGCGAGCCCCAGGGTGCCGAGCGGCAGGATGACGGCGAGGCCGGCGGCGGCGCGCCCCAGATCCACGTCGAAGAAGAGGCCGAAGAGGACGAGGATGACCAGCTCCACCGCGCCCATCACGCAGACGTTGGCGGCGAGCTTGCCGAGATAGATGGCCGACTTGTCCCCGGCGGTGAGGACCAGGCCCTCCCAGCAGTCGTTCTCGCGCTCGGCGAGAAAGCTTCGTCCGAGCCCCAGCAGCCCCGCCAGCACGAAGCCCAGCCACAGCATGCCGGGCAGGGCCGACTCGAGTCGCGCGCGATCGGGCCCCAGCGAGAACTGGAAGAGGAAGAGGAGCAGGAGCCCGAAGAAGAAGAGCGCGTTCAGGCTTTCCTTCGAGCGGCGCTCCACGAGCAGATCTTTCCAGAGCACGATGCCGACGCGCCGCGCATAGGCCGTCATGGCCGGCCCACCGGAGGCGCCTCGATCAGATCGTCGTAGAGCCGGTGCAGCTCGTCCCGGCCGAGCCCGGCGGCCGGCCGATCCAGCACGAGACGCCCGCCGGACAGAATGATCGCGCGGTCGGCGACGGCGAGGGCGCTGGTGAAGCCATGGGTGGCGAGCACCACCGCGCCCCCGCCCGCCTTGAAGGCGAGCAGGAACTCGTCCAGCCACTTCTGCCCGCGGCGATCGAGCCCGGTGAAGGGCTCGTCGAGCAGGAGCACACGGGGCCGGCCCAGGGTGACGCGCGCCAGCGCCAGCCGCCGCTTCATGCCCGAGGAGAACGTCCGCGCCCGCTCATCGGCCACCACGTCGAGCTCCACGGCCTGGAGGCGCTCCCGGAGGCGCTCCGGGCTCGTGTCGAGCCCCGCCATGGCTCCCCAGAAGCGGAGGTTCTCCACCGCGGTGAGGTCCTCGTACACGTAGGAGCCGTGGGCCACCATCCCGATGCGGAGACGGGCGGCGTCGGCGTCGCGGAGGGCGTCCACGCCGTCGATGCGCAGGCGGCCCGCGGTGGGACGCGTGACGGTGGCGAGGACGCGCAGCAGCGTGGTCTTGCCGGCGCCATTGGGGCCGAGCAACGCCAGACACTGGCCGGCCGGCACGTCGAGGCTGACCCCGTCGAGCACGACCATCGGGCCGAAGGCCTTGCGAAGGCCGGCCGCAGAGATCACGCCGGTCTCGTGGTCAGAAACCACGAGGGGGAGACGGCGAACCGTCTCCCCCTCGCGTGCGAAGCATGCGTCTTCAGTGGGACATCGCCATGGCGCGCAGACGCGCGACACGCTCTTCGGTGGACGGGTGGGTCGAGAAGAGGCTGCGCAGCATGCTGCCGCTGAGGGGATTCACGATGAAGAGATGGGCGGTCGCCGGCGAGGCGTCCATGGGGAGTGCCTTCGAGGCCTGATCCAGCTTCTCGAGCGCGGAGGCCAGCCCATACGGCCGGCCGGCGATCTGCGCGCCGGTGGCGTCGGCGTGAAACTCGCGCGCGCGGGAGATCGCGAGCTGCACGAGCATCGCGGCGATGGGGGCCAGGATGGCCAGGGCGAGGGCGCCGAACATGCCGCCGCCGTGCCCTTCCTCCTCGCTGTCCCGCCGCGACCCGCCGAAGATGGCCGCGAACTGGGCCATGTGGGCGAGGTAGGTGATGGCGCCGGCCAGCGCGGCCGCGATGGTCATGATCAGGGTGTCGCGGTTCTTGATGTGCGACAGCTCATGCGCGATCACGCCCTCGAGCTCTTCGCGGTTCAAGATGCGCATGATGCCCTCGGTGACCGCCACGGCGCCGTGCTCCGGGTTCCGGCCGGTCGCGAAGGCATTGGGGGTGTCCGTGGGGATCACGTACACCTTGGGCATCGGGATCTGGGCCCGGGTCACCAGGTTGCGCACCATCCGATAGAGCTCTGGCGCACTGCTCTCGTCCACGGGCTGGGCGCGGTACATGGACAGGACGATCTTGTCCGAGAACCAGTAGCTGATGAAGTTCATCCCGAGGGCCATGATCAGGGCGATGAACATGCCCTGCTGCCCCCCGATGGCCTGTCCCACGAGCACCACGAGACAGGTGAGAACAGCGAGAAGAAATCCGGTTTTAAGCACGTTTCCCATGTGGGTGGGCCCTCCCGCTCGAATGCTAGCAGGCGGCCCCCGGAGCGTCAAGGAGACGGGGGTTTACGGGGCTTTTGGGTTGACAACCCCATACCCCGCGGCTATACTGGCCCGGTTGTTGAAAAACGCCTTGTTTCTCCAATCTTTAACCGAGGTTTCAGGTATGATCATCCGGGTCTCCGAGATTCCCGACGAGGGTCTCCGGATCGAGGGGCCCGAGGCGCTCGGCCAGCCGTTCGCGGACCGGTCCTGGGTGCTGTCGGAGGCCGACCTCACGATAGAAAAGGACGGAGACGCTGTCTTCGTCCGGGGTAGCCTGGGGGCGCGCGTGCCGCAGGTCTGCGGGCGCTGCGCCGAGCCCTTCGAAATCACGGTGCGGCCGGAGGTGGAGACGCGCTTCCTGCCCGCGCCGTCCGGCCGGGCCGAGGAGCGCGAGCTGGGGACGGACGACCTGGAGACCGATGTGTACGCCAACGACGAGCTGGACCTGGGGGCGCTGGTGGAGACGGAGACCAACCTGGCGCTCCCCATGAAGCCGCTCTGCCGCGAGGATTGCCGGGGCCTGTGCCCCGTGTGCGGCGGCAACCGAAACGTCGCGGCCTGCAGCTGCCCGGAGCGTCCCAGCGATCCCCGCTGGGCGCCCCTCAAGGGCCTGGCCGACCGACTCTCACGATAGGAGCCCGACGCCGATGCCGCTGCCAAAGCGACGTCACTCGAGAACGCGCGGCCGCAAGCGCCGCACGCATTACAAGATGGCCGCGCCCACGCGGTCCATCTGCCCCCAGTGCCGCGAGATCAAGCTCCCGCACCAGATCTGCCCGCACTGCGGCTTCTACAAGGGGCGCGAGGTCCTGACCGTCGAGGGCGAGTAGCGTCCTCCTCTCTCCCATGAAGATCGCGCTCGATGCGATGGGTGGCGACTTCGGGCCCGCAGTGGTGGTGGAGGGCGCCGTGGTGGCCGCCCAGGAATTCGGTATCTCCTCGGTGCTGGTCGGCGACAAGGCCGCCATCGAGCGCGAGATCATCCGGCTGAGGGCGCAGGGGCTCCCGCTCACCATCCGGCACGCCACCCAGGTCGTCGGCATGGCGGAGTCGCCGGTGCAGGCCCTCCGCCGCAAGCGGGACTCGTCGCTGCGGGTGGCCGCCGAGCTGGTGAAGGACGGCGAGTGCCAGGCGCTCGTGTCGGCGGGCAACACCGGAGCAGCCATGGCCATCGGCATGTTCGTGCTGGGCGTGCTGCCCGGCGTGGAGCGGCCGGCCATCGCCACCGCGCTCCCGAGCCTCGCCGGCTTCACCGTGCTGATCGACTCGGGCGCCAACGTGGACCCCAAGCCCCGCCACCTCTTCCAGTTCGCGGTGATGGGCCACGTGTACTCGCGCGACATCATCGGCAAGGACAACCCGCGCGTGGGTCTCCTCTCGGTGGGCGAGGAGGAGGGGAAGGGCAACGAGCTGGTCAAGGACACCTACGAGAGCCTGCGGGGCTCCTCGCTCAACTTCATCGGCAACATCGAGGGCCGCGACATCTACAACGGCCGCTGCGACGTCGTGGTCACCGACGGATTCACCGGCAATGTCTGCCTGAAGATCTCGGAGAGCCTCGCCGAGATGCTCACCTCCATGATCCGCGAGGAGCTGACGCGCGACGTCGTGTCCAAGATGGGAGCGGTGCTTGCCCAGCGCGCGTTCGCGCGCATGAAGCAGCGAGTGGACTACACGGAATGGGGCGGGGCGCCCCTGCTGGGCATCAACGGCGCCTCCATCATCTGCCACGGGGCCTCCCCCGTGAAGGCCATCAAGAACGCGCTGCGCGTCGCCACGGAGTGGGTGAAAAACGACGTGAACGAGCACATCAAGACCGCGCTCGAGGCCGAATCGGTGCTTGCCGAGGGGCGCGAGGGAGGCCGCGAATGAAGCGCGCCAAGATCGTGGGCGTGGGCGCCTACGCTCCCAAGCGGGTCCTCACCAACGCCGAGCTGGAGAAGATGGTGGAGACCTCCGACGAGTGGATCGTCCAGCGCACCGGCATCCGCGAGCGGCGCATCGTCGACGAGAACGAGGCGACCTCCGACCTGGCCCTCCGGGCCGCCCAGCAGGCCATGGAGCGGGCCGGAGTCGAGCCCGGCGAGATCGACTTCATCGTGGTGGGCACCACCACCGGCGACATGGCGTTCCCCACCACCGCCAACCTCCTGCAGCATCGCCTCGGCTGCCGCAACGCGGGGTCGGTGGACCTCTACGCGGCTTGCGCGGGCTCGGTGTACAGCCTCTCGGTGGGCTCGCAGTACGTCCAGACGGAGAAGTACCGGACGGTACTCTGCGTGGGCGCGGAGTGCCTCTCGCGCATCACCGACTATACCGACCGCGGCACGTGCATCCTGCTCGCCGACGCCGCGGGCGCGGCGGTCCTGCGCGCCTCGGAGGACGAGTCCGGCATCATCGACACCGACCTCTATTCCGACGGGCGGTACTGGGAGCTCCTCTACCAGCCGGCCGGCGGCGCGCGCCATCCCGCCACCCACGAGACCGTGGACAAGCGGATGCACTACGCCAAGATGAAGGGCAACGAGGTGTTCAAGGTCGCGGTGCGGATGTTCGGCGAGGCCGCGGAGCGCATCCTCGTCCGCAACGGCTACACCGCGGCGGACCTCGACGTGTTCATCCCCCATCAGGCCAACCTCCGCATCATCGAGGCGGCGGTGAAGCGCCTCAAGGTGCCCATGGAGAAGGTCGTGATCAACGTGGACCGCTACGGAAATACCGGCGCGGCCTCGGTGTACGTGGCCATGGAAGAGGCGTGGGCCGCCAAGCGCCTCAACACCGGGGACCTCGTGCTCCTCGCCGCCTTCGGCGGCGGCTTCACCTGGGGCGCCGCGCTCCTCCGCTGGTAGCCCGTCCGTGAGCACGGTGTTCCTGTTTCCCGGCCAGGGCTCGCAGTCCGTCGGCATGGGCAAGGACCTCGCCGCCGCCTCGCCCGCCGCGGCCCGCGTGTGGGCGGAGGCGGACGCCGCGCTCGGCTTCCCGCTGTCGCGCCTCTGCTTCGAGGGGCCCGAGTCGGATCTCGCCCTGACCGCCAACACCCAGCCCGCGGTCCTCACGACCAGCGTGGCCGCGGCGAGCGCGCTCGCCGAACGTGGGATCACGCCCGCCCTCGCCGCCGGCCACAGCCTCGGGGAATACTCGGCCCTCGTCGTCGCCGGCGCGCTCGCCTTCGCGGACGCGGTCCGGCTGGTGCGCCGCCGCGGGGAGTTCATGCAGGAGGCGGTGCCGGTGGGTACGGGGGCGATGGCCGCGCTTCTCGGCGTGGAGCTGGCGGTGGCCGAGGAGGCGTGCGCCCAGGCCGCCCAGGGCGAGGTGGTGGGCGTGGCCAACATCAACTCGCCGGGCCAGATCGTCATTGCCGGCCACCGCGCCGCGGTGGAGCGCGCGGTGAAGGTGGCGGCGGAGCGCGGCGGCAAGAAGAGCATGCTCCTGCCGGTGAGCGCGCCGTTCCACTGCGCGCTCATGAAGCCGGCGGCCGACCGTCTCGCCGCCGCGCTGGAGAGCGTGGCGGTGCAGGCGCCGCGCCTCCCGGTGGTGCGCAACGTCGACGCCGGCCTCACCACCACCGCCGAGGAGGTCAAGCCCTTCCTCGTGCGCCAGGTCGCGAGCCCCGTGCGCTGGACCGACTGCCTCGCGCGTCTCGCCCGCGAGGGGGGCGACAACTGGGTGGAGGTCGGCCCGGGTCGCGTGCTCGCCGGGCTCCTCAAGCGCACCCTCGACGGCGCCCGCGGGCACAACGTGGAAGACGCGGCGTCGATGGACAAAGCGGTCGCGGCCCTCAGGGACGGGGCCCCGGCGTGAGCGAGGCCAAGCCGCTCGCGGGGAAGATCGCCGTGGTGACCGGGGGCACGCGCGGAATCGGCCTGGCGGTGGCCCGCTCGCTGGCAGATGACGGGGCTTCCGTGGTAGTCTCTGGCCGCGATCCGGCCCGGCTCGACAGTACGGCGAAAGAGCTGGAAGGATTGGGCGCGAGCGCCCTCGCGGTGGCCGCCGATGTGACCAAGCGCGAGGACGCCGACCGGCTCGTCGACGCGGCGAAGGAGCGCTTCGGACGCATCGACGTGCTCGTGAACAACGCGGGCATCACACGGGATCAGCTGCTCGTCCGGATGAAGGACGACGACTGGGACCAGGTGCTCGACACGAACCTGCGCGGGGTGTTCCTGATGACCCGCGCGGCGGGGAAGGTGATGATGCGGCAGAAGAGCGGGCGCATCATCAACATCTCCTCCGCGGCGGGAGCGATGGGGAACGCCGGGCAGGTGAACTACTCGGCGGCCAAGGCGGGGGTGATCGGGCTCACCAAGGCCGCGGCGCGCGAGCTGGCGCACTGGAACATCCTGGTGAACGTGGTGGCGCCGGGCCTCATCGAGACGGACATGGCGGCGGCGATTCCCGCCGACGCTCGAGAGGCCCTGATGCAGCAGGTCCCGCTGAAGCGGATCGGGACGGCGAAGGAAGTGGCCGAGGTCGTGCGATTCCTGGCCGGCGAGGGCGGCGGGTACATCACCGGCCAGGTGATCCACGTCAACGGCGGGCTGTACATGTGAGGACGTCCGGCAGTGGGGACCGGAGCGATCAGGCGCGACGCAGACGCACATCACGGTGCGACGAGGAGGTGTAGATGACCAAGCCAGTCGACGAGCGGGTGAAGGAGATCATCTGTGACAACCTCGGGGTCCGCCCCGACGAGGTCGTGCCCGAGGCCAAGTTCATCGAGGATCTCAACGCGGATTCCCTCGACACGGTGGAGCTGGTGATGGCGTTCGAGGAGGAGTTCGGGCTCGAGATCCCGGACGAGGACGCCGAGAAGATCACCACCGTGGGCGACGCCATCCGCTACATCAAGGAAAAGGTCTGAGCGCACCCGTGGAGCGTCGGCGCGTCGTCATCACCGGCCTCGGCGCGGTCACGCCCGTCGGCAACACCGCCGAGGAGTTCTGGACCGCCCTCACCGAGGGCAAGTCCGGCATCGGGCCGATCACCCGCTTCGACACCACCGGCTTCCCCACCCGCATCGCCGGCGAGGTGAAGGGCTTCGACGCGCTGAAGTACGTCGACAAGAAGGACGACCGCAAGCTGGACCTGTATCTCAAGTACGCGATTGCCTGCGCGGCGATGGCGGTGGAGGACGCCGGGCTCGACCCCGCCAAGGAGGACGGCGACCGCTTCGGCGTGCTGGTGGGCTCGGGCATCGGCGGGATCGGTACGCTCCTGGACTCCCACAAGGTGCTGCTCGACAAGGGGCCGGACCGGGTCTCGCCGTTCTTCATTCCCATGCTGATCATCAACATGGCGTCGGGACTCATCTCCATGCGTTTCGGGGCGCGGGGGCCGAACTCGTCGGTGGTGACCGCCTGCGCGACCGGCAACCACGCGATCGGCGACGCCACGCGCATCATTCAGCGGGGCGAGGCGGACGTGATGATCGCGGGCGGGGCCGAGGCCATCATCATGCCCCTCACCATCGCCGGCTTCTGCCAGATGAAGGCGATGTCCACGCGGAACGACGAGCCGACCAAGGCCTCGCGGCCGTTCGACGCGGAGCGCGACGGCTTCGTGTGCGGCGAGGGCGGGGGGCTCGTGGTGCTGGAGTCACTGGAGCACGCCGTCCGCCGCGATGCGCGCATCTACTCGGAGGTGGTGGGCTACGGGATGACCGGCGACGCCCATCACATGACCGCGCCCGATCCGGAGGGCGACGGCGCCGCGCGCGCCATGACCGGCGCGCTCGCCGATGCCGGGATCGTGCCCGGCGAGGTGGGCTACATCAACGCGCACGGGACGTCGACGCCCTACAACGACAAGTTCGAGACGCTGGCCATCAAGCGCGTGTTCGGCGAGCACGCGCGCAAGGTGGCGGTGTCGTCGACCAAGTCGATGACAGGGCACCTGCTCGGCGCCGCCGGCGGGATCGAGGCCATCGCCAGCGTCCTCGCGCTGCACCACGGGATCCTGCCGCCGACCATCAATTACGAGACGCCGGATCCGGACTGCGACCTGGACTACATCCCCAACCAGGCGCGCAAGCAGGACGTCGAGCTCGCCCTGTCGAACGCCTTCGGGTTCGGCGGCACCAACGCGACCCTCGTCTTTCGCAAGTACCGCGCCTGACGGCGCGGTGGATCCCGGGCGGCTGCGCGCGCTGGAGGCGAGGCTGGGCCATCGCTTCGCGGATGCCGAGCGGCTCACCCGCGCGCTGACGCACGCCTCCTACGCCCATGAGCACCCGCCGACGGCCGACCAGGAGCCGCTCGCGTTCGTCGGCGACGCCGCCCTGGGCCTCGTCGTCGCGGAATGGCTCTTGGCGCAGACGCCAGCGGCGTCCGTCGGCGTGCTGACGCCCGCACGCGCCGAGCTGGTCTCGGGCGCAAACCTGGCGCGCTGGGCGAGCGCGCTCGAGCTCGGCGCGCTCGTGCAGCTCGGCCGCGGCGAGGACCTGAGCGGTGGGCGCGCCCGCGAGTCGATCCTGGCGACGACGCTCGAAGCCGTCCTCGGCGCCGTCTATCTCGAGGCCGGGATCGACGGCGTGCGCCGCATGGTGGCGCGACTCGCGGGGTGGTGACCCCGGACCGCGTGATAGGCTGACGCCATGCGCCTGTGGCCCGTCCGGCGAACGTCTGCCGCCGACAGCCTGAACGGCCGCTTCGCCACCGGTGACGTGCACGTCAACGGCCACGTGGCGGTCGCCGCCGCCCGGCCGGCGCGATCGCGACCGCTCGTCAACGTCGCGCTCTTCATGCTGACCTGCCTCACCACCCTGCTTGCCGGCGCCGCGCGCTTCTCCGGCTCGCCGACGTTCGATCCCTTGCGCGCG
>DATEDO010000174.1:0-12739 GCA_035281625.1 Candidatus Methylomirabilota bacterium
CCCTGCGCGCGGCCGCGCAGGAGGGGCGCGAGGACGCCGCGGCCGCGCGACCCGTCGAGGCTCGATGACACCCCGACCGGGGGGACCGGTGTCACTGGGTCGGATTGACCGGCCCCGAGAAAGAGGGTGCGCCGGCCTCGAGAAAATGCGCATGTTTTCACCGTCCTGCGGCTGGCCTCCTCCATGCAGCGGAAATGGGCATGAAGACCACCCGTCGGCTCATGGCGTTCGCCTTCGCGGGCATCGTCGCGGCGTCGACCCCGGCGTCCGCGCTCGCGCTGCCCTTCGTCTCGTCTGACCGGGGCCCGAGCTACGTGGTGCAGGGCACCATTCGGGGCACCAACGCCACCGGCACCGAGATCGTGCTGAAGGACGGCACACGCTTGATCGTGCCCCTGACCGTGAACATCCCGCGCGCCCTCTTGACGGCGCCGCACTCCGTCAAGGCGTACTACGTGCGCACTCCCGAGGGAAACGTGGTGACGCAGATGGAGGTGCTGGCGCTGCAGCCGGGCAGCGGCGGGAGCAACTCAGGCTAGCTTCTCGCCGTCCTCCGCCAGCCGGGTCTCGCCCAAGCCCAGGCGTATCGCCTCCACGTCCAGCTCCTGCTCGAGGCGGTGCAGCACGTCGTCACTGATCACTCCCCGGTTCCGGAGCTCGATCAGCGCGCGGCGCTCCGCCGTGAGCGTCTCGTGCCGTAGCCGGCGGCGCGTGGCGCGCGACCGGGCGGCGTCGCCGCCCTCGCCGAGGGCGATGGGCGTGGCGCGGTGAACGCGCTGGGTGTAGGCGGTGCGGAGGCGCTCGATCTCCTCCCGGACCGCCGGCCCGCCGTCGAGCGTTTCCAGGCGGCCCAGCGCCGCTCGCGCGGCCGCCTCCCGCGCGAAGGCTTCCTCGAGCTCGAGGGAATCGTCGTGCCCCAGCCGCAGCCATCGAATGAGCGGCGTGAGGGTCAGTCCTTGCAGCACCAGCGTGGAGAGGATGACCGCGAAGGTCAAGAGGATGACCTCGTCCCGATAGGGGAAGTCGAGCGGCAGCGCCAGCGCGGCGGCGAGGGACACGATGCCGCGCAGGCCCGTCCACGACACGAGGAACACATGGCCGGCGGGCGGGAAGGGATCCCGCCGCCGCAGCGCCGGGCTCAGCCAGCGCGGGATCAGCGTGCCGAGCGGGACCCACATCAGGCGGACGAGGATGGCGGCGGCGCTGACCACCGCGCCCTGAACGATGAGCGTACGAACGTCCTCGATGAGGCCGGCGGCGCGGATGGCCCCGAGCTGCAGCCCGATCAGGATGAAGATCAGTCCGTTGAGAATGAACAGCATGAGATCCCACACCGCGCGCGCCTGGATGCGGGTGACCGGGGGCACGATGGAGGAAAAGGCTTGACGCACGTAGAGCCCGCCCGCCACGCACGCGAGCACCGCGGAGACGTGGAGACGCTCCGCGAGCACCCAGGCCGCGTAGGGCGCCAGCAAGGTGATCGCGATGTGGCCGAGGCTCTCGTCGGTGAGGCGAAGCGTCCAGCGCGCCGCCTGCCCCACCGCGAGGCCCACCACCACCCCGCCGAGCGCCGCGAGCGTGAACTGCCAGAGCGTCCCGCCGAGGCTGAATGCGGCCGCGGACATCGCGGCGGCCACGCTCACGCGGTAGAGGGCCAGCGCGGCGGCGTCGTTGATGAGGCTCTCGCCCTCGAGGATGCTCACGAGGCGATGCGGGATGCGTAGACGCCGCGCGATGGCCGTAGCGGCGACCGCGTCCGGCGGCGAGACGATGGCGCCCAGGGCGAAGGCGACCGGCCAGCTCATCCCGGGCACGACCAGGCGAGCCGCCACCGCCACCGCCGCGCTGGTGGCGGCCACCAGGCCCACCGCGAGCAGGATGATGGGGCGGAGGTTGCCGGTGAAGTCCCGCAGCGAGGTAAAGTACGCGGCCGACCACAGCACGGGCGGCAGGAACACGAGGAAGACGAGATCGGGGTCGAGGCGCACCACCGGCACGTTGGGTACGAGGCTCAGGGCGAGCCCGCCCAGGACGAGGAGGATCGGATACGGCACGAGGACGCGGCGCGCCAGCGTCATGAGCGCGACGATGGCGACCAGCAGGAGGACGATGGTCTCGATGTGATAGGTCATCGCGGGCGCTCGGGCCGTAAGCCCAGGCCGACGATACGGGCAGGCCGGCGCTCTCGCAAGGGTGGGCGCCCCGCCCCGCGCATCCCCGGGCCCTCGGCGTGCATCGGAAGGGCGAGATGCGCCTCGGCGACGCGCCGGCCCCCCGTCACCGCGCCCATATGCCCAGTGTTACACTGGCGTCCACACCATGAGCGACGCGGACAGCGAGGAGCGCGCCCCCGGCGTCCCCGAGCGCGCGGGCCCCGCGCCCGCCGACGCGCCCGAGCCGAAGGCCCCCGAGCGCGTGATGTCCATTCACGCGCATCCCGACGACCAGGAGTTCACCATCGGCGGCACCCTCGCCAAGTGGGCGCGCGCAGGCAGCCACATCGTGACGGTGTGCATCACCAGCGGCGGCGCCGGCTCGAATCAGTGGACGCCCAAGGACATGACGCGGGACAAGCTGGTGAAGATCCGCGAGGAGGAGCAGCGTGCGGCCGGCCGGGTGCTCGGCGTGGCCGAGACGCTCTTCCTCGGCTACGAAGACGGCATGCTCGAGCCATCGATCCCCTTGCGCCGCGAGCTCACGCGCCTCATCCGGCGCCACCGGCCCGACGTGGTGCTCTGCGGCGATCCCACCATGCGCTACTACGGCAATGTCTACCTGAATCACCCGGACCATCGCGCCGCCGCCGACGTGGCGCTGGACGCGGTGTTTCCCTCCGCCGAGACCCGGCTCATCTTCCCCGAGCTGCTCGACGAGGGGCTGGAGCCGCACCACGTGGAGACGCTGTGGATACACGGCGCCGAGAAACCGGACACCTGGGTCGACATCCGGGACACGCTGGCCGTGAAGCTGGCCGCGCTGCGCGAGCACAAGACGCAGATGGGCGAGTGGGACCCTGCCGAGATGATCACCGAGTGGGCCCGCGAGCAGGGACGGAAGAGGAAGCTCCCGGCTGCCGAAGCCTACCGGGTGATGCGTCTCGGCGGCGCCTGAGCCGCGCTCAGCGCACGATCAGCACGATCGAGAGCGCCAGCAGCACCCCCATCGTGACATTGAAGGCGCGCAGGCGCCGCGGGCTCGACAGCACGCGCCGCATGCTCGCCCCGAAGGCGAGCCAGACGAAGCCGCTCGGCAGAGCGGCGAGGACGAAGAGCCCCCCCAGCGCCAGCGCCTGCCCCACCGGGCTTCCCGCCCCCGCGTGGAGGAAGGTTCCGGCGGCGCTCGCCGCGACCAGCCAGGACTTCGGGTTCACCCACTGAAAGAGCGCGGCGCCCAGATAGCCGACCGGCTCGCGGTCCGAGGCGGTCGCCATCGCGCGCGACGTCGCGATCTTCCAGGCGAGCCAGAGGAGCACGGCGGCGCCGCCCCAGTGGAGCGCGTGGAGCAGCAGTGGCCGCTCCAGGACGACGCTGCCCAGGCCGAGAGGCACCACGAACATCATGAGCCCCATGCCGGTGGCCACGCCGAGGAGGCAGGGCAGCCCCCGCAGGACACCCGCGCCCGCGCCGGCCGCCGCCAGTATGATGTTGCTGGGGCCCGGCGTGACCGCGGCCACCACCGCGAAGACGAGGAAGGCGACGGCATGCTCGGAGCTCATGGCCACCATCGCAGCAGATCCGGCGGCGCCGGTCTTGAACGTTCGTGCGCGGGGACGGGCCCGGACCGCATCACGAGCGTGGGCCCCGTGGACGGCGTGGAGCTCTTTCGGGCCTGGCTCGGCCGCACCGCGTACGCCACCCATCGGCACGACACCTACGCCGTCGGCCTCACCGAGCGCGGCGTCCAGGCCTTCCACTACCGGGGCGCGGCGCGGACCAGCCTGCCGGGCGACGTCGTCGTGCTCCATCCCGACGAGCCGCACGACGGGCGAGCGGGCACGAAGGACGGCTTCGGCTATCGGATCATCTACGTGGAGCCCGCGCTCGTGGCGGAGTCGCTCCACGCGCTTTGCGGGCGCCCCCGCGCGCTGCCGTTCGTACGCGAGCCGGTGTCGGCGAGCGCGCGCCTGGCCCGGGCCGTCCGGGAGGCCTTCGCGAGCCCGCTGACGCCCCTCGCGGTGGACGCGCTCGTGGCCGCCCTCACCGAGGGCCTGCTCGCCGCCGAGGGCGCCGGCACGCTCGTCCCCTCCACTCGCCGGCTCGACGCGCCGGCCGTCGAGCGCGCCCGCCGCTACCTGGACGCGACCGCGCCGCGGGCGGTCGGCTCGGCCGACCTCGAGGCGATGACGGGTCTCAGCCGCTACGAGCTGGCCCGGCAGTTCCGGGCTCTCCTCGGCACGAGCCCGCATCGCTATCTCCTCATGCGTCGCCTCGACGTGGCGCGCGCGGCCATGCACGCCGGTCACCCGCTCGCGGCGGTCGCGGACGAGGCCGGCTTCGCCGACCAGGCGCACTTCACCCGAGTGTTCAAGCGTGGGGTGGGACTGACGCCGGCGCGCTACCGCTCCCTGCGGGAGCGCCGGGCCTAGCCGCCGAGGCTCTTCAGGAACGCGGCGTTGTTCGGGGTGAGCTTGAGGCGGTCGAGCAGCATCTCCATCGCTTCCACCGGCTTGCGGCCGGACAGCGCGCGGCGGAGGAGATGGATCTTCTTCAGGTCATCGGCGGAGAAGAGCAGCTCCTCGCGCCGCGTGCCGGAGCGCATCATGTCGAAGGACGGGAACACGCGCCGGTCGGCCAGCTCGCGCTCGAGGTACAGCTCCATGTTGCCGGTGCCCTTGAACTCCTCGTAGATGATCTGATCCATCCGCGAGCCGGTGTCGACCAGGGCGGTGCCGATGATGGTGAGCGAGCCGCCCTCCTCGATGGCGCGAGCGGCCCCGAAGAAGGCCCGCGGCATCTGGAAAGCGCGGCTGTCGATGCCGCCCGACATGGTGCGCCCGCGCGAGGTGAGCTGATTGTTGTAGGCCCGGGTCATCCGCGTGAGCGAGTCGAAGAGGATGAGCACGTCCTTCTTCTGCTCGGCCATGCGCTTGGCGCGATCGAGGGTCTGCTCCGTCACCTCGATGTGCCGCGCGTAGGGATTGTCGTTGCTCGACGCCACCACTTCCGCCCCGGTCTTGGACAGCGTCATGCGGAAGTCGGTGACCTCCTCGGGCCGCTCGTCCACCAGGAGCACGATCACGTGCACCTCGGGGTGATTGGTGAGCACGGCCTTGGCGATCTGCTGGAGGAGGGTGGTCTTGCCGGTACGAGGGGGCGCCACGATGAGGCCGCGCTGCCCCTTGCCGATGGGGCAGATCATGTCCATCACCCGCATGCTGATCTCGTCCGGCGTCGTCTCGAGCCAGAGCCGCTCGCGCGGCTGAATGGCGGTGAGGCTCTCGAAGAGCGACGGCGGTGGCGGCGTGGGGATGGGCAGTCGGGGGCCGCCGCCGGGGCCGGATTGCGGGCGATGACCTCGGTGCGGGCGACGGGAGCGTCTACTCAAGCGTGGGTACGCCCATGGGAATCAATCCCCGCTAACCTAACGCGGACCATACCTGGAAGTCTACCAGTAAGTCCCGGGGCCTGCCCGGCCATTGCCGGTTATTCGCGCAGGGCCCCCGCGAGCAGTCCGCGCAGGAGAAAGCGCTGCAGCCCGATGACCAGGGCCACGGGCGGGATGCTGGCCAGCATGGAGGCGGCAGCGATGTCGCCCCACGGGACCTCGAACACGCCGGGGAAGAGGGCCAGCGCCACCGGCACCGTGCGGCTGGCCTCGGTGGCGGTGAACGTGTAGGCGAAGAGGAACTCGTTCCACGAGAAGAGGAAGGTGAGGAGCGCGGCGGAAGCCAGCCCCGGCGCCACCAGCGGCAGGATCACCCACCAGAACGTCCGGAGCCGCCCCGCCCCGTCCACCGCCGCCGCCTCCTCGAGCTGCACCGGCACCTCGGCCAGGAACCCGGCGAGGAGCCAGATCACCAGCGGCAGCGCGAACGAGGCGTTGGCGAGGATGAGCCCGAGCCAGGTGTCGCGCAGCTCGAGCCCCCGCATGAGGAGATAGAGGGGGCTCACGGTGGCAATCTGGGGGAAGGCGGTGCCGGCCACGATCAGGAGGAGCAAGAGGCGCTTGCCCGGCACGGGAAAGCGCGCGAAGCCATAGGCGGCGGCGAGCCCGAGGCCGAGGGCGACCGCGGTGGTGATCAGCCCGACGCCGAGGCTGTTGACGAGGGCGCGCACCATCACGCTCCGCTCGAAGACGACTCGATAGTGCTCGAACGTGATTCGGCTGGGCAGGAGCGGCGGCAGCACCATCAGCTCCGCCTCCGGCTTCAACGAGGTGAGGGCCTGCCAGAAGTATGGCAGCGCGTAGGCGGCGAGCGCGAGCAGCACGAGGCCGTCCCGCAGCGCCGATCGCCCGCGCGCCGTCACGCCGCGATTCCTTCCTGGCGGAGCGCGCGCAGGTACGCCCAGGCCACCAGCATGACCAGGGCGAACACCACCACCCCGATGGCCGAGCCCAGCCCGAGGTGCAGGGTCTGGAAGAGGCTGCGGTACGCGAACACGGTGAGCGTCTCGGTGGTCCCCGCGGGCCCCCCGCCGGTGAGCACGAACATGAGGTCGAAGGCGCGGAGGGCGTCGAGGGTGCGGAAGAGCACCGCGATGAGGAGGATCTGCTTGCAGAGGGGCAGCGTGATGCGCAAGAGCGTCGCGAGCCGGCCCGCGCCGTCCACATGCGCGGCCTCGTACACCTCGACGGGGATGCTGCGCAGACGGGCCAGGCACAGGATGGCGACGAAGGGCATGGTGCGCCACACGTCGGCCACGATGAGCCCGGGCAGGGCGAGCGCAGGATCACCCAGCCAGTTGAGACGCGCCCCGCCCAGCGCGAAGTTCACCAGGCCGGCGGCGGGATTGTAGAGCCACTCGAAGAGCTTGCCCGTCACCACTGCGGGCAGGGCCCAGGACAACAGGAGCAGCGCGATGGCGGTGCGGAGCCCCCGCCGCTGGCCGGCGAGGGCCAGGGCCACGAGCACGCCGAGGGCGAGCTCGAGCAGCACGGACACCACGGTGTAGACCGCGGTCACGCGCGCCGCGCTCCAGAAGCGGGGGTCGCCGGCGAGGAAGAGATAGTTCCCCATCCCCTCGAAGTCGGCGACGCCGAAGATGGGGATGCGGCGCTGGAGGGAGAGCCACAGCACCCAGAACGCCGGGAACACGGTGACCGCGCCGAGGACGATGAGGGCCGGCGCCACCAGCGCGAGACCCGTGCGCCGGCTGCCCCCGAGCGGCCTCATGACCGGGTCCCCGTCATCAGGTCACAAGCATGCCCGCACCGCGCTCCGGAGTCGAGCGCGCATTCCGCCGGGTCGGTGGGACCGCCTCTCAGCCGCGGTCCGACGAATCGCCCAGGTCCTTGAACTCGGCGTCCACTACGTCACCGTCCGCCGGGCGCTCGGCCCGCCGATCAGATGGACGCGCGGCCGGCCGCTGCATCGCCTCGGCGAGCAGCCGGGAGGCTTCGGTGAGCCGCCCCTGCACGCGCCGGATGCGCTCCAGATCGTCCCCCTTGAGCGTTTCGCGGGCCTCGGCCAGCGCCTGCTCCACGGTAGCGCGCTCGCCCTCGGTGAGCCGCGACCCGTGCTCGGCGAAGACCCGCTCCGTGCTGTAGAGGAGCGTGTCCGCCTGATTGCGCAGCTCGATCTCCTGGCGGCGCTGCGCATCCTCGGAGGCGTGCGCCTCGGCCTCCCTCACCATCCGGTCCACCTCCTGCTTGCTGAGGCCCGAGGAGGCGGTAATGGTGATCTGCTGCTGCTTGCTGGTGGCGCGGTCCTTCGCCCACACGTTCAAGATGCCGTTGGCGTCGATGTCGAACGTCACCTCGATCTGCGGTTGCCCCCGCGGCGCCGGCGGGATGCCGACGAGCTGAAAGCGGCCCAGCGTGCGGTTGTCCGTGGACAGCGGCCGCTCGCCCTGGAGCACGTGGATGTCCACCGCGGGCTGATTGTCGACGGCGGTGCTGAACATCTCGCTCTTGCGCGCCGGGATGGTGGTGTTCCGCGGGATGAGCGGCGTCATGGCGCCGCCCAGCGTCTCCACGCCGAGGGACAGCGGCGTGACGTCCAGCAGCACCACGTCCTTCACCTCGCCGGCGAGCACACCGGCCTGGATGGCCGCGCCCACCGCCACCACCTCGTCCGGATTGACGCCCTTGTGGGGGTCCTTGCCGAAGAGCTGCTTGACGACGTCTTGGACCTTCGGCATCCGCGTCTGGCCGCCGACCAGGATGACCTCGTCGATGTCCCCCTCGGTGAGATCGGCGTCCTTGAGCGCGCGGCGGCAGGGCTCGACCGTGCGCTGGACGAGGTCGTCGACCAGCGACTCGAGCTTGGCCCGGCTGAGGGTCAGGACGAGATGCTTGGGCCCACTGGCGTCGGCGGTGATGAACGGCAGGTTGATCTCGGTCTGCAGCGTGGAGCTCAGCTCGATCTTGGCCTTCTCCGCGGCCTCCTTGAGGCGCTGGAGGGCCATGCGGTCGCGCCGGAGATCGATGCCGTTGTCGCGCTTGAACTCCTCCGCGATCCATTCGATGACGCGCTGGTCGAAGTCGTCGCCGCCGAGGTGAGTGTCGCCGTTGGTGGCCTTGACCTCGAACACCCCCTGGCCCAGCTCCAGGATGGAGATGTCGAAGGTGCCGCCGCCGAGGTCGTACACCGCGATCTGCTCGTCGGATTTCTTGTCGAGGCCATAGGCGAGGGCGGCCGCGGTCGGCTCGTTCACGATCCGCATCACCTCGAGGCCCGCGATCTTCCCCGCGTCCTTGGTGGCCTGGCGCTGGCTGTCGTTGAAGTAGGCAGGCACGGTGATCACCGCCTCGCTCACTCGCTCCCCCAGGTACGCCTCCGCCGCCTCCTTGAGCTTGCGCAGGATCATGGCGGAGATCTCCGGCGGGGAGTACTGCTTGCCGCGGATCTCGATGCGCGCGTCGCCGTTGGGCGCCTTCACGACCTTGTACGGGACGAGCTTGATCTCTTCCAGCACCTCCTCGTGCCGCCGGCCCATGAAGCGCTTGATCGAGAACACCGTGTTTTCGGGATTCGTCACCGCCTGGCGCTTGGCCACCTGGCCGACCAGGATCTCGCCGTCCTTGGTGAACCCGGCCACCGATGGGGTGAGACGGCTGCCCTCCTGGTTGGGAATGACGACGGGGGTCCCCCCTTCCATCACCGCGACGACGGAGTTGGTGGTGCCGAGATCGATGCCGATGACCTTTCCCATGCTGTCCTCCTGGAGCGGGGCCGTTTCCCACCGAGCAGTGGGCGCGCGATCCCATTCGCTCGTGAACGCAGCAAGAGCAGCGCCAGCGCGAGTCCGCGTCCAGGTGGGCGTCCCAGGAGGGGGTTTTGCGCGGGTAGGGCGGTGCCGGGGTGGAAGAGTCCCCCGCGCCCGGGGCGCGCCGGGTGGTTTTTACCAGCCCGGCCGGGCTACTGCTCCAAGCCGGCCAGGAGGAACTCGAGTCGCCGCCGGGCGTGGGCCACGCTCTGGGCCGGGGTCTTCACGCCTACCATCGCCGCCGAGAGCTCGGGCTGGAGCGCGGTGGAGAGCATGACGTAGGCCGGCGTCACCGGCCGGGGTCGGCCGGCGAGGGTGAGGTCATGGATGCGCGGCAGGCTGGGGAAGGCGCGTACGAGGGCGGGCTCGTGATAGAGGGCGGGGCGCGAGGGTTTCACCGCGCCCGTCTCGGCCATGAGCCGCTGGGCCCGCTCGCCGGTGAGGAACCGCACCAGCGCGATCGCGGCCTCCGGATGCGGCGTCGCCCGGCTCACCGCGAGGTGCGAGCCGCCAGTGGACCCCGGCGCCGGGGTGCCTGCGTCGTGGCGGGGCAGCGGCGCCAGGCCCACCTTACCGCGCACGGGGGAGTCGGGCAGCTCGAAGAGGTCGGCGGCATAGGGCCAGCTCCGCAGGAACACCGCCTCGCCCTGGCCGAAGGCGCGGCGCGTGATCTCCTCGTCGGCCGCGGTGACCCACGATGGGCTCAAGCCCTCGTCGATGAGCCCGCGCAGGAAGGCCAGCGCGGCCGCGGCACGCTCGGGTTGAGGGAACACGTGGCCGTCGGCGCCGAGCACCTCCGTGCCGGCCGCCCAGAATCCCTCGAGAGCGTTGACCACGAGCCCCTCGTATTGCTTGCCCTGCCACAGATAGCCTTCGAGCCTCGGGTTGCGCTCGGCCGCACGCACCCGGCGGATGGCCGTCACCAGCTCGGCCTGGGTCTCAGGCACCCGCAGGCCGTGCTTGGCCAGGAGGTCCGCGCGGTAGTAGAGGAGGCCCACGTTCATGAACCACGGCAGCGCCCAGTCGCGGCCGCGATAGCGCGCCGGCGCCACCGCGGCGGGGAAGTGCGCCTCCATTTCCCCCGGCGCCAGGGCCCCCGTGAGGTCGTGGAGCCAGCCGGCGCGGGCGAACTCCGGCACCCAGATGCAGTCGAGCATCATCACGTCGAAGCCCGGGCGGCCCCCCTCGAGGTTGATGACGAGGAACTGGCGCTGCTCGTCGCTGCTCCACGGCAGCACCTCGGCGGCCACTCGGATCCCGGGATGCTGCGCCTGGAACTCGGCGAGCAGCGCCGGCATGGGATCCACCGGCCCCAGGATCTTCGCGAACTTGAAGACGATGGTCACCGGGCCCGACGCCGCGCCGCGATCGGCGCAGCCGGTGAGGGCCAGGGCCGCGAGCAGCGGGGCCGCCAGGCGGGCCACGAGGACCATGCGCGTATGATAGACCCCATGCCGACGCGCGGCCGTCCCGTCATCCGCCCGCTCACCCCCGCGCGCTGGCCGGATCTGGTACGCCTCTTCGGACCGCGCGGCGCCGTGGAGGGGTGCTGGTGCATGTGGCCCCGTCTCGCGGGCGGAGACTACAAGCGGGGCCGCGGCGCCCGAAACAAGCGGGCGCTGCACAAGATCGTCGCCGCGGGCCGGCCGCCCGGCGTGCTCGCCTACGTGGACGGCGAGCCGGCCGGCTGGTGTTCGATCGCGCCCCGGGAGGGGCTCGAGCGCCTGCGCCGCTCGCGCGTGATGGGACCGGTGGACGAGCGTCCAGCGTGGGTCGTCACCTGCTTCTTCGTCCCCCCCGTCCATCGCGGCCGCGGCCTCGCCGTGGCGCTCCTGCGCGCCGCGGTGGCGCTGGCGGCCCGGCACGGCGGACGCCTGGTCGAGGGCTTTCCGCACGACCCGAAGGGCGCGAAGCCGCCGGGAATCTTCGTCTGGACCGGCCTGGCCGCCACGTTCCGGCGCGCCGGCTTCCGTGAGGTAGCGCGCCGGAGTCCTACCCGCCCGGTGATGCGCAAGGCCGTCGGGCCGCGGCACCGGCGCGTGATGGGACGCCGATAGGTTCGTGCTACGATTTCTCATCCGCGCGGCCCCCGCGGGGCCGGCGCGAGAGGAGAAACGCCACGAACGGTCGCCGCGATCCTCTCTGGCTCACGCTCGTTCTCCTCGCGGTCGGTGGCCTGATCGGGGGCTCGCACGCCGCCGAGCCTCGCAGCTACGGCACCGGTTTCCTCGTGCGGCCCGACGGGTACCTCCTCACGTCGGCTCAGATCGTGACGGGCGCCAGGTCGCTGGACGTCACCTGCCCCGATCGACCCAAGGTGGCGGCGGTGGTCGATCACGTCGTGCCGCGCCTCGACACCGCGGTCCTCCGCATCCCCCAGGACAACCTGCCCTATCTGACGCTGAGCCTCTCCATCAGCGTGAGCGAGATGATCCTGGTCGGCGACACCGTCTCGGTGGTGGTCTACCTCAACGCGCCCGGCGCGCGGCCGGCCGCCACGCCCGCGGTGGCGACGGTGGCCGCGCTGGCGGGGCCGGGGAATGCGCCGGAGTACTTCCAGCTCGTCATGCCGGCCGACCGCCGCGATGCCGGCGCCCCCGTGGTGAGCCAGCGAGGCGACGTCATCGGCATGCTGACGACGCCTGCGGCCATCCGTGACCACGTCGATCCCGCCACCCCGCCGGCGGCCCACGTGACGTGGACGGTGAAGGCGCAGGCGGTGCGCCCGCTCTTCGTGGCGCCGCCGCCCCAGGCCACGACGCGCTCCCTCGAGGACGCCACGGCGCGCGCGCGGCCGGCGACCTGCCTGATCGAGATCAAGCGCTGACTCCGCTCGCGAGCCCTGTGTCGGATCGGACACAGGGCCCTGTCTCCGATTCGAGGCATTCCCAGGCGCCCCGCACCAAGGGCACGCTGCCCGGCATGAATGGACAGGTGAAGTTCTACGACGAGCCGACGGGATGGGGGCTGATCGTGGGGGACGACGGCGCGCTCTACATGCTTCGCGGCGCCCAGCTCACGGACGCGGCGCCCCGGGTGGGCGAGCGCGTGGCGTTCGAGCCGCAAAAGGCGGGAGGCGGCCTGCGGGCCGCGGCGGTGCGGCGGATCGCGGCCGGCTAGGGCCGGCTCGGCTCCACGACCAAGGCGCGATGGCCGGAGGCGGTGAGCCGCTTCGCGGCCTCGTCCGCCTCTCGCCGGGTGGCGTAGTTGCCGACGCGGACGCGCCATAGCGAGCGGCCACCGGCTTCGGTACGCTGGACGCGCGCGTCCGGCCACGAGCGGGCGAGCGAGTCACGCAGGGACACCGCGGTCGCCTCCGACGCATAGGCGGCGAGCTGCACGCTCCAGCCTTCCACCGTCCGTGCCGCCTG
>DATEDO010000175.1:0-2264 GCA_035281625.1 Candidatus Methylomirabilota bacterium
GCGGCGCCGCCGGCGCGCTCGCGCTGCTGGTGGGCGTGTGCCTCGCCGCGCCCGTGCTCGCGCGGTGGCGGCAGCGGCTTTCCCAGCGCGAGGGCCGCGAGCGGCTCGTGGCGCCGCGCGTGATCGTCCGCAGCACCCCCACCGCCCACATCTAGCTAGCGATCCCCGGGCGCCCGCTTCCGGCGGCGCCGCATCACCCACAGCTCGCGCTGCACCCAGAGGAACGCCGCCACCAGTCCCACGGCGACGGCGAGGATGAGCCACGCCGTATCGTTCATGTCAGGCCGACCGAAGAAAGAACGAGCTGGGAAGTCGCCCTCCCAGCTCGCTCGTCTCACCGGCCGCGAAGACCCTTACGGGGTCTGCGGCTTCCGGGGCGACGCCCCACCCACGCCCACGTCGAGCTTGCCCAGCGTGTCGGCGTCCAGGCGGCTCGTCACCGTCAGACCTTCCTTGCGCTGGAACTCGGCCACCGCCGCGGCGGTGCGAGGACCCCAGATCCCGTCGATCGGGCCCGGATCGAAGCCCTTGTGCTTCAACCGCTCCTGAGCGAGCCGCACGTGCGTCTCCTCGGTGGCTCCCATGGCGGTCTGCGACCGCATGTCGCTCCCGCGAGCGTCCATCGTCCGGTCCGTGCGGGACTTGGTGTCGTCGGCCTTGCCCATCACCTTGTCCTTGGCCCGGTCCATCTTGTCGGAGACCTTGTCCATGGCGCCCGGCTTGTCCGCGTCACTCATCGAGGCGCGGGGGCTCTCGTAGGTGGTGTCGTTGCGGACCGAGCGCACGCCCGGCACCTCACGAGCCATCTGGGAGGCCCGCACGCTGTCGTTGATGTTCGACACCTTGCCCTGGAGCGTGACCACACCGTTGTCGGTGCGGACGTCGACGCTCTTCAGCCGGGCGTCGTTCTTCAGCCGGTCCTTCACCTGCTTGGTGATCTCGTCATCCTTGGCCTCGACGGTCTTCTTGGCCGTGGCCGGCACCACCTGCAGCTCGTTCCTCACCGCCTGCACGCCTTCCACCCCACGCGCGACTTCCTCGGCGGCGGACTTGGCGGCGTCGCTCTCGACCTTACCGCGCAGATACACCATGCCCTTCTGCGTCTCCACGCTCACCGTAGTGCCGGGCACGCGGTTGTCCGCCATCAGGGCGATCTTGGTCTTCGCGGTGATCCACGAGTCGCTCACGTTCCCCTTCACCGACTCGGTGGTCGACTTCTCTCCGCTCTTCTTCGTCTCGTCCGCGGCGCCCACCCACGCGGGGGCCGCGGCCAGCGCCAGGCCCATGACCACGCCGGCGCCCAGCTTAGTCATCCGGTGCATTCGCTGCATCGCTTCTCTCCTTGGGTAGTGGTTCGGTTGTTCGAGTCGCCCGACGCGCGTCCCTCAGACGCGTCCGGCGAGAGCCAGGATGAGAAACACCAGCAGGACCACGCCGAGCAATCCGCTCGGGTAGTACCCCCAGCCGCGGCTGTACGGCCACGCCGGGATGGCTCCCAACACCATCAAGACGAGGACCACAATCAGGATCGTGCTGAGCATCTGCGCTCACTCCTTTCGGCGGCCCAGGCCACCGTTTCCCAGATCGATGAGGTGCAACCGACGTGCCGCGCGGGACGGGCAGTAAATCCGGGCTTCTTTCGGCCATGGACCGCGTGGCCGCGGGCGAAACGAACAAAATCACCCGGTCGAGACGACCGGCCGGAGCGGCCGGCGCGCGCGCGTCACGTGCGCGTACAAGGCGGCTCACGCTGGCACCGCCGTTGCTTTTATCGGGCGGACGTCGAAAGGAGGTGACATCGACATGAGAGGTTTCATCGTCGGAGCGCTGGCCGGCGGCATCGCGATGTATCTCTGGCGTGATCAGATCAGAGGCTACGTCGAGGACAACACCCGGGGGTTGCGAGAGCGTACCGCCGACACCCTCAAGCAGGCGGGCGAGCGGATGGGCTCGATGAGCGAGAAGATCAACGACACCATCTCCGCGGGCGAGGAGGCCATCCGGCCGAGCCCGGTGCGACCGGTCTCGGGCAACCGCTGAGCCATCACGTCACGCCGCGTCCCCGGCGTCGCTCTCGAGGCGGCGCCGGGGACTGCCCTCACCCGCGCCACTGACGCTCGAAGTGCTCCCGATCGCCGTCACTCCGCGGCGCGATTCCCAGGAGGATGCCGCCCTCGCGGACCCCCGCCGCGTCGGCCCGCGCCCGCTCCTCGGGGACGCCCGCGCCGACCAGCGTGCCCAGCACCCCGCCGGCCGCGCCGCCC
>DATEDO010000176.1:0-9762 GCA_035281625.1 Candidatus Methylomirabilota bacterium
CTCGGCACGCGCCAGCTCACCTGGGGCGGCGAGACGATCAGCCTGGCGCCGCCGTGGACGCGCTTGCCGTTCTTCGAGGGCATGTCGAAGGCGCTCGGCATCACGGTGACCCCGGAAACTCCGGTCCCCGCGCTCGAGGCCGCGGCCGCCGCCAGGGCGGCCGCCGGCGTGTCCGGCGCCGCCGCGATGCCGAGGGCGTCGCCGAGGGCGGTGAAGAACGGAAGCCGGCGCCACGGGGGGGCCAGGCTGATCGCCTCGCCGCCGTAGGTGAGATCGAGCCGGCCCAGCAGGGTCTGCCCGAGGTGGACGAACAGCTCCTCGGTGAGCTGCATGAGGTCGTTGTAATCGGCGTAGGCCTGATAGAACTCCAGCATCGTGAACTCGGGGTTGTGCTGGGTCGAGACCCCCTCGTTCCGGAACGAGCGATTGATCTCGTACACGCGCTCGAGCCCGCCCACCACCAGGCGCTTGAGATAGAGCTCGGGCGCGATGCGGAGGTAGAGCGGCATGTCGAGGGCGTTGTGATGGGTCACGAAGGGCCGTGCGGTGGCGCCGCCGGGGATGGGCTGCATCATCGGCGTCTCGACCTCGAGGAAGCCACGCGCGTCCAGGAAGGCCCGCATCTCCCGGATGATGCGACTCTTGAGGACGAAGGTCTCCCGCACGTGGGGATTCACCACGAGGTCGACGTAGCGCCGGCGATAGCGCGTCTCGACGTCCTTGAGGCCATGCCACTTCGCCGGGAGCGGTCGCAAGGACTTCGCGAGGAACTCGAACTGCTTCACCGCCACCGTGAGCTCCCCCGTGCGCGTGCGCATGAGCCCGCCGGTGACGCCCACGAAGTCACCCACGTCGAGGTCGTGGAAGAGCGAGAAGCGCTCGCCGAGGACATCCCCCCGCGCGTAGAGCTGGATGGCCCCGGTGCGGTCGCGCAGGTGGGCGAAGCAGGTCTTGCCGTGGTCGCGGAACGAGACCACCCGCCCGGCCAGGCTCACCGGCTCGGCGCTCGCGAGCTCGGCCTCGCCCGCGTCCTTCCAGCGCGCCTGAAGCTCGCCCGCGACGTGGGAGACGGGGAAGCGCCCCCCGAACGGGTCGACCCCGCGTGCCCGCAGCGCGGCCAGCTTCTCGTGGCGCCGCCGGATCAGCTCGTTGGCGTCGGGGGCGGGACCGGGCGCGGGCGGCTGGGCCATCACGCCTCTCCCTTGGCCGCCGTCGCCCCCGTCGGGCGCCCGCCGGTGAGGAACGCCCGGATGAACGGATCGATGTCCCCGTCCATCACCGACTCCACGTTGCCGATCTCCACACCCGTGCGGTGGTCCTTGATGATCTGGTAGGGGTGGAAGGTGTAGGTGCGAATCTGGCTGCCGAAGGCGATCTCCTTCTTCTCTCCGGTCAGCTCGGCGAGCTCCTCCCGCTGCTTCTTCTCGTACACCTGGTAGAGGCGGGCGCGGAGGATGCGGAGCGCGGTGTCCCGGTTGCGGAGCTGCGAGCGCTCGTTCTGGCAGGCCACCACGATGCCGGTGGGGAGGTGGGTGATCCGCACCGCGGAGTCGGCGGTGTTGACCCCCTGCCCGCCGGGCCCGGAGGAGCGGTAGACGTCCACCCGGATCTCGTCGTCGCGGATCACCACCTCCACGTCCTCGACCTCCGGGATCACCGCCACCGAGGCGAAGGAGGTGTGGCGGCGCTTGGAGGCGTCGAAGGGCGAGATGCGGATCAGGCGGTGCACGCCGATCTCGCTCTTGAGATAGCCGTAGGCGTACTCACCGGTGACGGTGATGGTGGCGGACTTGATGCCCGCCTCCTCGCCGGGGAGCAGATCCACGACCTCGGCCTTGAAGCCCTCCCGCTCCGCCCAGCGGAGATACATGCGGACGAGCATCTGGGCCCAGTCCTGGGACTCCGTGCCGCCCGCCCCGGGGTGAATGGAGAGGATCGCGCTCTTGGCGTCCTGCGGGCCCGACAGGATGACCTTGATCTCGAAGGCCTCGATGTCGGTGCGCAGCGAGGCCAGGCTGGCCGAGATCTCGCCTGCGTGGCTCTCGTCGCCGGCCTCGGTGGCCATCTCCCAGAGGAGGCGCGCCTCCTCCGCCTGGGTGGCGAGCTCCTTGAACCGGGTCACCGTGCGGCTGAGCTCGGCCCGCTCCTGAACGAGGGTCTGCGCGCGCCGCGTGTCGTCCCAGAACGTCGGGCGTGACATCTCGGCGTCGATGGCGGCGAGGCGGGTCTCCTTGGCGGGCAGGTCAAAGATGGCCTCGAAGATCCTCGAGGCGCCGCTCCACGTCCACCACGTCCCGCTTCTGCTCGCTCAGCACGGAGACCTCCGGAAATAGGTGAGGCCGGCCGTCGCCGCGGCCAGCGCCAGACACGCGTACACGAACCAATCGCCCCAGCGCGCGTAGAGCGTCTCGCTCCGCCGTAGCGGCAGCCGATCCGCCAGCACGCCGCGCTCGCCCAGGGTCAGCATGCGCCGTACCCGTCCGCTCGGATCGACGAAGGCGGAGACGCCCGTATTCGCGGCCCGCGCGATCGCCACGCGGTTCTCCACCGCGCGCAGCGGCACCGTCGCCAGGTGCTGCCACGGCCCGCTCGTCTCGCCGAACCACGCGTCGTTGGTGATGTTGGCCATGAAGGCCGCGCCCGCGATCACCCCCCGGCGAAAGAGATCCGGGAAGATCACCTCGTAGCAGATCACCACGCCGAACGGAGCGTGGTCGAGCGGCATGATCGACGCGTTCTCCCCCGCCCCGAAGTCCGAGATGAACTCCGCCCAGCTCCGCACGAACCCGATGAGCCAGGCAAGCGGGACATACTCGCCGAACGGCACCAGGTGAATCTTATCATACTTGGCCGTAATCCCTTGTCCGGTCAGGAAAAATGCGCTGTTGAGGAACTGGGGCCGGGGGGTCTCGCGGCGGTCCACCGAGCCCACCACGAGCGGCATCCGGAGCTCGGCCGCCAGACGCTCCAGGCGGCCCAGCAGCGCGGGGTCGCCGCGGAGAAAGATCGTGGCCGCGGTCTCCGGCCAGATCACCACCGCCGGCCGCGAAGTCGGATCGCCCACCGCGGCGGGCCGCGCGGCCTCGCGCGTGAGCGCCTCGTAGACGTCCATCACCTCCGCGTGCCGGGTGGGATCCCACTTGAGCGTCTGCGCGATGTTCGGCTGTATCACCGCCACGTGCACCTGGCTGCCTGGCGCCGGCGCCTGGCCCAGCGCCGCCCAGCCGAAGACCAGCGTGCCCAGCACGAGCGCGGCGGTCAGCACGAGCCCGGGCAGCGCGCGCGCCCAGCCGAGCGCGAGCAGCGCCGCGAGCGCGGAATTCACCGCGATGAGGAGAAAGGACACGCCGTAGACACCGGTGAGCTCGGCGATCTGGATGACGGGCAGGACCCCGTGCTGCGAGTAGCCGGCCAGCCCCCACGGGAATCCGTCCATGAGCCAGCCACGCAGCCACTCGCCGCCGACCCAGAGAGGCGCCACGGTGGCGAGCGCCCAGCCCGGGCCCAGCCGCCCCCGTACCCACGCCACCCACGCGCCCGCCGCGCCCACGTAAAGCGCGCAGTACGCGGCGAGAAGGACGATGGGCAGCCACGTCAGCGGCCAGGGAATCGAGCTGTAGTGCCGGAAGGTGTGGTCCAGCCAGCGGAGGAGGAGCCCGAAGAACACCGCTCCCTCGAGCCAGGCGTCACGGAAGGCCGCCCGCGGCGGCAGGACCAGCGCGGACAGGAGCGCGGGGACGAGCCAGATCCAGGCCAGCGGCCACCAGTCCGTGAGGGGGTACGCCAGGGCGCCGAGCACGCCGCCCGCGATGAGGAGCGGCACCCGCGTCGCCGCCGGCGCGAGGGCGGCGAGGCGGTCAGGAGCCACTGGCCAGGCGGTCGGCGAGAATGCGGGGCAGGCCGGCATCGAGGATGCGCCGTGCCGCCTCGCGATGATCGTAAGCCACGCGCCGGATCTGCACGTGACGGGCGTCCACGTCCCACACCGCGTAGGCCGCGCGCGGATCGCGATCGCGCGGCTGCCCGACGCTGCCCACGTTGATCAGATAGCGGCGGCCGTCCTCGAGGGGCACCTCGGCCGGCCACGCCGCGAAGCGTGCCTCGTGTTCCGGGCCGCCGGAGCCGAGCGACCACACGCCCGGCCGGTGGGAGTGGCCGATGAAGCAGAGGCGGGTCTCGAAGTCCCCGAACACCGTGAAGCCGTCCTCCGCGGAGAGGAGATAGTCCCACTCGTCGGGGCGGCTGGGGCTCGCGTGGACGAGGGTGGCGTCGCCTACCGTGCACGTGAGCGGCAGCCCACCCAGCCAGCCCAGCGCGTCGGGCGCCAGCCGCTCACGTGTCCACAGCGCGGCCTGGCGGGCCACCGGGTTGAACCAGCCGAGATCCAGGAGGCCGGCGGCGCCGTGCTCGTGATTGCCGCCCACCAGCGCCGCCGCGCGCTCGGCCACCGCTTCCATGCAGGCGGAGGGGTCGGCCCCGTAGCCCACGAGGTCGCCCAGGCAGAGCACCGCGTGAGCCCCCTGCCCCGCGGCATCGCCGAGGACGGCCTCCAGCGCGGGAAGGTTGGCGTGTATGTCCGACAGGACGGCGTAGCGGATGGGGTCGCCCCGTTGTGCCGCGGCTACTCGGGGGGCCGATGCTCTTTGTGCACTCGATCGAGCAGGCCGTTGATGAAGCGGCTCGACTCGCGGGTGCTGAACTTCTTGGCGACCTCGAGCGCCTCGTTGATGGCCACCTTCGGCGGGATGTCCGAGCGCCACAGGAGCTCGAAGACGGCCTCGCGGAGGATGTTGCGGTCCACCACCGCCATGCGTTCCAGGTCCCAGTTCTCGGCGTACTGGGCGATGACCTCGTCGATCTTCTCCTGGTGCAGCGTGGTGCCGCGGACCAGCGATTCCACGAAGGCGCGTACCTCACCGTCTACCGGATGGCGGGACCAGAACTCGTCGAGGTAGGGCTCGGCGCTCGGCGCCTCCTGGAGGTCGAGCTGATAGAGGAGCTGAAGGGCCAGCTCCCGGGACTTCCGCCGCTTGCCCATCAGCGGCGCCGGCGCCGCTGGGAGTGGAGCCAGCCCGCCATGTCCAGCACGGCGAGCGCGGCTTCCTCGCCGCGATTGCCGACGGACCCGCCCGCGCGCTCCCACGCCTGCTCCTCGGTGAGCGCGGTAATGACGCCGAAGCCGATGGGCACGCCGGTAGCGAGGGCGGCCTCGCGGATGCCCGCCGCCGCCTCCCGGCAGATGAAGTCGAAGTGGGGGGTGCCGCCCTTGATCACCACGCCCACGCACGCGATGCCCGCGAACCGGCGGCTCTTGGCCAGGGTCATCGCCGCGAGGGGCAGCTCGAAGGAGCCCGGCACCCAGTGACACTCCACGCGGGCGGGCGGAACGCCCGCCTCCGCGAAGGCGGAGAGGGCGCCGTCGGCCAGCTTCTTCGAGATGGCCTCGTTGAAACGGGCCGCCACCACGGCGAATCGTGCGGTGGGCGAGCCGCCGGCGACACCGGTTCGCGGCCGCGGCGTGGGGGCGCGGCCGGCCATATCAGTCGGGGAAGGCCGAGAAGAGGTGGCCCATCTTCTCGCGCTTCGTGGCCAGGTAGCGGCGATTGGCCTCGGTGGGCGGGATCTCCAGCGGCACCCGCTCCACCACCCGCAGCCCGTAGCCCTCGATGCCGACGATCTTCTTCGGGTTGTTGGTGAGGTAGCGGAGGTTCCTGATGCCGAGGTCCACGAGGATCTGCGCGCCGATGCCGTAGTGCCGGAGATCGGCCCCGAACCCGAGGGCGTGATTGGCCTCCACCGTGTCCTTGCCCTGGTCCTGGAGCTCGTAGGCGCGGAGCTTGTTCACGAGGCCGATGCCCCGGCCCTCCTGGCGCATGTAGACGAGGACGCCCCGGCCCTCGCGGGCGATGATGGCGAGGGCCTTGTGAAGCTGCGAGCCGCAGTCGCAGCGCTCGGAGCCGAACACGTCGCCGGTCAGGCACTCGGAGTGCACGCGCATGAGCACGGGGGTGTCCCCGCCCACGTCGCCCATCACGAGAGCGAGCGGCACGCGGTCGTCCACGGTGGTGTCGTAGGCGATGCACAGGAACTCGCCGAACTCGGTGGGGAGCCGCGTCTGCGCGGCGCGCCGCACCAGCTTCTCCTTCTGCATCCGGTAGTTGATCAGGTCCTTGATGGTGATGACCTTGAGCCCGTGCGTCCGCGCGGTCTTGAACAACTCAGGCAGGCGGGCCATCCCGCCTTCCTCGTCGAGGATCTCGCAGATGACGCCCACCGGCGGCAGGCCGGCCATGCGGGCCAGATCCACCGCGGCCTCGGTGTGGCCGGCGCGGCGCAGCACGCCGCCGGGCAGCGCGCGGAGCGGGAAGATGTGGCCGGGCCGGTTGAGGTCCTCCGGCCGGGAGGCGGGATCCACGAGGGTGCGGATGGTGATGGCGCGGTCGTAGGCCGAGATGCCGGTGGTCACCCCGCGCCGGGCGTCCACCGTGGTGGTGAAGGCGGTGCCGTGGGGCTCGGTGTTGTCGCGCACCATGAGCCCGATCTCGAGCTCGTCCAAGCGCTCGCCGAGCATGGGCACGCAGATGAGGCCGCGCCCGTAGCGCGCCATGAAGTTGATGGCCTCCGGCGTGATCCTGTCGGCGGCCATCACGAGGTCGCCCTCGTTCTCGCGATCTTCGTCGTCGACCACGATGAGCATCCGCCCCGCGCGGATCTCCTCGATGGCGTCCTCGATGGTGGCGAAGTCCCCGACCCTGCCGTTCCCTCGATCGCTGCTCACGAGCGGATCCCCCCCTGTGCGGTATCCTCCGTGGAGGGCCCGGCAGGGCGGCCGCCGAGGCTCCACGCCCGAAGCACGTACTTGCCGATCATGTCCATCTCCAGGTTCACCCGACGCCCCGGTCGGGCCGAGCCCAGCGTGGTCACCGCGAGGGTGTGCGGGATCACCATGATCTCGAACGCTCCCTCGTCGAGCGCCGCCACCGTCAGGCTCACACCGTCCACCGCCACCGATCCCCTCGGGATCAGGTAGGGCGCGAGCCGCGGGTCCCGCCATTCTACCCTGATCCGGGCGGTCTCGTCGGGGCGCGCCACCGACCGCACGACACCAATCCCGTCGACGTGGCCCTGCACGAGATGCCCGCCCAGGAAGTCCCCCATACGGAGCGGGCGCTCGAGGTTGACGGGGTCGCCCGCGGCGAGATCGCCCAGCGTGCTGACCGCGAAGGTCTCGGGGCCGACATCGAAGGCCAGGGTCTCGCTGCCGCGCTCGACCACGGTGAGGCAGACGCCATTCACCGCGATGCTGCCGCCCAGATCGGTCCCGTCGAGGGCCTTGCGCGCGGCGACGATCAGGCGCGGACCGCGCCGGTCGAGCACCCGGCCCAGCTCCTCGACGATGCCCGTGAACATGCTAGGCGCTCCGCCGCTCCACGTCCGCCTCGATGAGCCAGTCGCTCCCCACCGGGCGGACGGTCATCCGCGCGAGCGGCACCGCTTCCGGGAGCGCGCGGCCGGGACCGCCGAGCGGGGTCGGCGCGGCGGCGCCGCCGAGCAGGCGTGGCGCCACGAAGTAGGCCACGCGGTCGACCAGGTCCGCGGCGAGGAACCCGGCGGCCAGATCGGCGCCGCCCTCGACCAGCGCGGCCAGGACGTCGAGCCCGTGCAGGCGCGCCGCGAGGTCGCCGAGATCCACGCGGCCTCCCGCGCTCTTGCACTGGAGCACGGTGACGCCCCGCGCCCCGAGCGCAGCCACGCGCTCGGCGGGGGCGGCGTCGGTGACGGCGACGAGGGCGCGGGCGGCCGATCCGGCCCCGATCACGCGTGCGGTCACGGGGAGGCGCGCGCGGCTGTCCACCACCACGCGCCAGGGCTCGCGGGGCCAGGGCTGCCCCAGGCGAACGTCCAGCGCAGGATCGTCGGCGAGGGCGGTTCCGATGCCCACCACCACCGCATCCGACTCGCTGCGCAGCCGGTGCGCCTCGGCCCGGGCCAAATCACCGGTAATCCATCGCGACGTCCCGTCGTGGGCGGCGATCTTGCCGTCGAGCGTCATCGCGACCTTGAGAGTGACGTGGGGCCGGTGGCGCGCCGCCGCGGTGAAGAACGCGCGGTTGAGTTCCCGCGCGGCCTCCTCCAATGGGCCCATCGTCACCGTGACGCCGGCGGCCCGGAGGGCCTCCGCGCCACCACCGCGCACGCGCGGATTGGGATCGCGCCCGGCTGCGACCACCCGCGCCACGCCGGCGGCCGCCACCGCCGGGGCGCAGGGCGGGGTCCGGCCCTGATGGTTGCAGGGCTCGAGCGTGACGTAGAGGGTGGCGCCGCGGGCGCGCGGTCCCGCCTCGGCGAGCGCGACGATCTCGGCATGCGGGCCTCCGGCGGCGGCGTGGAAACCCTCGCCCACCACCTGCCCTCCGGCGGCGACCACCACCGCCCCCACCATGGGATTGGGCGACGTGAGGCCGCGGCCCCGCGCCGCCAGCTCCAGCGCGCGAACCATCCAGCGGGCATCGTCGGCGGCGGACGCGCTCATGCGTCGGGAAGCAGGGCCGCGGCGAAGGCCTTGGCGTCGAATGGCTGGAGGTCCTCGATGCGCTCGCCCACGCCCACCAGCTTGATGGGCACGCCGAGCTCGTGCCAGATGCGCACCACGATCCCGCCCTTGGCGGTGCCGTCGAGCTTGGTGAGCACGAGGCCGGTGAGCCCCACCGCCTCGTGGAAGAGCCGCGCCTGGGCGAGTCCGTTCTGCCCCGTGGGGGCCTCGAGCACCATGAGGCACTCCTGAGGCGCGCCGGGCAGCTGGCGCTCCACCACCCGCTTGAGCTTGGACAGCTCGTCCATGAGGTTGGTCTTGGTGTGCAGCCGCCCCGCGGTGTCCACGAGCAGCACGTCGGTGCGCCGCGCGGTGGCGCCCTTCACCGCGTCGAACACCACCGCGGCGGGATCAGCCCCGGCGGCCTGTCGGATCACCGGCGCCTCCGCGCGACGTCCCCATTCCTCGAGCTGCTCGATGGCGGCGGCGCGGAACGTGTCGGCGGCGGCGAGCATGACCGACTTGCCCTGCGCGCGCAGCGCGGCGGCGAGCTTGCCGGTGGTCGTGGTCTTGCCGGCGCCGTTCACGCCCAGCATCAGGAATACCGCCGGGCGCCCGTCGAGGTTCAGAGGGGCGGCGGCGGGCGTCAGCGTCTCCTCGAAGAAGCGCCGGAGCAGCGCGCGCACGTCGGCGGCGGTGGTGGCGCGGCCGCGCTGAGCCTCCGTGCGCACGCGATCCACGAACTCCGCGGCGGTCGCGGCGCCGAGATCGGCGGCGAGGAGCATCTCCTCGAGCTCCTCGAGAAGGCTCTCGTCCACCGGCCGGCCGATGGCGAGCAGCGAGTCCAGGCCCTCGTCGAAGAGCTGGCGAGACCGCCGGAGGCCGTCCTTGAACCGGTCGGCGAGGGAGCCGAAGAAGCTCACCGGGCGTCTCAGCCGCCGTCGGCGGGAAGGACGAGCTCGCGGATCACCGTGCCCGGCGCCCCGATGGGGGGCAGCGCGCGGCCGTTCAGCTCGAGCGAGATACCGCCGGCATTGCCCACGGTCAGGATGAAGCGCTTCTCCGCGCTCCACTCGCGCGTGGCGCCCGCGGGGAGGAGCTCCTCCACGCTGCGCGTCCCGTCCATCTGCACGCGGATCCACGTGGGCTCGCTCGCCTTCACCACGAGCCGCTGTCCGGGCCGGGCCGCGGCGGATGCGGGCGCCGCCGTGGGACCCGGCGCCGCGGCG
>DATEDO010000177.1:0-6458 GCA_035281625.1 Candidatus Methylomirabilota bacterium
AAGCCGCTGCAGTGGCACGCGCCGGCGTCCGAGCGGCCGGCCACGCGGCCGCCGCGCTTCGCGGTGGGCGACGCGGTGATCACGCGGAACATCCACCCCCCCGGGCACACCCGGCTGCCCCGCTACGCGCGGGGCAAGCACGGCGTGATCCACCGCCAGCACGGGACGCATGTCTTCCCCGACAGCAACGCCCACGGCGGCGGCGAGCAGCCGCAGCCGCTCTACAGCGTGCGCTTCGACGCGCGGGAGCTGTGGGGCCTGTCGGCGGAGCCGAACCAGCACGTCTACATCGACCTCTGGGAACCCTATCTCGAGCCGGGAGCGCCGCGTGGGTAAGAGCCATCCGAACGTCGACAAGTACGTGGTCTCGCGCGTCCGCGCCCTCGAGTCGCTGCTCCTCGAAAAGGGCGTGCTGGGACCGGACGCGGTGGACCGCGTGATCCGGCGCTACGAGCAGGATACCGGTCCCATGGTCGGTGCCCGCGCGGTGGCGCGCGCGTGGGTGAACGGCGACTACAAGCGGCGCCTCCTCGAGGAGCCGCGCGCCGCGCTCGCGGATTTCGGCGTGGACTTCGACATGCTGCGGGTGGTGGAGAACACCCCGGGGGTGCACAACGTCGTCGTCTGCACGCTCTGCTCGTGCTACCCGTGGGCGGTGCTGGGCCTCCCGCCCACCTGGTACAAGATGCCCGCGTACCGGTCCCGCGCGGTGATCGAGCCGCGCAAGGTGCTGGCCGAGTTCGGGCTCGTGATCCCCGAGTCCCGGGAGATTCGCGTGTGGGACTCCAGCGCGGAGCTCCGCTACATGGTCCTGCCCGAGCGGCCCGCGGCCACCGAGGGCCTGGCCGAGGCCGACCTGGTGCCGCTCATCACGCGCGATGCCCTCATCGGCGTCGCCGACATCGGCCCCGTCGCCCGGGGCTGACCTCCGTCCCGATGTACGAGCGCCGGCGCAACCTCGTCATCCGCGCCGACGGCCGGCTCGTCAACGTGGCCCGCCCGCGCGGCCAGCTCTTCGTCTGCGCCACCGGCTGCTGCTGCGGCCGCACCGAGGACGGCTTCGCCCCGGTGCCCACCGAGCTGTACCACCAGGAGTGGGAGCGCCGCCGGCTGCGTCACGTCGTGCATCTCACCATCGGCGGATGCCTCGGCCCGTGCGCGCTGGCCAACGTGGTGCTGCTGCTCTTCGATGGACAGGCGCAGTGGTTTCACTCGGTGAACGCCGAGGGGCTGGTGCTGGCGCTCTACGAGCACGTGGAGCGCATGCTCGAGGCCGACGGCGTGCTGCCCCCGCCGCCCGCCCTCGCTCCGTATCATTTCTCCGGGTCCGCGTGGCAGCCCCGTCCCGACGGGCGGCCGGTGGACGACTACCGGCCGCGCCGCCCCGCGCCCGGCGTCTCCGCCGGAGTGGCGCCCCACTGCGCGGGCGCCTCCGACGACGAAAGCCTGGCCGCGGAGCGCTTGGTCGCGGACATGACCGGCTCGCTGGCCATGCCGCGCAAGAACGGGGAGCTGGTGTTCGCCGAGCCCTGGCAGGGGCGGGCCTTCGGCATGGCGGTGGCGCTGTCGGAGGCGGGGGTCTTCGCCTGGGAAGAGTTCCGGCAGGCGCTCATCGCGGAGATCGCCGTGGCCGAGCGCGCGTCCGGCCCGTTCGAGTACTACGAAGTCTGGCTCGCCACGTTCGAGCGCCTGCTCGCCGCCCGGGGGCTCGTGTCCCCCGGGGAGCTCGACGAATCCACGTTTCAGTTCGAGTTCGGCGAGCGCGACGACGTCTTCTGACGCCCGGCGCCACCTCGCGCGGGGGGGCCGAACGACACAGAATGTGGGCACCGCGGCCGGGGCAAATCTTCCCCTCGAGCGGTTTCTCGCGACAACTCGCCGGGTTGCCGCGACCGGCCTCGCTGGCACCCGCCTTGCTCTCTCAGGAGGCATGCAGCGCTCAAATGCAGCGACCAAGGAGGCGGCCATGGCCAAGGTCAATTTCGCCAAGATGTGCTGGACGGTGATGGCGCTGGGCGCGTTCGTGTTCCTCACGCACTCGGCCTTCCTCGCGTTCGCCCGCTAGCGCCTCTCGGGCGGCGGGGCCGCGCGCCTCACCGCCCGCTCACATAACCAGGCGCCGTCCACTCGTCACAGAGTGGCGGCGCCTGGACGCTTTCCGGCGATCCCCCGCCGCGGCATTTCTGGCAAGCCCCCGAATTCACTCGCCGACTCCGGTGGAACGCCTCTTGCTCCCCACCGCGTTGGGCCTATGCGTATCGCGTCCAAGATCTTCTTGACGTCCACGCTCGTGATCCTCCTCCTGGGAGGCGTCGCGGCGTGGAGCATTGTCGCCGTGAGCCGGCTGGCCGAGGTCAACCGGGACATCGCCATGCGCGCGGTGCCGGCGATCGAGATCGCCAACGGGCTGCCGGAGGGGATACGCCGCCTCGTGCGGCTCGAGGCCAAGTACCTTGTGCTGCGCGATCGCGCCTACGCCGACCTGTGGAACGAGCGCGCGACGCGCGTGACCAGCGACCTGGATCGGCTCGGCACCCTGCTCGCGAGCCCCGAAGAGCGCAAGTGGCATGGGGCCGCGGCGGACGCGCTGTCGGCGTATCGGGGGCACGTGGCCCAGGAGCGCGCGTTCGTCGCGCGTGGCGAATTCGACCGAGCGCAGCAGCTCTCGGACCGCGGCGCGCGCGAGGCGGCGGAGCAGGCCGAGGCCAGCGTGGTCAAGCTCACCGCCGCCTCCAACACCGCGCTGGGCCTCGCCCAGTCCCAGGCGGCGGCGCTGGCCGGCCGCACCTGGACGGCGGTGGTGCTGGGCTTCGCCGCCAGCCTCGTCGGGGCGCTCGTCATCACCGCCATCGTGGCGGTGCGCATGACGCGGTCGTTGCGGCAGCTGTCGGCCGCCACGCGCGAGCTCGCCGACGGGGCCTTCGCCGGTCCGCTGCCGGTGGATCGCGACGACGAGATCGGCGACCTCGGCCGCGCCTTCAACCGCATGGCCGAGCGGCTGAAGGAAGTGGACGCGCTGAAGGAGGACTTCTTCTCGCAGATCTCCCACGACCTGCGTAATCCCCTCACCGGCATGCGCGGCGCGGTCCAGCTCCTGGTCCAGGGCAAGGCGGGGGGTCCGCTGGAGCCGCGCCAGCTCCACATGCTGCGCGTCGTGGACGAGAGTATCGACCGGATGCTCGCCATGGTGAACCAGATCCTGGAGTTCACGCGACTCCGCGCGCGCCTCATGCCGATCGAGCGCCAGCCGGTGGACCTCGCCAAGGTGGTGGCGCGCACCCTCGACGAGATGCACCCGCAGGCCGAGGAGGCCGGTCTCACGCTGTCGTCCACGATCAGCGGCTCCGACTTCACCGTGCATGCCGACGAGGCGGGCCTCATGCGGGTGGTCACCAACCTCGTGGGCAACGCGGTGAAGTTCACGCCGCGCGGCGGGGCGATCACCGCCCAGCTCCGGGACTGGAATGCCGAGGTCGAGCTGCGGGTCAGCGACACCGGCGCGGGCATTCCCGCCGAGGCGCTGCCGCGCATCTTCGACCCGTATCGCCAGGCCCACGCCGGCCGCAAGGGGTCGGGACTGGGCCTCGCGGTGGTCAAGGGCATGGTGGAGGCGCATGGCGGGCGCGTGGTCGCCGAGTCCACGGTGGGGGAGGGCAGCACCTTCGTCGTGACCCTCCCGCGGGGCGAGCGGGCCGCCTGATGCGCTCGGCGAGGGGCGCTCTTGCGCTGATCCTCGCCGCCGGGCTCGCCGGCGGCTGCGCGTCCTCCGGCTGGCGCTGGACCTGGCCGCCGACCTGGCCCTGGTCAAAGGGGCCGAGCGAGCGCGTCGCGACCACCAGCGTTTCCGCCTCCGGCGAGACCTCGCCCGGGGCGCGCGAGACGGGCCGGAGCGAGGCGACCGGGCTCATCGAACGCGCCGGTGCCGCCGCGCGCGACGGCCGGCCGACCGCGGCGCGCGACCTCTACGAGCGCATCATTCGCGAGTATCCCGAGGATCCCGCCCGTCCGGCCGCGCTCTACGGCCTGGGTCTACTCCAGTCGGATCCCGCCGGCCCGCTCCGCGACTACCGCGCGGCCTACGGCACCTTCGGTCGGCTCCTCGTCGAGCACCCGCGCTGCCGCTGGGAAGCCGACGCGCGGAGATGGCGCGCGATGCTGAACGAGGTGCTGACACGGGACGAAGAAACCGCCCGCCTGAAGAACCAGCTCGAGCGCCTGAAGAAGATCGAAGTAGAGAGCGACCGCTTCCGCTAGGCCGGCCGGCGAGCAGGGGCCCTGCTCGCCGGCCGATCGCGCGCGCGACTACCGGAGGGCGTGCGCGAAGGCGAGATAGCGGAAGCTGACGTCCTCCGCGTAGCGATCGTGGGGGCGATTCTCGGTGGCCTTGTCGGGGTTGCGATTGTACGCGCGCAGCGCCGTGGCGTTGAAGCCGTAGCGATTGATCTGCCAGCGGAGATACGCCGTGCCCACGCGGACGTTGAACTTGGGATCGGCCAGCGAGCCCAGCGACACGTAGGTGCCGTTCTTGCCCATCTGGGGCGGGGTGTACTCGAGCCCCAGCCGCTTCACCACCAGCTCCGCGGTCGAGGGCATCAGCTGCATGAGGCCGATCTCGCCGGACTTTCCGATGGCGCCGGGATTGAACTGGCTCTCCTTGTCGGAGATGGCGAGGATGATGCGGAAGTCGATGTCGGCCGCCTGGCTGACCTCGAGCAGCGTGCCGGCAAAGCCCGCGAACTCGCGGATGGTGGCCTGGGGATTGCGCTCGACGATGAGCGCGATGATCTTCTGCTCCATTTCCAGGCGCCCCTGATTCACGCGCTCCTGCGCGAGGCGCCCCTGCGTCAACCCGCCCATGTAGAAGAGCGGCACCGAGATGACCAGCAGTACCAGCGCGACCGCCTGCAGCCACGCTACGCGACTCTCCACGACTCGGCGAGCCAGCGCGATTGCCTGCATGATGTCGTGTCCTCCACTCACTTGGATTTGCCTCGTGCGCCTCTGCCGTCACGTCACCGACACCCCCTTGAGGGGCAATGGGTGTGCCAGGGAGACGGCGCGGCAGAGTGCAAGCCTCACGACGACATGACACTGCGCAAGAGTTACGCGCTTCGCGCTTGTCAGATCCGCCGACACCCGGACGGGGCTGCCACGCCGTCTCCAGGCCTCGGCACGAGGGTGGAAGGCTCGACAGCGCGGCCCTGAATTTTGAAGGGCTCGCTGCACGCGCGCGGGCCCGCCAAGCCCTCCGAAGAAATTGCGCTCAATCGATTCAAGGACTTGACACGAATCCCCTCTGGCAGCCGCCTTGCTCCTTCCCTGGCTCATCACGAATCTCGGGAGGACCATGCGATGAACCGCTTCCTTGGAAAGAGCCTGATCGCGGCCGCCCTGGCGCTGGCGCTCGGACCTTCGATGGCCCGGGCGGAGTCCCCGGCGGCCGTTGGCGTGGTGACCACGCTCGCGGGGGAGGCCACGGTGGCGCGCGCCGCCTTGCCCCAGCCCGCCGCGGTGAAGTTCCGCGATCCCGTCTTCGCGCGGGACCGCATCACCATCGGCGAGAAGTCGATCGTGCGCGTGCTGCTGGGCGGCAAGGCCCTGGTGACGGCGCGGGAGCTGTCCGTACTGACCATCAGCGAGTCGCCGCTCCGCTCCACCGTCACCCTGGATGCGGGCAAGGTGGCGGCCAGCGTCATCAAGTCCCGTATGCGGCCGGGCGAGATCATCGAGTTCCGGACCCCCAACGCCCTGGCGGTGGTGCGCGGCACGGTGCTGATCGTGGAGGTGACCCAGGGCGACGCGCCCGCCGACGGCGGACCGGCTCCCATCACCACCACGGTGTCGGTGGTGAATGGGCTCGTCGACGTGCACGCGCTCGCGGCGCCCGGCGCGCCGCCCGCCCGCGTGGGCGGCCACGAGTCGGTGCGCGTGACCGACGACCGGGTGGACACGGTGCGTGGCCTCTCGCCGCAAGAGGTTCGAATGCTGACCGCGGACCTGGAGGTTGCGCCCAATCAGCAGCCGCCGCAGGCCAAGGAGCTGCCGGCGGGCCTGAGTCGCAGTATCGGAGCCGCCGAGCAGGCCAAGGCGGCGGCGGTGGCAGGGCTGCTCGCGCCGGCGGTCAGGTCGGCCAGCACGGTGACGCAGGCGGTGGACGACACGGTGGCGGGCACGCTCGACCAGACGCTGACGCTGGCGGATCCGCTGCTCGACGTCGTGGACAGCGCGCTGCTGGAGGCGACGGCCCCGATCCTCGTGGGCGGCACCACGACGGCGGTGAGCGGAACGTTGGCCAATACCGGGACCGCGACGGGCACGGTGGTGGGCACGACCGCCGGCGCGGCCGGGTCGGTGGGCGGCGCCGTCGGAGGGCTCGGCGCCACCACCGGCGGAGCCACCGGCGGTCTGGGCGGCGCGGTGGGCGGCATGACCGGCGCGGTGGGCGGAACCCTCGGGGG
>DATEDO010000178.1:0-33881 GCA_035281625.1 Candidatus Methylomirabilota bacterium
CGCCCCATCCCGCCGGAGATGCTGCGGGGGATGCTGGAGGCCGCGCGCCAGAGCCTGATGGCCGGGCGCTACTCGGAGGCCATCGCCGCCTATCAGGCCGTGCTCAAGCGCGATCCGAAGAACGTGGACGCGCTGACCCACCTCGGCTTCATCGTGGCGCTGGGCGGCCACGCCGACACCGCCCTCGAGACCATCGACAAGGCCCTCGCCGTCGACCCGAACTACGCCCTCGCCCACTACTATCGCGGTCAGGTCCTGTACGAGGCCAAGCGTGACGCCGCGGGCGCCATCAAGGAATGGGAGCGCTTCGTGGCGCTGGTGCCCTCCGGCCCCGAGCACGACCAGGTACAGGCGCTCATCAAGGACGCTCGCGCGGGCCGATTCCCCGCCCGCTGAGGGGGCGCGCCCGCGCCCCCCTCGGCGCGGTGAGATTAGCCTTGACTCCCCCAAGTCGTTAGGGATACCTTATTCACGACCTTCACCACCGGTCAGACCCGATCCTCATCCACCCAGGAGAGATTCGATGCGGAACGCAAGGACGCTGGCAGCATCGTGGGGGAGGGCGCTGGGAAGCGCCGTCCTCGGCGCCGCCCTCGGATTCGCGGGCGCCGTGCCCGCCCTCGCCGACGAGGTCGTCGTGTACTCCGCCCGCTCGCACTACGGGCAGGAGCCGGCCATGGAGGCGTTCACCAGGAAGACCGGCATCCAGGTGCGGAGCCACGGCGGCAACTCCTCCGAGCTCTTCGAGCGGCTGCGCGCGGAAGGCGACAAGACTCCCGCGGACGTGCTCATCACGGTGGACGCGGGCAATCTCTGGAACGCGGCCCAGGCCGGACTCCTCGCCAAGACCGACTCGCCGGAGATCGCGGCCAACATCCCCGCGCATCTGCGCGATCCGCAGAACCGCTGGGCCGCCCTCACCGTGCGCGCCCGCACCATCATGTACAACACCAAGAAGGTGAAGCCCCAGGAGCTCTCCACCTACGAGGCGCTCGGCGACCCCAAGTGGAAGAACCGCATGTGCCTGCGGAACTCCGGGCACGTGTACAACCAGTCCCTCCTCGCCACCATGATCAAGCGGCAGGGCGAGCCGAAGGTGGAGGCGGTGGTGAAGGGCTGGGTGGCGAACCACCCCACCCTGATCAACGGGGACACCAAGATCCTCGAGTCCATCGCCGCCGGGCAGTGCGACGTGGGGATCACGAATACGTACTACCTGGCACGCATCCTCGCGAAGGACGCCGCCTTCCCGGTCGCGCCGTTCTGGGCCAATCAGCAGACGACCGGCACCCACGTCAACGTTTCCGGCGCGGGCATCACCGCTCACGCCAAGAACCGCGCGAACGCGGTGAAGCTGCTCGAGTTCCTCACCTCGCCCGAGGCGCAGCAGATGTTCGCCGACTCGAACTTCGAGTACCCCGCCAACCCGCAGGCGGCGGCGAACCCCATCCTCGTGAAGTGGGGCAAGTTCAAGCAGGACGACATCAACGTGGCCGCGGCGGGAGAGTTCCAGGCCGCCGCCACCAAGCTCGCGGACCGCGCTGGCTACAAGTGATTCGCACGCCCTGAGCCCCGCGGCGGCCGCCGCCGTCGAGGGGAGCGCCGCCGCGCGGCCGCGCTCCCGCTGGACGGTCGCCGCCCTCGCGGTGGCGGCGGTGCTGGCGGTCCCCATCGTCGTGGTCGTCTCCTCCCTCCTCGCCCCCCGCGCGGAGGTCTGGCGCCATCTCTGGCAGACCCAGCTGGGCGAGCTGCTTCTCAACACGCTCGTCCTCCTTGCCGGCGTGGGCGGCGGCACCCTCCTCGTGGGCACGCTGATGGCGTGGCTGGTGGTGCACTACCGCTTCCCCGGCCGCGACCTCTTCGAGTGGGCCCTCATCCTGCCCCTCGCCGTGCCCGCCTATGTCATCGGCTTCGCCTTCCTGGGTCTCTTCGAGTTCGCCGGTCCCCTGCAGACGAGCCTCCGCCGCGCCTTCGGCGACAGCGTCCGGCTCCCCGAGCTGCGCTCCGGGGGCGGCGTGACGCTGATGATGACGCTCGTCTTCTATCCCTACGTGTATCTCCTCGCGAGGTCCGCGTTCCGCGAGCAGGGCTCGGCCACGCTCGAGACGGCGCGGAGCCTCGGGCGCTCCCGGGCGCAGGCCTTCCTGGCCGTGACCCTGCCCCTGGCGCGGCCGTCGCTGGCCGCCGGCGTGGCGCTCGCCATGATGGAGGCGCTCGGCGATTTCGGCACCGTGGCGACCTTCGGTTACCGCACGCTCACCGAGGCGGTGTACCGCATCTGGTACGGGATGTTCGACCGCGCCGGCGCCAGCCAGCTTGCCGCGGTGCTGCTCGTCTTCGCCGCCGCGCTCCTCTGGATCGAGCGGAGATCGCGCGGCCGGCAGCGCTTCGCCCAACGGCATCGGCATGGGCCCGAGGCCTCCCCCGTCGCCCTGTCCGGCGCGCGCGCCGCCGCCGCGACGGCGGTCTGCGGCGTGGTGCTGGGTCTGGCCTTCGTCCTGCCGGTGGGGCAGCTCACGCTCTGGGCCGCGCGCGCCCTCGCGGAGGGACGGGTGGCGCCCACCTTCGGCGCGCTGCTCGTCAACACACTGGGCCTGGCCGCCGTCGCCGCGCTCGCCACCTGCGCCCTCGCCGTCACGCTCGCCTACGCGCTGCGGCTGCATCCGACGCCGGCCACCCGCTTCGCCGGGCGCTTCGCCTCCATGGGCTATGCCCTGCCGGGCGCGGTGATCGCGGTGGGGATTCTCCTGCCCCTGGCCGCGCTCGATCGCACGCTCACCGCTCCCGTGGAGCGGTGGCTGGGGCGCCCGGTGGGTCTCCTCCTCACCGGCTCCGCCCTCGGGCTCATTTACGCGTATGTCGTGCGTTTCCTCGCGGTGAGCCTCCAGACGGTGGAAGCGAGCCTCACTCGCATTCCCGGCAGCCTGGACGACGCGGCGCGCGCCCTCGGCGTGGGCGCGAGCGCGGCCCTGCGCCGCGTCCATCTCCCGCTGCTGCGCGGCGGGCTCGGCACCGCGCTGGTCCTCGTCTTCGTGGAGACCATGAAGGAGATGCCGGCCACGCTGCTGCTGCGCCCGTTCGGCCTGAACACCCTCGCCATCGAGGTCTGGGAGCGCACCTCCGAATCGATGTGGGAAGAGGCCGCGGTGCCCGCGCTTGCCATCGTGCTCGCCGGACTCGCGCCGGTGCTGTTCGTGATCCGCTGGAGCCGCGGCGCCGGCGGCCGTTGACCGATGTCCAGGGGGCGCCGGCGAGAGGGGCGACGCGAGCCGCTCGCGCCGAGATCGAACCGCGCCGGCGGTCCCGACCGCCGCGCGCGGATGCGCCTCGCGGCCGCGTGCTATCCTTCGACTATCCATGGCCCGCGCGCAGGACGACGCCGCCCGCATCGAGACGCTCCGGAGCGAGATCCGGCGCCATGACGCGCTCTACCACGGGCAGGATCGGCCCCAGATCTCCGACGCCGAGTACGACGCGCTCAAGCGCGAGCTGAGCGCCCTCGAGGCCAAGCACCCCGAGCTCGTCACCCCCGACAGCCCCACCCAGACGGTGGGCAGCCGGCGCAGCGAGGCCTTCGCCCCCGTGGAGCATCGGGGCGCCATGCTCTCGCTGGACAACGCCATGAAGGTGGACGACCTCCGCGAGTTCGAGGCGCGGCTGCGGCGCGCGCTTCCGGGCGCGACCTTCCAGTACGTGTGCGAGCCCAAGATCGACGGTCTCGGCGTGGCGCTCCTCTACGAGCGCGGCCGCTTCGTGCGCGGGGCCACGCGGGGCGACGGGCGCATCGGCGAGGACGTGACCCACACCCTCGCCACCCTGTCCGAGATCCCCCGGCGCCTCCACGGGCCACTGGCCGCCGCCGCGTCCCTCGAGGTGCGGGGCGAGGTCTACATGCCGCTCGCGGCGTTCCGCAAGCACAATGCGGCCTTGACCGAGGCCGGGGAGGAGCCGTTCGCGAATCCGCGCAACGCCGCCGCCGGCGCGGTGCGCCAGAAAGATCCCGCCATCACCGCGTCGCGGCCCCTCGCCATCTTCCTCTATCACCTGAGCGAGGCCGACGGCGTGCGTCGCGCCTCCCACTGGGACACCCTCGAGGCGCTCCGGTCCAGCGGCTTCCCCGTGAATCCCGAGTCGCGCCGATGCGAGGATCTGGAGGCGGTCATCGCCTACTGCGCCGAGGTGGAGGCCCGCCGCGATCAGCTGGACTACGAGGCCGACGGCGTCGTGGTGAAGGTGAACGACCTCGAGCAGCAGCGGCGGCTCGGCGCCACATCGCATCATCCGCGCTGGGCGGTCGCGGTGAAGTTCGCCGCGCGCCAGGCCACCACGCGGGTCCTGTCCATCGACGTCAATGTGGGGAAGTCGGGCGCCCTCACCCCGGGGGCGGCGCTCGAGCCGGTGCAGCTCGCCGGCGTCACCGTGCGCGCGGTGAGCCTGCACAACGAGGACGAGGTTCGGCGCAAGGACGTGCGCGTGGGCGACACCGTGCTCATCGAGCGGGCGGGCGACGTCATCCCCTATCTCGTGAAGGTGATCGAGGAGAAGCGGCCGCCCGGCACGCAGGCCTTCCGCATGCCGGACCACTGCCCGGTGTGCGGAGGCGCGGCCCTCCGGGCGGAGGGAGAGTCGGTGTGGCGCTGCACCAACAGCGCCTGCCCCGCCCAGCTCAAGGAGCGGCTCTTCCATTTCGGCTCGCGGCGGGCGATGGACATCGAGCACCTCGGCGAGGGCGTGATCACCCAGCTGGTGGACGGCGGGCTCGTGCGGGACTTCGCCGATCTCTACCGCCTGACCGTGGATCAGCTCGCCGCGCTCGAGCGCCTCGCCGAGAAGTCCGCCACCAATCTCCACCGCGCGATCCAGAAGTCCAAGGAGCGCGGGCTGTCGCGCCTGCTCAACGGCCTCGGCATCCGCATGGTCGGCGAGCGCGCGGCTCAGCTCCTCGCCTCGCGCTTCGGCACCATGGAGCGGCTGGAGACGGCCACCGCGGAGGAGCTGAGTCACATCCACGGCATCGGCCCCGAGATCGCCCGCGCGGTCCGCACGTTCTTCGACGAGCCGCGCAACCGCGAAACCATCCAGCATCTGCGCGAGGCGGGCGTCTCGATGCGCGAGGAGGGGCACACCGAAGGCCCGCGGCCCCTCGAGGGCAAGACCATCGTCCTGACCGGCAGCCTGCGCAGCCTGAGCCGCGACCAGGCTCGGGACCTGGTGCTCCGGCTGGGGGGGCGCGTGACCGGCTCGGTGTCCAAGAAAACCGACTACGTGGTGGTGGGTGAGGAGGCGGGCGGCAAGGCCGACGATGCGGCCCGGCTCAAGGTGCCGGTGCTGGACGAAGCGCAGTTCCTCGCCCTGGTGGGAAAGGCGTGATCCGCTGGGCCGCCGCGCTCGCCCTGCTGCTCTGCGCCGGGCCGGCGGCCGGCCAGACGCCGTCCCCGCCCACGCGCGAGCAGTCCCTCGCCGATCTTCAGCGGCCCGACATCGAGGCCCGGCGCCAGGGCGCGGTGTGGCTGGGCGAGACGGGACGCATGGAGGACGTGTCCGCCCTCGTGAAGGCGCTCCGCGACCCTGACGAGGTGGTCCGGCGGCTCGCCGAGAATTCCCTCTGGCGGGTGTGGAGCCGCTCCGGCGATCCGGAGATCGACGCCCTCTTCGCGCTGGGGGTGGAGCAGATGGGCCTCCGGCAGGGGCCGGCCGCGGTGGCCATCTTCACCCGCATCATCGAGAAGAAGCCGGAGTTCGCGGAGGGCTGGAACAAGCGCGCCACCGTCTACTACCTCATGGGCGAGTACGAGAAGTCGCTCGCCGACTGCGACGAGGTGATGAAGCGCAATCCCGATCACTTCGGGGCGCTCTCCGGCTACGGCCAGATCTACCTGCGGCTCCAGCAGCCCGAGCGGGCGCTCCCCTACTTCGAGCGGGCCCTCGCGGTGAATCCGAACATGGAAGGCGTGGCCCAGCTCATCGAGGAGCTGCGCGCGCTCATCGTCAAGAAGCGGCGGGAGAGCGTCTAGGTGGGCCGCCCGCGCCGCCTCGGCTGCCCGCGCTGCGGCGAGCCCGGCGACCTCGCCGGCCCGCCCGCGGTATGCGCGCGCTGCGGCACCGTCATGGAGATCGAGACGGATCTGTCCTTCGCCCGCCCCGGACTGGCCGAGCGCATCCGCCGCCGCCCGCGCGGCCTCTGGCGCTGGCACGAGTTCCTGCCGGTGGACGCGAGCCGCGGCGTCTCCCTCGGCGAGGGCGACACGCCGCTGGTGGCGAGCCCGCGCCTCGGCCGCGCGCTGGGGCTCGAGCGCCTGCACGTGAAGAACGACACCGTGCTGCCCACCGGCTCGCTGAAGGATCGCTCGGTGACGGTGGCCCTGACCCACGCCCGCGCGGTGAGCGCGACCACGGTGGGGGTGGCCTCGAGCGGCAATCACGCCGCGTCGGTGGCCGCCTATGCCGCCGCCGCGGGCCTGCCCTGCGTGGTCATGGTGCCCGCGGCCACTTCGCCGGCCAAGGTCCGTCAGGCCCGGGCTCACGGCGCCACCGTGATCGCGGTGCGGGCCGGCTTCGACGAGACCTTCGCGCTCTTCAAGGAAGCGCTCAAGGCCTTCGGCTGGTACTCGTGCCTCTCCACCAACCCCTGGCGCAACGAGGGCAAGAAGACCTACGCCTTCGAGACCTGGGAGGATCTCCACGGGGAGACGCCCGCGTGGATGGTCCATCCCATCGGGGGCGGGCTGGGCGTCACCGCGTGCTGGAAGGGCTGGCGCGAGCTGGTGGAGCTGGGCTGGGCGCCGCGGGCGCCCCGCATGGTCGCGGCCCAGCCCGCCGCCGCCGATCCCATCACGCGCGCCTTCGAGGCGGGCCGGGACGACGTGGCGCCCATCGCCGCCGGCGACACCGTGGCGCAGGCCATCGCGGTGGGCGCGCCGCAGCTGGGCTGGCGCTGCCTGGACGCGGTGCGCCGCACCGGCGGCCTCGCCGCCAGCGCCACGGATGCCGAGCTGCTGGACGCGCAGGCTCTCCTGGCGCGCACGGCCGGCATCTACGCCGAGCCCTCCGCCGCCGCGTCCGTCGCGGTCGCCCGGCGCCTGCGCCGCGAGGGACGCATCGCCTCCACCGATCTCGTGGTCTGCGTGGTCACCGGCCACGGGCTCAAGCAGCCCGGCGCCGCCGACGCCGGCGCCACAAACCCCGTGGCCCCCACCCTCGCCGCCGTCGAGGCGGCGCTCACCAAAGGAGACTGAGCCGTGCCGCTGAGCAGCCACCAGATCGACCAGCTCAAGAAGATCACCAGCCCCAGCGTGGCCAACGCCATCGAGACCTTCAATGTCCGGCCGCGCGAGGAGGGCAACCTCTCCTCGGACATCAAGGCGCTGTTCCCCGAGATGGGACCCATGGTGGGCTATGCCTGCACCGCGATCATCCGCGCGGAGAAGGGGCCCATCGAGGGCCATCGGGCGAGCCTCTTCGGCTGGTGGGATTTCATCCAGACCATCCCGGCGCCGCGGGTGATCGTGGTGCACGACCTCGACGACCCGCGGGGACAGGGCGCCCAGTGGGGTGAGGTGCAGGCCAACATCCACCGCGCGCTGGGCTGCGTCGGCGTGGTGACCGACGGCTCGGTACGCGACCTCGACGAGGTACGCGCGCTGAGCTTCCAGTTCTGCGCCGCGCACGTCTCGGTGTCCCACGCCAACGTGCACATGGTGGACTTCGGCATCCCCATCAAGGTGGGCGGGGTCTGGGTGAAGCCCGGAGACCTCATCCACGGCGATCAGCACGGCGTGGTGACCATCCCGCACGACATCGCCGCCGGCATCCCCGACGCCATCGCCAAGGTGGAGGCCAACGAGAAGCGCATCATCTCCGTGTGCCAGAGCCCGGACTTCACCGCGGAGAGGCTCAAGGCGCTCTACAAGGAGATCCGGCCCGGGACGTATTGAGCCGCCGCCGGCGCGAGCCTGGCCCGCGCGGCCATCCATGAGAATCATCGGCTGGAACATCCGGGCGGGCGGTGGGGGCCGGGTGACCGCTCTCGCCGCCCAGCTCGGCCGCTGGACGCCGGACGTGGTGGCGCTCTGCGAGTTTCGCGGCTCGCCGCCCAGCGCGGCGCTGGCGCGGGCGCTCGCCGAGCAGGGACTCGCCCATCAGGTCACCACCGCGAATCCCCGCCGTCCCGGCGTGAACGCGCTCCTCATCGCCTCGCGGTGGCCGATCCGGCCTCTCGCCGCGCGGGCTCGGCCGTGGGAGCGCGGGCGCTGGCTGCTCGCCGGAGTCGAGGGCCCGCGCCCCTTCGTCCTGGGGGCGATGCACGTCCCCAATCGCGATACCGGCTTCAAGTGGCCCTTCCTCGACGCCGTGCTTCGGATGGCCGAGCGCTGGGGCCACGGCCCCGCGCTCCTGATCGGGGACACGAACTCGGGACGCCCCGGCGTGGACGAGGCGCCCACGTGCCGGGCCGGCTTCAACGCCCGCGAGGGCGGGTGGATCGAGGGGCTGGCCCGCGCGGGCTGGAGCGACGGCTTCCGCCACTTCCGCGGCGCGGAGCGCGTGTACACCTGGTACTCGCCCAACGCCGGGAACGGCTTTCGCCTGGATCAGGCCTTCCTCAACGCCGCGCTCCTGCCCGCGCTCGGCGCCGTGCGCTACGAGTGGGGCCGCACGCGGCCGGGGCGCCGGCCGAGCTTCGCGCTCTCGGACCACGCGGCCCTGCTCCTCGACTTCCACGCCGTTCCGCCCCTACAATGAGCTTCACACGCGCCATGATCGAGATCCGCCTGCCCCGCCTCGCCGACGCCGGCGCCTGCACCGAGCTGGCCGCCACCGTCATCGGCGCGGAGCGGGCGGGCACCTTCGTGAAGTCGCACTTCGAGCGGCATCAGGTGATGGTGGCGGAGGCGGGCGGCGAGGTGATCGCCTTCCTCGCCTACCGGACGGATTGGTTCGGCTGCACCTTCATCTCGCTGGTGGTGGTTCGCGAGGACTACCGCCGCAAGGGCATTGCGCGGGAGTTCTACCGGTCGGTCGAGGCGGTGTCCCTGTCGCCGCGGGTCTTCTCCTCCACGGAGGAGACCAACGCCGCCTCCATCCAGATGCACACCGCGCTCGGCTACGCGCCGAGCGGCTACATCGACAATCTGCCCCAGGGCGTGCGCGAGCTCCTGTTCTACAAGCGCGTGCCGCCCCGGGGCCTCGCCTAGGAGACGCCCATGCCGGACGACAAGCGCCAGCTCCTCGCGGAAGCGGAGACGGAGTTCCAGGCCCTCAAGCGCGCGGTGCAGGGCCTCGACGAGACGCGCATGCGCGAGGTCTGGTGCGGGAGCTGGAGCGTGCGCGAGATCCTCGGACACATCTCGGGCTGGCACCGCGAGATGCTCCCCGCGCTCGACCGGCTGACCCGCGGCGAGAAGCCCATCCCCGCCGGCGTCAGCTATGCCGACGTCGACGCGTGGAACGCGAAGTTCGCCGAGGCCAAGCGAGGGTGGGCCACCGCCGACATCCTCCGCGAGCTCGACGCCTCCCACGCCGACTTCATGCGCGCCGCCGCCGGCGTCCCCGACGAGCGCGTCGTGCCCGAGCGCACCGCCTGGAAGCTCCTCGACGCCAATAGCCGGCACCACTACCGGGAGCACATCGAGGACATCCTCGCCTGGCGCAAGCGCGAGGGGATCTAGCCGCCCAGAGCGGCCCGGGTGCCGCCGGTCAGCGCTGGCCGCGGCGCTCGTCGCGCCGCAGCTTGTACTCGATCGAGTCCACCAGGGCCTGCCAGGAGGCCTCGATGATGTTGTCGGCCACGCCCACCGTCCCCCAGGTCTCGTCACCGTCCCCCGAGGTGATGAGGACGCGGGTCTTGGCCGCGGTGGCCTTGGACTCGTCGAGGATGCGGACCTTGTAGTCGAGCAGGCTCATCTGGCGGAGGCTCGGGTAGAAGTCCTCGAGGGCCTTGCGGAGCGCGTGGTCCAATGCGTTCACGGGACCGTTGCCCGACGCCGCGGTGTGCTCCTCGATGCCCCGCACGCGGAGCTTCACGGTGGCCTCCGCCACCGGCTCGGTGCCGTTGCCCTGCTCCTCCACGATCACGCGGAAGCCCTGCAGCTCGAAGTACGGCCGGTGATTGCCCAGGGCGCGCTCCATGAGCAGCTCGAACGACGCCTCCGCCCCTTCGAACTGGAACCCTTCGTCCTCGAGGCGCTTGAGCATCTCGAGGATGCGGCGGGCGTCCGGCGTGTTCTTGTCGAGGTCGATCCCGTACTCGCGGGCCTTCCACAGGATGTTCGACTGGCCGGCCAGCTCGGACACGAGCACGCGCCGATGATTGCCCACGCTCTCGGGGTCCACGTGCTCATAGGTGTCGGGGTGCTTGAGCACCGCGGACACGTGGATGCCGCCCTTGTGAGCGAAGGCGGAGTCGCCGACATAGGGCTGGGCCGCCCAGGGCTTCCGGTTGGCCAGCTCGGAGACGAACCGCGAGACGTCGCGGAGGTCGCGCAGGTTCTCGGGCGGGATGCTGCCGAGCCCCAGCTTCAGCATGACGTTGGGGATGATGGAGACGAGATTCGCGTTGCCGCAGCGCTCGCCGTAGCCGTTGATGGTGCCCTGGACGTGGTTGACGCCCTCCGCCACCGCGGCCAGCGTATTCGCCACCGCGCATTCGGTGTCGTTGTGGACGTGGATGCCCAGCGGGCTCTCCGGACGCACGATCTGCTTGACCTGGCGGAGAATCGCGGTGATCTCCGCCGGCACGCAGCCGCCGTTGGTGTCGCAGAGGACGAGGCAGTGGGCGCCAGCGGCCGCGGCCGCCTTCAGCGTGGCCAGGGCGTACTCGCGGTTCTTCTTGAAGCCGTCGAAGAAGTGCTCGGCGTCGTAGATGACCTCCTCGAAGTGCTTGAGGAGGTAGGCGATGGAGTCGCCGATCATGGAGAGGTTCTCTTCCAGCGTGGTTCCGAGCGCCGCCGTCACGTGGAAATCCCAGGACTTGCCGAAGATGGTGACCACCGGCGGCCCGGCCTCGACCAGGGCCTGGAGGTTCGGATCCTCCTGGGGACGCACCCCGGGCCGGCGCGTCGCGCCGAACGCCGAGATCCTGGCGGTCTTGAACACCGCCCCCTGCACGCGCTTGAAGAAGCGGAGGTCCTTCGGGTTGGAGCCCGGCCAGCCGCCCTCTATGTAGTGAATTCCCAATGCGTCCAGGCGGTGGGCGATGCGGACCTTGTCCTCCATGGAGAAGGCCACGCCCTCGCCCTGCGTGCCGTCGCGCAGCGTGGTGTCGTAGAGCTTGATGAGCCGCGTCATGGGGCGCCCATCATGGGGGAAGGCGCCCGGGGGAGTCAAGTTTGCGAAGGGGCGGGCGGCGCGCGGTCCGCCGCGGCAATCCCCCGGTAGCCGACACGCGCGAGACCCGCGGGAGAATGCGGCGCGCGCAGAAGCCCACGCGCGGGATCCGCGGAGCCCGTCAGATCACGCCGGCTGCCCGCAGCTTCGCCACCTTCGCGCGCGGGTAGCGGAGCAGGCGCGTCAGCACTTCGTCGGTGTGCTGGCCCAGCAGCGGCGGGGCCAGACGCGCGGCGCCGGGCGTGTCCCAGAGTCGGATGGGCACGCCCATCATTGTGACCGTGCCCGCCTTGGGATGGGGCAGCGCCACCACCATGCCGCGCGCCCTGAGATGCGGGCTCTCGCAGACCTCGGGGACCGTCTTGATCTTCCCCGCGGGCACGCCCGCCTTGTCGAGCCGGGCCAGCCATTCCGCGGCGGGCCGCTTGCCGAGCTCCGCGTTGAGAATGGGATTGAGCGTCTCGCGATTGGTCACGCGCTTGGCCTCGGTGTCGAAGCGCGCGTCCTTGGCGAGATCCGGACGGCCGAGGGCGGCGCAGAAGCGCTCGTAGAGCGAGTTGTTGGCCACGCCCAGGGTGAGATAGGCGTCCTGCGCCTGATACACCTCGTAGGGGACGATCGACGGGTGCGCGTTGCCGCGGCGGCCGGGCTTGCCCCCCGCGTTCCAGTACAGGCCCGCCTGATACGTGAGAAGCGCAGCCATCGCGTCGAGCATGCCGATCTCGACCTTCTGTCCGCGCCCCGTCCGCTCGCGCGCGAGCAGGGCCAGCGCGATGCCGTGCGCGGCGGACATGCCCGCCACGAGGTCGGCGATGGAGTTCCCCACCTTGAGCGGCGGCCCGTCGGGGAAGCCGGTGAGGTCCATCACGCCGGACTCGCCCTGCACGATGAGGTCGTAGCCCGGGCGCGGCGCCTCGGGACCGCTCTCGCCGAAGCCGGAGATGGAGCAGTAGACCAGGCGCGGGTTCGACTTCCGGAGGCCCTCGAAGCCGAAGCCCAGGCGCTCCATCGTCCCGGGACGGAAGTTCTCCAGCACCACGTCGGCCTTGGCGACGAGACCCTTGAGGATCGCCTGCCCTTCCGGCGCCTTGAGGTTGAGGGTCAGGCTCTTCTTGCTGCGGTTCACCGCCATGAAGTACGTGGCCTCGCCGCCAGCGAACGGCGGCCAGCCGCGGGTGTCGTCGCCCTTTCCCGGCTCCTCGACCTTGATGACCTCGGCCCCCATGTCGCCCAGCGCCATGGCGCAGAAAGGCCCCGCGAGCACACGGGTGAGATCGATGACCCGGATGCCGGCGAGCGGCGGACGGGAGTCGGAGAAACCGCGGGCCCGCTTCGGCGCGGCGACTCGCTTCTTAGCTCTGGCCACGAGATTTTCCCCCGATGAGCCCCTGCACGAGACTCTTGCTGATGGCGGCGACCTTCTCGCCCCGCGCGCCCGCGCGCCGCCAGAACAGGCGCGCCCGGTCCGCGAAGCCCATGTGCGAGAAGTAATACACGGAATCCACGTTCTCCACCGACACACGCGAGCCGATCTTCACGCCCTTGGTCTCCTCGCCATGGCAGAAGAGCCGCGCGCCCCCTTCCAGCTCCACGAGGGCGATGTGCAGCGGCGAGCGAAAGCCCTCCGGCGGCGAATGAAGCGTGGTGAAGGACACGACCTCGCCCATGTTGGGCACGGTCGCCGCTTCCATGGCGGCGCCGTGCTCCGGGCAGCGCGCGGCCGGCGGCACCACCAGACGCTCGCAGCGGGGGCACATCGAGGCGGGCAGCGTCGACTCGATCATCGCGCCGTCTCCAGGAGCACGATCCAGTTGTTGGTGGCGAGTCCGCCGATGGACTGGGCGAGGCCCACGCGCGCCTCCCGCACCTGGCGGGCGCCCGCCTCGCCGCGAAGCTGCCAGCAGAGCTCGACCACCTGCCCGATGCCGGTGGCGGCGAGCGGGTGGCCGCGGCCCTTGAGCCCGCCCGAAGGGCTCACGGGGAGGCGGCCTTCCAGCGCGGTCTCGCCGTCCAGGGTCGCGCGGCCGGCCTTGCCCGCCGCCACGAGCCCGGTGTCCTCCAGCGAGATGATCTCGAAGGGCGAGAACGCGTCGTGGAGCTCGGCGACGTCCACCCGCTCGGGGCCGAAGCCGGCCATGCGATAGGCGGCCTGGGCGGCCACCTGGGTCGCGCGGAACGAGGTGAGGTCGGCCCGGTAGCGGATGGCGATGGTGTCGGTCCCCTGCCCGATCCCGGCCACCCGGACCGCGGCGCGCTCGGCGGAGAGGACCACCGCGGCGGCACCGTCGGAGATGGGACAGCAATGGAAGAGCCGGAGCGGGTCCGCGACGACGCGGCTCTCCATCACCGCCTCCAGCGTGACCGGCTCCTGGAAGTGCGCATAGGGGTTGCGGCTGGCATTGAGATGGTTCTTCACCGCCACCTGCGAGATCTCCCGCAGCGTCAAGCCGTGCCGCTGCATGGCCGCCCGGGTGATGAGGCCGGCGAGGGCGGGCATGGTGGTGCCGTAGCGCCGCTCGTGGGGATCGATGGAGCGGCCGATGATCTCGGACACCCGCGGGGTCGGCAGGTGGGACATCTTCTCGCCGCCCACCACGAGGACGTGCCGTTGCAGCCCCGCGGCCACCGCGGCGAACCCCGCGTAGAAGGCGGCCATGCCGGACGACGTGGCCGTCTCCACCCGGAGCGCGGGCGCGCGGGACAGGCCCAGGTGGGTGTTGATGAGGGAGCCGAAATTACCGTCCCCGGTGAACTCCTCGGGGTTCATGGCCCCGACCACGATGGCGTCGGGCTCGTCGATCCGCGCGTCGGCCAGCGCGGCGTAGGCCGCCTCGGCGATGAGATCCGGCAGGGACTCGCTCCGCTTCCCGAACCGGGTCATCCCCGCGCCGGAGATCCAGACGTCGGTCACGCGGTCATTGTCGGACCGCGGCGCGGGGAGTGTCAACGTCCTTGGGCCGGCCGTCGCGCGCGGCGGTGCGCCGCGCGGGCAGCCCTTGATGCGGCACGTTGACACCGAACTCGCGGATGAGGCGCAGGAGGTAGGTGCGCTGGAGCCCGAGGGCGCGGGCGGTGCGGGTCCGGTTGCCGCCAAGCTGGAACAGCGTGGCCTCGATGAGGCGGCGCTTGAACTCGGTCACCGCGCCGTGGAATCCGGGCGTGGGCCGGGGCGGCGGAGGCGGCGGCGGGCAGATCGTCGTGAGCGGCATGCCGGACGAGAATGGCAAGCGCCGTGCCATCGGCACGCCCGCGCCATTTTCGCGGGAATCGATGCGATCACCCGCCGTCCTTGCACGAAGGGCTGTGCATCCGCGTGGACGCGCTGCCCGCGACACTGGGCATGCCGCGCGTCACGGGGGAAACGGCAGGGGCGGAGCCGGGGCGCGAACGCAGCAGCGGGGATCCGAGTGCTTCCGGATCCCCGCGGGCCGTCGCGACGGGACGGACGCTTACGACTTGGTCGCGGGCTTGACGCCCGGATTGTCCTTGAAGAACTGCTTGTTCAACTCGATGTAATTCTTCCAGTTCGCGGGCGTCTCGTCCTCGGCGAAGATCGCCTTCACCGGGCACACCGGCTCGCATGCGCCGCAGTCGATGCACTCATCCGGATGGATGTAGAGCATGTCCTTGCCCTCGTAGATGCAGTCCACGGGGCAGACCTCGACGCAGGCCTTGTCCTTGACGTTGATGCAGGGCTCCGCGATGATATACGCCATTCGGGCCTCCTGGAATATCCGCTGGCGCGCAAAACCCCCGACACATCGGCGGGTTCGGCGCGCTCAAACCCACGTAGTTGTATCAACGACATCCTACCCTGTCAAGCGATTCGCGGCCACCTACAGGGAGCGCAGCTTGGGATCGAGCGCGTCCCGCAGCGAGTCGCCGAAGAGGTTGAACGCGAACACGGCGAGGCTGATGGCGAGGCCCGGGAAGATGGCCATCCAGGGCGCGGTCTCGGCGAACTCCACCGCGGCCCCGCGCAGCATGAGTCCCCAGGCCGCGGTCGGCTCCTGCACGCCCAGACCCAGGAACGACAGCGACGACTCGAGGAGGATCGCCTGCCCGAGGAACGAGGTGAGCAGGATGAGGAACGGGGCCATGACGTTCGGCAGCATGTGGCGCAGGATGATGCGCGCGTGGCCGAAGCCGGCGGCGCGGGCCGCGTCGACATAGGGCATCTCGCGAATGGACAGGGCGGAAGAGCGGATCACCAGCGCGCAGCGGGGGATCATGGGAATGGTGATCGCCATGATCACGTTGTGGAGCGCGTTGCCCAGAATGGCCACGATGGCCAGCGCCAGGATGATGAGGGGGAACGAGAGGAAGACGTCCATCAGCCGCTGCAGGTAGAGGTCGATCCGGCCCCCGAAGTACGCGCTGCCCACTCCGAGCACCGCGCCGACGACGGACCCCACCAGCGCCGCCCCGAAGCCCACGAACAGCGCGGTGCGCGAGCCGTAGATCAGGCGAGAGAGCACGTCGCGGCCGAAGGCGTCGGTCCCCAGCCAGTGCTGCGCCGACGGCTTGGACAGCATAGCGCCGAAGTCCACCGCGACCGGATCGTAGGGCGCCAGCGGGCCCGCGAACGTCGCCACCAGGATCATGACCAGCACCACGGCCGCGCCGATCGCGCCGAGAGGCCGGCGCCGCGTGAAGTCGTGGATGCCGGCAAGCCAGCGCCGGGAGGGCGCCTGCTCCACGCCGAGGGCGACGTCGGGGGCGGGACTAACGGCCACTAGGCGATCCTTTCCGGCGGGTGCGGCGATATCCGATTTGATCCACGGTCGCCCCAAGGGGCGACCTCTATACGGTGGCTTCGCGTCTTCATCTGAATCGGATCCTGGGATCGAGCCACGCGTAGAGGAGGTCCGTGAAGAAGTTGACGATGATGAAGAAGCCGGCCACGAGCATGACGAGGGCCTGCACCAGCGTGTAGTCCCGGTGCGCGACCGCCTGCACGAAGAGGAGGCCGAGCCCGTTGAGGTTGAACACCTGCTCGGTGACGACGAGGCCGCCCAGGAGGAAGGCGAACTCGAGACAGATGACGGTGACGACCGGCAGCATGGCGTTCTTGAGCGCGTGCCGCGACAGGATGAGCTTCTCGATCAGGCCCTTGGCGCGGGCGGTGCGGATGTAGTCCTCGCGCAGCACCTCCAGCATGGCCGAGCGGGTCATCCGCGTGGCCACCGCGGAATAGCGATAGCCCACCGCGAGGGCGGGCCAGATGAGCTGGAGCAGATTCTGCCACGGGTTCACCCAGAAGGGCGTGTACACCATCGGCGGAAGCCACTTGAAGATGATGAGCATGCAGAGGATGAACACGATGCCGAGCCAGAACGAGGGCGTGGCCAGCCCGGCGATCGAGATCACGCGCACCGCGTAGTCCACCCACGTGTCCTGCTTGATGGCGGCGATGACGCCCAGGGGAATGGCAAGCACTACCGCCACGGTGGTCGCCATGATCGCGAGCTGCAAGGACAGCGCGAAGCGGAGCCGGATCTCCTCGAAGATCGGCGCGCCCGTCCACATGGACTTGCCGAAGTCGAGACGCACCGCGCCCCACAGCCAGACGAGGAACTGCTTCCACACCGGCTGGTCGAGCCCGTGCTTGGCCCGCTCCTGCGCCAGGACCTCGTCCGACACCGCGCGGCTGTCACCGGCCAGGCGGAGCTCGACCACGTCGCCGGGGACGATGCGGATCAGGAAAAAGATCAGTACCGCCACCCCGAGGAGGGTGGGAAACATCAGCAGGAACCGCTTGAGCACGTACTTCTTCATGCCGCGCCGGAGCCCGGGCCGGTCAGCGCCGGCCCGGGCTGCCCATGCCGCTTACTCGCTGAGCCAGACCGTGTCCAGCTGATTGTTGAGATAGTGGCTCGGCGTGATCGTCCACCCCTTGACCTTCGAGGAGTGCGGGATGATCCGGTGCCACTGCAGCGTGTAGAACACGTGCACTTCCTCGTCGATCAGCCGCTTCTCCAGCGTGCGGAGCAGAGTCCGCCGCTCGTTGGGATCGAGCGCCCGGGCCTGCTTCTGGAAGAGCTCGTCGATGACCTTGTCCTTGTGCCGGCCGTAATTGGCGTCCGAGGTGCTCACGAACCGGTGCAGGTCCAGATCCGGCTCGACGATGAACCCGCACGCGAAGTCCATGGCGACCTCGAAGTCGCCACGCTTGAGCATGGGGTGATACGCCGAGGCCTCGATGATCTCCTGCTTGACGTTGAGTCCGATCTGCCGCCACTGGTCGATCATCCAGATGGCGACGGGCTCATAGGGCTGCGGGATCCCGCGGTTCTTGAAGGTGAAGGAGAAGCCCTCGGGGACCCCCGCTTCCTTCAGCAGGCGCTTGGCCTCGGCACGGGACTTCCCGATGTCGCGCCCATACCCCGCGAGCTTCTCCAGCTCCTCGGGCGGAGTGGCCCAGGGCGTGCCCGGCACCTGGATGCCGCCCACGTCCTTCACGATGGCGATCCTCGAGAGGTTCTTCGACGCCTCGTAGCGGTCGAGGGCGAGCGTCAGGGCGCGGCGCACCCGCTTGTCGTCGAAGGGCTTCTTCTCGTGGTGCATGGCGACCATCAGGACGCAGTCCCACGGGCTCTCCTGCACCGTGACCTTGTTCCCCAGCGCGGCGACCAGGCTGTCCCGGTCGGCGGGGGTGAAGCCCCGGAACTGGATGTGCGCGCGCTCGCCCCGTACTGCCGCGACCTGCGCCGAGGACGAGCTGATGAACAGGGCTCGGTAACCGTCGAGATACGGCTTGCCCTTGTCCCAGTAGTCGGGGTTTTTCTTGCCCACCCAGTGCGAGCCCTTCACGTGCTCCACGAACTTGAAGGGGCCCGTGCCGTTGATGTTCTTCTCGTACCAGTGCATGTCCTTGGCGAGGATCTCCGCCTTGTAGATGAAGTTCCAGGGCGAGGCGAGGTTCAGCATGAACGAGGATTCCGGCCACTTCATCCGGAAGCGGACCGTCTGGGCATCCGGAGCCTCGATGGCCTCCACCGCCTGATACATGGCCTGGCGGGAAGACTTCACGCCCGCGGGCGGAAAGATGATCTTGTCGTAGGAGGCCTTGACATCCTTCGACGTCATCTCGGCGCCGTCGTGGAACTTGACGCCGCGCCGGAGCTTGAAGGTGTACGTGAGGCCGTCCTTGGCGATGACCCACGACTCGGCGAGGTCACCGACCGGCTTGGTCCCGGTCCGGTCGAAGGGATCCACGCGGAGCAGCGTGTTGTAGTGCGGGCCGATGGGGTGCATCAGCCCGAACGTCTCTTCCTGATGGCCGTCGTAGCTGGGCGGCTCGGAGGGGACTGCGAAGACGAGCTCGCCGCCGTACCGCGGCTTGTCCTGGGCGCTCGCCGTGACGACGAGCGAGAGCGACAGCGCCGCGAGGGCCAGCAACAGCATGGAGCGGGTCCGGAACGCTCTCATACTTACCTCCCCGTTGAGATTGCGAGAGTGGAGTGCTTGCCGACTGAATGCGCGAGGTGCGCCTGAAGTTCCAAAGGCTTGCCGTACATTAGCGATACGGCCCACGACCTGTCAAGGGTGTCAGGCGCGAATACAGGCGACGCGGTGGTCGGCCCGGAGCTCCCGGAGGGCAGGAACTTCCCGGCGGCACTCCTCGATGGCGATCGGGCACCGGGGATGGAAGACGCAGCCGGAGGGGGGGTTGAGGGGGCTCGGCACCTCCCCGCCCAGCACGATGCGCTCCCGGCCGGCCTCGACGGCGGGGTCCGGGATGGGGACGGCGGACAGGAGCGCCCGGGTATAGGGATGCTGGGGGCTCTCGTAGAGCGACTTCCGGTCCGTGATCTCCACGATTTTGCCCAGGTACATGACGGCCACGCGGTCCGAGATGTGCCGCACCACCGAGAGGTCGTGGGCCACGAAGAGGTAGGTGAGGCCGAACTCGGCCTGGAGCTCCTCCAGCAGGTTGATGATCTGGGCCTGGATGGACACGTCCAGGGCCGACACCGGCTCGTCGCACACGATGAGGGCGGGCTCCATGGCCAGCGCCCGGGCAATTCCGACCCGCTGGCGCTGCCCGCCCGACAGCTCATGGGGGTAGCGCCGGGCCATGGCCGGAAGCAGGCCGGCATGCCCCAGCAGCTCCCGTACCCGCGCCGTCCGGTTGACGCGGTCCGGCACGATGCCGTGCACGGCCAGCGGCTCGGCGATGATCTGCCCCACCGTCATGCGGGGGTTGAGCGAGCTGTAGGGATCCTGGAAGATGACCTGAAGGCGGCGCCGTACCCGGCGGAGCTCTCCCTCGGGCAGGGTCGTCAGGTCCCGGCCCTCGAAGAGGATCTGGCCCGCGGTGGGCTTCTCGAGCTGAAGAATGCAGCGGCCGGTGGTGGTCTTGCCGCAGCCCGACTCCCCCACGAGTCCCAGCGTCTCGCCGCGGCGAATGGAGAAGCTCACGCCGTCCACCGCCTTGATCACGGCGTGCTCGCCGCCGAACATCCCACCCCCGATGGCGAAGTGCTTGACGAGGTCCTTGACGATCAGGATCTCGTCGCCGGGTGGCGCTGTCGCGGTGCTCATGCCACCACCTTCGCGGTGGTGAGTCGCTCGGACTCCCAGCAGGCCGCGGTGTGATCGGGGGCCACCGTGGTCAGCTCCGGCCGATCGACGCGGCAGCGATCCACCACGAACGCGCACCGCGGAGCGAAGGCGCAGCCAGAGGGCAGCCGCGTGAGGTCGGGCGGCTGGCCGCTGATGGGGTCGAGGCGCGACTTCCGCGGCTCGTCGAGCCGCGGCACCGAGCGGAGCAGCCCCAGCGTGTAGGGATGGCGCGGGTTGGCGTAGATCTCCCGCGCCGTCCCCCGCTCCACGATGCGCCCCGCGTACATCACGTTCACCCGGTCGGCGTAGCGCGCGACCACGCCGAGGTTGTGCGTGATCATGAGCATGGCCACGCCGAGCTTCCGCGAGAGATCCTTGAGGAGCTCGAGAATCTGCGCCTGGATGGTGACGTCCAGCGCGGTGGTCGGCTCGTCGGCGAGGATGAGGGCGGGATTGCACGACAGCGCCATCGCGATCATGATGCGCTGCCGCATCCCACCGCTGAACTGGTGCGGGTACTGGCGCAGCCGCCGGTCGGGATCGGAGATGCCGACCAGCCCCAGGATCTCCCCCGCCCGGGCGCGGGACTGGGCGGGCGTCATCCCGAGATGGATCTCCATGGTCTCGGTGAGCTGCCGCCCCACGGTGAGCACGGGATTGAGCGAGGTCATCGGCTCCTGGAAGATCATCCCGATCTCGCGCCCGCGCACCTTGCGCATCTCGTCCTCGGTGAGGGCGAGGAGATCGCGGCCCTTGAACCGGATCTGGCCGCCCACGATGCGGCCGGCGGGGGCCGACACGAGGCGCATCACCGACAGCGCGCTCACGCTCTTGCCGCAGCCGGACTCGCCCACGAGGGCCACCGTCTCGCCCTGACGGACGTCCCACGACACGCCGTCGACGGCGCGTACCACGCCGCTGGAGGTGTGGAACTGGGTGTGGAGGTCACGTACGTCCAGCAGGACGTCCATCAGGCGGGGAGTCTAACACAGGGCCTGGGGCCATCCCGGCGGCGGCGTGGCGCGCGCGCCCGCCGTCGCGGCCGCGGTCAGGGCGCGGGCGAGGCCAGCGGCGTCCCGCCCCAGCGCTCGAGCACGGCGAACTCCGCCACCGGCTTGCGCTTGAGCTTGGTGAGCCGCGTCACCGGGCGGCCCATCGGCATCACCGCGGCCACCGCCACGTGCGAGGGGATGCCCAGGAGTGCCTGGAGCTTGGGCTCCTGGGAGACCGGCAAGGTGGTGATGGTGCCGGCCAGCCCCTCCTGCCGGGCGGCGAGGAGGATGTTCCACACAAACGGGTAGACGGAGGCGCCGCTGATGAGCCCCACCCGCGACAGGTACTGGTCCATCGAGGCGACCACCTTGAGATCCACGCACACGACGAGCACCACCGGCGCCTTCATGTACGGCTCGACGAGCCGTGGCGGCGGCGGCGTGCGCTCGATGGTGGCCGCGTCCGCCTTGGTGGGGTCGATGGTGTTCCAGGGGCTCTCGCCGAGCGCCACCTGCGCGGCGTAGCGCTTGGCCGCGGGCGCCGTCAGCTCCGCGATGGCCTCGCGGGACGCGCGGTCACGCACCACGATGACCCGCCAGCCCTGACGATTCCCGCCGCTCGGCGCGAAGCGCGCGTTGTCGAGGATGCGAGCGATGAGGGCATCGGGAACCGGGTCGGGGGTGAATTCCCGGCCGGAGAACGTGGTGCGCATGACCTCGAAGAGCTCCATGAGTCCCTCCCGGTGAACGCTCAGCGCTGGGTACAGCGGGCCTGGTCGAGATGCTGGGACGCGGTGGGCTGGAGCTCGGCGTAGAGGCCGCACACGCGCTCCGCCACGCAGGGCCAGCGATGCTCGGCGGCCCAGCGGGTGGCCTCGCGCCCCAGGCGCTCGCGCAGCCGCGGGTCGGCGAGGACGGCGGCGAGTCGCCCGGCGAGCGCCGTGGCGTCGCCCTCGGTGACGAGATAGCCGGTGACGCCGTCGCGGACCGTGGTGGTGAGGCCGCCCACGCGGGAGGCCACCACCGGGCTGCCGCAGGCCATGGCCTCCAGCGCCACCATGCCGAAGGACTCGTAGTAGGACGGCATCACCGTGGCGTCGGCGGCCGCGTAGAAGAGGCGCAGGCGCTCCTGCGGCTGAGCGCCGAGGAAGCGCACGCGCTCCTGGAGCCCGAGGGCGATGACGCGGCCTCGCAGATACTCGCCGTGGCCGTTCTCGGGCTCGTCCTGATCGCCGCCCACGATGAGGAGCCGCACCCCGGCCGGGAGGTGAACCATCGCCTCGAGCAGGGTCTCGAGCCCCTTGATGGGCTGAAGGCGCCCGACGTAGAGCAGCATGGGGTCCGGCGGCAGCGCCAGGAGATCCTTGGCGGTGGCCGCGCCCATGGGCTGGAAGAGCTCCGTGTCCACCCCGCAGGGGATCACCGCGATGCGCTCCGCGGCGGCGCCGTAGTACCAGACGAGATGCGCGCGCTCCACGGAGTTGGCGGCCACGATGCGATCCACCGCGCCGATCACCCGCGTCTCCTCGCCGATGCGCAGCTGCGGCTCCCGCTCGCCCGGCGCGCGGGCCACGCTGTTCTTGAGCCGCCCCAGGGTGTGGAACATCTGGATCACGGGGGTGTCCCAGCGGCGGCGCAGCTCGAGGCCGGCCACGCCGGAGAGCCAGTAGTGCGCGTGCACGAGGTCGTAGGCGAGGTCTTCCGACTCGCGGAACGCCTCGATCCCCTCCACGAACTGCGCCAGGTGCTCATGCACGACCTCGCGCGGCATGGGGCGCTCCGGCCCGGCCGGCAGGTGGATGACGCGAGCGTTCTCGCCCAGGGGCACGATGCGCCGGATGCCGGGGTCCTGCGAGCGCGTGAACACGTCCACCTCCACGCCCATGCGGCCCAGCGCGCGGGCCGACTCGCGCACGTACACGTTCATCCCGCCCGTCTCCTTGCCGCCGAGGGCGGCGAGCGGGCAGGTGTGCACGGAGAGCACCGCGACGCGCAGGTTCATGGAGAGAGCCGCACGCTCATCACGTCGGTCGGGATGGGTCCGAAGGCGTACTTGTAGGGCTCGTCTCCACGTAGGAAATCGAAGAGTGGTATGCGACGCTCGATGGCGTCGCGGATCACGTGGCCCAGGAGGACGATGCCCGGAGCCAGCTTCGAGTGGGCGGGATCGAAGCCGGAGTTGTAGAGACCCACGCAGCCGCCGAACTCGGTGCAGATGAAGGAAGCCACCGCGGTGCCCGCCGACTCCAGGAGCCAGAGCCGCACCCAGCCCCGCTCGGCGAGGGCGCCCAGGGCCGCGCGGAAGAAGCGCTCCATGCGCTCGTCCATGAACTTGGCCTTGCCGGTGCGCGACTGCCGGTGAAGGCGCAGGAACGCTCCCAGCGCGGCGTCGAGCTCGGCCGGCGCGCTCACGCTGCGCACCCGCACCTCGGGCAGCTCGTTTTCCAGCTTCCGCATCTTGCGCCGCAGCTCGTGCCGGTCCTTGCCGGAGAGCCGCGCCAGGTAGGCGTCCCAGCTGTCGGGCAGCTCGAGGACGGGGCACCGCTCCTCGCGCTCCACCTCCGCCCGGAGCCCGTGGGCCGGCGCGAGGGCCGGCAGCCGGGACGCGGTGGCGGAGGCGGCCCGCACCCCGCGCAGGTGCCAGGTGTCGCGCTCGGCGGCGCGATGCTGGAGCACCGCCTCCCAGACCTCCTCGTCCCGCCCGGGCGCCGCGATGAGATCCAGATAATCGGAGACGTCGATGCCGCCCACGATGCGCCAGAGGCCCGGCGCCTCCTCGTAGAGCGGGAGGAGGCCGGCGAGCGTCTCCCCCGCGTCGCTGACCGCGAGCACCCGCACCGGCCGCCCGGCTCCGAACGCCCGCAGCCACTCCCGTTGCCAGGGCGGGGTCATGAAGACGGAGCGCGAAGGCGCCCGATCCAGGAGGACGAGCCAGCGGGCGGGATCCACGGCGTCGAGGCCGTGCAGGGTCTCGATCTTCACGGGCTAGAGACCGTCCCCGTCGTCGCTGCCGCCGGCATCGGCGCCGGCGTCGCCGCTCCCCTCGTCGCCGCCCTCGGCCATGGCCTCTTCCATGGCCGCGTCGACGTCATCGCCCAGGTCTTCGCCCATCTCCTCGCCCATGCGCTTGGTGAATCGCGCCACGCTGGCGGGGTCGTTCTCGTCGAGGTCACCGAAGGTGGATGGGTCGGAGAGCGAATCGAGGCGGGCATCCTCGGACTTCACCGTGGCGAAGCGGGACATGAGGCGGCTCAGCTCGGAGCTGCCACAGCGCGGACATCGGGGATCTTCCGCCCGGGACGGGACCAGCACGAGCAGGCTCACCCGCCGGTGACAGCCCCCGCAATCGTACTCGTAGATCGGCACCGATCCCCCCTGGACTCCGCCGCCATTAGGACGGCCATTCTAACACCCGCGATTCAGCCATTCAGGCGGGGGCGACCTCCACCCGGGCGTCGAACGAGGCCTGGCCCGCCGAGAAACCGAACACTTCCACGGCGTCGTCGGGGATGGCCGCCAGCCCGGCGGTCAACGCGTTGAGCCCGGCCCAGCCGTCCCGCATCCAGACCGTCCCGGCCGGCATCTTGTCCGTGAGACGGGCTCGGGCCTTCATCTCGCCCCGCTCGTTGAAGAGCCGGATCGGCGAGCCGTCGACCAGCCCCCGGACCGCGCCATCGCCCGGAGCCATCCAGAGCACCGGCTCGGGATCGAGCCGCGCCAGCGTCGGCAGGACCTGGCCGTGGTCGTAGAACGAGTGGAACTGGGTGAGCGTGCGCCCCTGGCGGAAGATCAGCGGGTACGGCGAGTCGGGCAGCGGCTGATACACCGGCAGCGGCGGCAGGCCGAGCCCGGCGGCGCGCTCGGAGTAGAGCTCGAGCTTGCCCGAGGGCGTGGGGAAGCGGAGGTCCGGGTGCGCGACGTGCGAGATCCGCAGGGGCCGTATCCCCCCTTCCGCGCGGAGCGCGGCGACGGTGGCGCCACCGGTGGACGGATGCGCGATCAGCGCGTCCAGCACGCCCTCCTCCCCCGCCCACGGATAGAAGTCCGCGAGCCCGAGCCGGGCCGCCAGCTCGCGCAGCACGAACGTCACGGTGCGCGTCTCGCCCGCCGCGGGCAGCGCGCGCTCCATGAGATAGAGATGGGTGTTGGTGCTCTTGCAGCCCACCTCCTCGAGCCACGCGGTGGCCGGCAGCACCACGTCCGCGAAGCGGCGCGCGGTGTCGTTCATGAAGAGGTCGTGGCTCACCACGAGGTCGGCGCGCCCCAGCCCCTCCGCGACGGCGTTGGCCTCGGCGTACGACGACAGCATGTCGGTGCCGAAGAGGAGGAGCGCGCGCAGGCGCCCATCGCGCAGGGCGTTGGTCACGCTGGACATCTGCAACGGGAGATAGTGGCCGGGGGGGCGGCGCGCGGGATCGGTGATGTCGTTGAGCTCCTGCCCGTGGGCGCGGCTGCCGTGGCGCGGGCCGAAGCCCCCGCCGGGAACGCCGACATTGCCGGTGAGCGCGGGCAGACACGCGATGGCCCGGCCGGCGTGCCAGCCGTTCGAGCCCTTGTGCATGGAGGAGCCGCCCAGCACGATGCTGGCCGGCCGCGTGGCGGCATAGCGTCGCGCGAGGGCCACGATGAGCTCCGCGGCAATGCCGGTGATTCCCGCCGCCCACCCGGGCGTGTGGGGCGAGAGGTGCGCCGCGAGCGCGTCCCGGCCCACGGTGTGCCGGGCCACGAAGTCGCGATCCTCGAGGCCCTCGGCGAGGATCACGTGGAGCATGCCCATGGCCAGCGCGGCATCCGTGCCCGGCTTGATGAGGAGGGTCTCGTGCGAAAGCGCCGCCGCCTCCGTCTCGCGCACGTCGATGGTGACGACGTGGGCGCCGCGGCGCTTGGCCGCCGCGAGGTGGCGGCCGGTGTTCGGCTGGCTCGCAAGATTGGCGCCCCAAAGGAGGATGAGCGCGGCGTGCTCGCCCATGTCCTCCTTGGTGTTGGTCTCGAGCAGGCCGGTGAGCCCCAGCCCGAACGCCCCCAGGCCCCAGCAGATCATGGTGGGGTTCCACCACTGGCAGCCCCAGTGATTGGCGAAGCGGCGCATGAGGTGCGACGAGACGCGCGTGCCGTAGTTGTTGGAGAAGGCCCCGTGGCCGCTCCAGAGCCCCACCGCCTCGCGTCCCGCGGCTTGCATGCGCGCGGCGATTCGATCGAGCGCCGCGTCCCAGCTCGCCTCCCGCCAGGGTCCGTCCCGCCGCTCGCGCACGAGCGGCCGGAGCAGCCGCTGGGGATTCCCGATCACCTCGCGCGAGGCCTGGCCGCGCACGCAGAGAAAGCCCTGGCTGTCGGGATTGTCGGGATCGCCCCGCACCTCGAGGAGCCGGTCGCCCTCGACCTCCACCAGCATCCCGCAGAGCGTGGGATGGCAGTTCATGGGGCACATGGTGCGGATCACGCGGCGGCCGGACGTGGCGGCGGACGTCACGACGTCAGTGTAAGGAATTCCGCCCGTCAGTGGAAGTCGTGCGAGGGCACCGCCCCCATCTGCATGTCCAGGCGCCAGATCCCCTCGGCGCGCACGGAGATGACATTGTCCTCGTGCTGGAGCCGTCCCGCCACGAGGAGGAACGGCTCGGCGGTGAGGAGCATGCGGTAACGGGCGAAGAATTGCGGACGGACGATGATGTTCATGAGGCCGGTCTCGTCCTCGAGGTTCAGGAAGACGAAGCCCTTGGCGGTGCCGGGCCGCTGGCGCACCACCACCGCGCCGGCCACGCGCACCGGGCTGCCGTTGGGCAGCCGCTCGAGCTGGGCGGCCCGCACCACGCCCTGGGCGGCGAGACGGCGCCGCCGGAGCGCCATCGGATGCGGGCCGATGGAGAGATCGGTGCCCTCGTAGTCGGCGACCACGCGCTCCTCCACCGTCATGCGGCGCAGCGGCGAGGGCGACGGCGGGTCGGGTAGCGCGGCGTAGAGCGCCCCGGTGGGCCGGATGGCGCGCTCGCCTTCCCAGAGGGCCTGGCGGCGCTCGAGACGGAGCCCGCGCAGCGCCCCCACCTCCCCCAGCCGCGCCAGCTCCTCGCGGTTCACCTCGCTGCGCCGCACGAGGTCGGCCACGGAGGCGAAGGGCCGCACGCGGCGCTCCGCTTCGATCCTCTTGCCGATGTCTTCCCGCAAGCCCTTGACGTAACGCAGGCCGAGCCGCACCGCGCCGTCGTCCTCGATGGTGCAGAGCCAGTCCGAGCGCGTGACGTCGATGGGCTTGAGCGCCTGCCCGTGGCGCTGCGCGTCCCGCACGATCGTCGCGGGGTGATAGAAGCCCATGGGCTGATTGTTCAGGAGCGCGGCGTAGAAGGCGGCGGGGTGATGCGCCTTCATGTACGTGCTCGCATAGGCGAGGAGCGCGAAGCTTGCCGCATGTGAATTATGCACGACCAGATCATTGGCGATGAAGTTGTGGTCCTCCTCGACGGAGAGGTCGTAGGTTTCCTGGACGCCGACCGTCTCGATCGAGACGACGGAATCCCAGTACACGCCAGAGCTTGCAAGACGAGTCAGAATTGGTGAGTCGAAATATTTGGCCAGACGAGCTACCACCCATCGGCGATAGCCGCGCTTCGACCGGTCGGGCGAACAAAGTGCCTGGGGTGACAGTCCCGTTTGCTCCTGGATTTCATCCCATGTCACCCCGGCTCGCGCACGAGCCCCATTGATGATTTCGTGGATTGCGACCGGAACAACGTCCCGAGATGAGCGTCGAGTTGGGCATGAGCCTGTCAGAGTCTCTGCCAGAGATCGCTTTCGCTCACTCAGAAATTGGCGAGCGATCAGACGATTGAATTCGCGGAGATTGTCATCCCCGGTGATGGTCACAACAAAGCTTGCAACCTGTCGATCACGATATGGCCTGATCCGCTCGTATATGCGGGACACGATCCCTAGCCGAAGGAGAAGATGTTGAACATCACTTGCGAGGTCCCGAGATGCCGTGTCGTATGACGCATGCCGTGCCCGTGAAAGCGATCCATCCCCTTCCCACAGCCTGGCGAGAAGAAGGGTTAAATCCTCATCATGAAGCTCGAATACCTCGGGCGGGAGCCGCTTCGAGTGGGCACTCACTCCCCGGAGGCCAAGCCGCTTTGCCCATTCGACCACTCCATTGGGCCGGGAGGGATCTTTCCGATGTGTGTGCACGCTATAACAGCTATGGTGTGGTGCAACCGTCGCCCGCGTATTGTCGAACTCCTCCACGGCGGTGACGAACTCGTCTCGGTGCTGGGCATCAGTTGTGTAGAAATACGGGGTGCTCGGATGACAGAGATTACCCTCGGCGATAAGATCGGCAAGAACGACGATCTCATGTCGCGGCCATCGGCGTTTCCCTAGACCGATCAATGCGCGGGGCACCGCGATCTGGTCCCCCACGCGCAAATGGCCCAGCGGGCACCATCCGTTCAGCGTGAGCAGCGGGTGCTCGGCGGTGGCCCTCACTTCCCGGCCGAGCGCGGTGCGCAGGCGATGGACCATGCGCGGACCGCTGGGCGTTGCCCCCAACACCCGGCGCTTGTGGAGCCGGAGATCTTCTTCTCCGCAGGCCAGCGTATGAGTGAGCGAAACGCGGCCGGCCACAACGTCCTCGATCCTCACGCGCTGGCCCGTATTCGCATCGATCACCCGCGTATCGCCCACCACGCACTCCGGAAAGCCGTATAGCGCGAAGGCGGTGATGGAGCGGATGATCGCCTCGGCGGGCTCGCCGGTGATGCCCTGCTGGGCCATGCCGGCGCGGAGCTTGGCCTCGATCTCGGCCATGGCGCGGATCGATCGCTTGAACCCCAGCGCGCGGCGGAGGTCCTCGGCTTCGCCCCCGGTGAAGCCGGCGGTGGCCATGGCCATGCGCAGCAATTGCTCCTGAAACAACGGAACGCCCAGTGTCCGGCGCAGGATGGGCTCGAGCGAGGGATGCGGCACCGTCACCTCCTCCCGGCCGGCGCGGCGGCGGAGGTAGGGATGCACCATGTCGCCGACAATTGGCCCAGGTCGAATAATGGCCACCTGCACCACGAGGTCGTAGAAGCGCTCGGGGCGGAGGCGCGGCAGCGTGGCCATCTGGGCGCGGCTCTCCACCTGGAACACGCCCACGGTGTCGGCACGCTTGAGCATCGCGTATACCGTGGGATCGTCAGGCGGCAACTGGGCGAGATCCACGATGCGGCCGCGCGCGGCCAGCATCTCGATGGCGTCCTGGAGCAGGGACATCATGCCGAGCCCGAGGAGATCCACCTTCACGATGCCGAGCGCGGCGCAGTCGTCCTTGTCCCACTGCACGACGGAGCGGCCGGGCATGCTGGCGGGCTCCAGCGGCACGACGCCGTCCAGGCGGCCCTGGCAGATCACCATGCCGCCCGAGTGCTGGCCGAGATGGCGCGGCAGATCCTGGATGGCCGTCCACAGCTCGGCGAAGCGCTGGATGCGCGGGTGCGCGGGATCGCAGCCGGCGGCGCCGAGATGGGTGAGCAGGGTGTCGCCCGGATCCTTGTACTCGAACTCGGACACGAAGCCGCTCAGGCGCTCGATGAGATCGGGCGGCAGCGCCAGCGCCTTGCCCACCTCACGGGCGGCCAGGCGGCCGCGGTAGGTGATGACGTTGGCGGTCATGGCCGCGCCGAGCCGGCCATAGCGCTCGTAGACGTACTGGATCACGCGCTCGCGCCGGTCGCCGCTGGGCAGATCGAGGTCGATGTCGGGCCACTCGCCTCGCTCCTCGGAGAGGAAGCGCTCGAACAGGAGCTCCATGCCCACCGGATCGACGGCGGTGATGCCGAGGGCATAGCAGACGGCGCTGTTGGCCGCCGAGCCCCGCCCCTGCACCAGGATGTTCTCGCGGCGGCAGTACTCCACGAGATCCCACACGATGAGGAAGTAACCGGCGAGGTCGAGGCGGGCGATGAGGTCCAGCTCGCGCGCGATCTGCTTCCGCGCGCGCTCGGCGAGCTTCCCATCGCGCGCGTAGCGCACGCGCCGGCCCGCCTCGGCGAGATGACGCAGGAAGCCGATGGGCGTCTGCCCGGGCGGCAAGGGGTAGTCGGGGAAGCGATAGCCCAGGTGCTTCAGGGTGAAGGCCAGGCGTATGGCCAGCTCGCCGGAGTTGGCCACCGCCTCCGGGCAGTCGGCGAAGAGGCGCTCCATGTCGCGGGTGCGCCGCAGGTGCCGCTCGCTGTTGTCGGCGAGGAGCCGCCCCGCGCGGTCCAGCGTGGTGTGATGGCGGATGCACGTGAGCGCGTCCAGCAGCGGCCGCTGGCCGCGCTCGGCCAGGCGCGGGGCATTGGTGGCGAGCAGCGGCAGCCCGAGGCTCGCCGCCGCGTCGCTCAGCCATTCGTTGCGCGCCTCCTCGGCCCGGCGGAGATGACGCTGCAGCTCGGCGTACACGTTGCCGCGGCCGAAGATACCGACGAGCCGGTCGAGCCGCCCGCGCGCGGCGGGCGCGCCGCCGGCCTCCAGCGCCAGCGCGAGGGGGCCGTCCTCCCCGCCGGTGAGGCATACAAGCCCCGCGGCGTGCGCTGCCACTTCCTCGAGCGTCGCGGCCCCCTCAGGTTTTTGCGCGCGCATCTTCATCGTGGTGATGAGGCGGCAGAGGTTCTGATAGCCCTCCGGGCTCTCCACGAGGAGGGGGAGGCGGCCGCCCTCGGCCAGCGTCACCTCCGCCCCGACCAGTGGGTTGATGCCGACGCGGGTCGCGGCGCGGTAGAAGCGGGGCGCGCCGTAGAGCCCATCGCGATCCAGGAGGGCCAGGGCCGGCTGCTCCAGCAAGGCGGCGCGCTCCGCCAGGGCCTCGGGCAGGGCCGCCCCCTCCAGGAAGCTGAAGGCGCTGCGGGCGTGGAGCTCGACGAACACGCGACATCTCCGCGCGGGCTAGGCCGGCGACCGTCGCGCGGCTGCGCGGCGGGGGGCGATCAGATCGAGGAGCTCGCCGAAGCCGTCCTTCAGCACGTGGGTGGGCCGCACGTCGGCTTCCACGCGCTGCTCCGAGCCTGCGAGCACGGCGGGCGGCCAGTGGGTCACCCGGCGCAACAGGTCGTAGCCCGGCCGGCCGCGCACATCGCCGTAGCGCGCGAACACGTCGACCACGCCCGCGGCCTGCGCCATCGCCACGTCCTTCAGGAGGCTGTCGCCGACGTAGACGGCCTCGTCGGGCGCGGCGCCGATCTCGTCGAGGATGCCGCGCAGCACGGCGGCGTCGGGCTTCCATGCGCCGGCGCGGGTGTGGCGATGCGCGGTGCCGTGAAGGCGGTAGTACTCGGGCGGATAGCGGCGGATCATGTCCGGGCTGATCCCGTCCGGCAGCGCATGGTCGGGCGGCGAGTAGAGCGCGTCCAGCACGCCGTCGAGGCCGAGGGCGCGCACGCGATAGGCGGCGTAGTAGGCCAGCGACTCCGTGTAGGCGATCACGCGCACGTCCGCCGCGCGCAGCGCACGCAAGGTATCGAGCACGCCGGGGTAGAGGCGCAGCGTGGCCCGCCGCGCCGCGCGATAGGCCTCGATGGCGGCGGCATAGCGCACCGTCAAGTCCTCCCCGGGATGGCGCGCCTGCAGCGAGGGCAGCGCCTGGATGGCGAAGGCGTATTCCGTGGTGCCGTGCGCCTGGTGCAGGGCGTAGATCTCGCGCTCCAGCGTTTCGCGGGGCACCCCGCTGTCGGCGACGAGGCGGTCCAGCATGGCCCCGAAGGCGGCATGCCACATGGCCAGCCAGTCGAAGAGGGTGTTGTCCATGTCGGTGACGACGACACCGACCGCGGGGCGCGTCATCGAAAGGCCCGGAAGAATTCCCGCAGCTCGGCGGCGAGGAGCGCCGGCTCCTCCGCGGCCATGAAATGGCCGCCGCGGTCGAACTCCGTCCAGCGGCGGATGTCGGCGTAGCCCCGCTCGGCGCGCTCGCGCGGCACCCGCTGCACCGCCTCGGTCGAGAGCGCCACGCCGGTGGGCACGGCGATGCGCTCGGTGATGGCGCGGGGCTCGCGCGCCCGCTCGTAGTAGGAGCGGTTGGCGGCATTGGCGGTTTCCGTCAGCCAGTAGAGGGTGACGTTGGCGAGGAGGAGATCGCGCGAGAAGTAGCGCTCCACGTCGCCGGCGGGATCCGTCCACGCGCGCCACTTCTCCACGATCCACGCGGCCAGCCCCACCGGCGAGTCGTGAAGGCCGTAGGCGAGCGTCTGCGGCCGCGTCTCCTGGATGGCGTTGTAGCCCGCCTCCTCCCGCATCCAGCGCGCCTGAATTTCCGCATGCGCGCGCTCGGCGTCGGTGAACGGCCGCGCGGCCTCGCCGATCACCGGCGAGGGGAAGCCCGGCATCATGGTGTGGAGCGCGATCAGCCGCTCGGGGAAATCGTAGGCGAGCCAGCCCGAGATCACCGCGCCGATGTCGTTGGCGTGGGCGGCGTAGCGCGCGTAGCCCAGGCCCTCCATCAGGCGCGCCCACAGCGCGGCCACGCGGCTCCGCGTCATGCCCCGGCCCGGCCGGTCGGAGAAGCCGAAGCCGGGCACGGACGGCACCACCACGTCGAAGGCATCGGCGGGATCGCCGCCATGGGCGCCGGGATCGGCGAGGAGCGGGATGATCTGAAGCATCTCCACGAACGAGCTGGGCCAGCCGTGCGTGACGAGCAGCGGCATGGGCGCGGGCCCGCGGCCGCGCACGTGGATGAAGTGCACGCCGATCCCGTCCACCTGGGCGCGGAAGTGCGGGACGGCGTTCATGGCGCGCTCCTCGCGGCGCCAGTCGAAGCCCGTCTCCCAGTACCTCACGAGGTCGCGCATGTAGGCGAGGTTGGCGCCGTAGTCCCAGCCCGCGCCGTCCACCTCGTCGGGCCAGCGGGTGCGCGCGAGGCGGGCGCGCAGGTCGTCCAGCGCCGGCTGCGGGATGCTCACGGTGAAGGGGCGGATGTCGACCATGGGTCTCCTAGTCGTAGATGCCTTCGAGCAGCCAGGTGGAGCCGTCGTGCGCGAGCCGGCCCAGCGTGCCGTCGGCCAGCTCCACGTCCCATTCGTCGAAGACCCAGGGGCTGTCCAGCCACCAGTCGCCCGAGCTGCGCCAGGGGCCCGCCGCGGCCACGATGGGGCCGCCGAGCCCGTCCGCGCGGAGATGCACCGGACGGCCGCCGATGAGCCGCACCTGCGCCGGCCGCGGCGGGCGGCAGCGGCGAAGCGCGAGAATGAATGCATTGCCAGCGCGCTCGGCGTGCTCCGGCCCGCTCCCCCCGGCGCTCAGCGGCTCCAGGCGCAGCGCGTCGGGGCGATGGCTGTCGAGCAAGACGGGCACGCCGAGATTGCCCGGCCCGACCAGCGCGATCACGCGCGCCACCGTCTCCGCGAGCGTGCGCGGGCTGGGTCGTCCCTCGCCATCCAGCGGCTCCTGCGATGCGGCCACGCGCACGGGGTGGGCGCGCAGAGTGAGCGCGGTCACCGCGGCGGGCGGCGGCTCCGCGGCCAGGGTGGCGCGGAGCACCGCCATCACCGCGCGCGCCTCGCGCGTGGGCACCGGCGGCACGAAGGCGCCCTCGACCGTGCGCGGCGTCTCTCCGGGGCGCGCGATCAGCCGGCACGACCACTCGAAGCGGTCGGCGGACAGCGCCTGCGCCTCCAGCCGCGCGGCGAGCCGCTCGGCGCACTCGGCGAAGAGGCCGAAGAGGGGCTCGAGGTTGTCGAGGGTCCAGTCGAGCTCGCGGCCTTCCTCGAAGCGGGGCGCTGGCCGCCAGGGATCGAGCGGGCGCAGATCCTCCCCGCGCGCCAGGGCCTGAAGCCGCGCGCCCTCGGAGCCGAGGCGCTCGTGGAGATCGCGGCCGGGGAGATCGGCCAGCTCGCCCAGCGTGCGAATGCCCCAGCGCGCGAGCCGCCGCGCCATCTCGATGGAGAGATCGAGCAGCGCCACCGGCGCCCCGCGGAGATGCGCGGCGTCGGCGCCGGGCGGCACGCAGACCCAGTCCTCGGCGCGGCGCGCGGCCAGCCGCGCGGCGACGCG
>DATEDO010000179.1:0-2076 GCA_035281625.1 Candidatus Methylomirabilota bacterium
AAGTGGCCTTCAAGGCTTCGCTTCTGGCGTACGACCCAGTAAGCGCAGCCGCGCAAGACAACTCCGATCTAGCACCGGCGGCTACGAGCGAGGTACCAGCTCGCGCTCGATTCCAGCCGCTTACGGCCACTGCGTCCCTGAGTTGCCTTTGGTGTAGGTCCGTCCGCAGCAATCCCAGGATCTCGCTTGGAAACCGAGGAGTGACGTTCAGAAGCCCCGGCGTGTATCGAGTGTGGGCGGAGTTCCTGATCGAGACGCCGCCACATGCGCGGGCGGTGCGCTCGAATCTCGTCGAGGTTCGGGTGGCGGCTCCGGTGACGAGGCAGGACGATGAGGCCAGCCTCGAGCGAGCGCTACACCGTTTAATAGAAGCTCTTTGGGTGCTACTCTCCTTCCAGCGTATGCGAAAGACTCTTGTCGCGGCGGCCTTCCTGTCCGCGATCGCGTCCTCGGCGGCCGCCGATCCGGAGACCGAAGAGCGGGCGCGATTCTGCACCGTGTGCCATCGCCCCGGGTACTCGGTGTCCTACGTGCCGACGCTGGACGGTCAGACCTACGAGTACCTGGTCAATCAGCTCAAGGCCTTCAAGGAGAAGCGCCGGCCCAGCGACGGGCACCAGCGGTACTGGGGGGAGCGCTCCGAGAAGGACGTGCAGGCCATGGCCGCGTACTTCGCGGCCCGCGCGCGCATTCGTGAGCGGTTCGAGCTCGATGCGGGGAAGGTCGCCCTGGGCCAATCGCGCGCGCAGGCCCTGATGTGCGCGACCTGCCACCAGCCGGACTACTCCGGGCGGGAGACCGCGGCGCGGCTCGCGGGGTTACAGCCTCAGTACGCCGCCGCGCAGATCGCGGCCTTTGCCTCGGGCCAGCGACCCCACCCGCGCATCGACCGCGCCAGCGGCCTCTCTAGGGAGGATGCGGAGGCTCTCGCCCAGTACTTCGCGCAGATTCCGTAGCAGCGGGGCGGGCCGGCACGTGGTCGAGGCCGTACCCCCGAAAGGTGAGACGAGCAGAAGTTCCGGGTCGGTTCTTCTCGGGGCTTGTAAGACGTTCCCGCGCCCGCCCCCAGGCCCGAGCGCGCCCCGATCTTTCGTGGACTTTCGATCGGCCCGCGTGCTGGCACACGAGTTGCCGGTGTGGGGGCCAGGATGGGACCTTTTGCAGGCTCCGCCCCCTTATCGCTCGCCCTCGTCGTCCTCGTCGGCTCGGCGGTCCCCGCTGCGGCGAGCGAGCGGCAGCGGAACGTCGCAGGCGGTGGCGCCACGAAGGCCGTCAGCCGGAGCGTGCCGGGTGACGAGGCGTCGCACAAGCGACACCTCACCCGCGCCCGCTTCGCGGATGGATCGCGGCAGCACACGGTGACGGCGTTGCGGTCGAGGTGGCCGGTGCGTGGGCCGATCACCTCCGATTTCGGGCCGCGCCGGGGGTTCGCGCGCGTTCACCACGGCGTCGACATCGCCGCGGAGCCCGGGACGCTGTGTCGGATCGCGGCCGCGGGGACGGTGGTCTTTGCCGGCTGGCAAAATGGATACGGCAAGACGATCATCGTCGATCATGGGGATCGAATTCACACCCTGTACGGTCATCTCTCGAAGATCGGGGTGAGCCGCGGACAACGGGTCGAGCAGGGCGCCGTGCTCGGCTTGACCGGAACCACGGGGCACGTGTCGGGGCCGCATCTGCACTACGAGATCCTCGTGAACGGGCGACCCGTCGATCCGGGTCCCTACCTGGCCTCCGCGCCCGGGGTCCACCGCGCGTCCGCGCGTTCCGGGATGGCGACGGTGGCCCGTGCGGGGCGCGCGGCGTCATCTCGCTGATCCGGCGGGCCGGTGATCCGGCGGGCGCGGCGCGGTCGCTCCGCGCCCGCCGGTCCTTCGACCGTCCCTCAGAGGCTCCCGTAGGGCCGGCGAAGGGTCTCGAGCAATGCCTGGACCGGCCAGGCCTGGGCGACGAGCGACGCCTGGACGTAGAGCGGATCGGCCATGGGGCCGCTCACGGGGGCGCCGAACACACTCCCCGGCGTGACGGGCTGGCTGCCCAGCGCGCCCGCCTTCCATCGCCCCGGCTCGGGGC
>DATEDO010000180.1:0-11002 GCA_035281625.1 Candidatus Methylomirabilota bacterium
GGGGAGCGCCGCCGCGAGCGCGCCCGCGCCCAGCCCCAGCACGGTGCGCCGCGTGAGGGGCGCCCCGCGATGCTCAGCCGCCATGCCGCAGCTCCTCCTCGCGCCGTCCGAGATGCACGGCCAGCGCGCTCCACACCGCGGACACGGGCAGGGCCAGCAGCGCGATGCCGCTGATCCCCATCCCGAGCGCAGTGAGCCCAGCATACGCCCAGCCGCTGAGAGCGTCGGCGCCGCGATAGACCAGGGTGTCGATCACGTTCTTCGCCTTGTACTTCTCCTCGCGCGACAGCACGGTGAAGAGCACCTGGAGCGCCGGACCGGTGACGCCGTAGGTCGTCGCGCGCCGCAGCACCTGATAGGCGATGAGCACCGGCGCGGACGGCATGGCGGCGAGGGCGCCGAAGCCGAGCAGGCTCAGCGCGGGCAGCGCGGCCAGGAGTCGCGGCAGCCCGATCCACCCGGCCAGGCGGCCGGTCACGAAGAGCTGGGCGAATATCGTCAGCGCGTTGACGGCGAGATCCATCATCGCGAAGACGGCGGTGCGCTCGCCCGGCTCGGCGTAGGCCGCGCGGATCACCAGCGCCTGCTGGAAGTAGATGAACGTGCCGAGGAGATTGCCCAGCGCCACGAAGCCGCAGATCCCGAGCAGATAGGCGGAGCGCAGCACGCCGGTGAGCCCCGCGAAGGGGCTCCCGCCGAGCGGCGCTTCCTCCTGGGCCGCGCGCGCCGCCGGCCCGTGCTCGGGCGCCACCGCCCACCGGCGCAGCCGCACGATACAGACGAGCGCGCCGGCGAGGATCAGGGCGGACAGCGGCAAGAGATTCACCGGCCCCACGCGCGCGGCCAGCACGGCGGTGATGGCGGGCCCGGCCATGGCGCCCGCGCTGCCTCCGGCGGCGATCACGCCGAAGAGCCGGCGGGCCTGCTCCTCGCGCCAGACATCCGCCATGAAGCTCCAGAACACCGACACCACGAAGAGGTTGAAGACCGAGAGCCAGATGAAGAAGGCGGCCGGTGCCCACGCCCCGGTCTCGCCGCTCCGGAGCAGGACGAAGAGGGCGAGGATGCAGGCGATGAAGAAGCCGTAGACCACGGGAAGGAGCGTGCGGCGCGGGAAGCGCGCGGCGAGCCCGCCGAAGACGGGCACCGCCGCCAGCATGGCGAGGAACGTCCCGGTGAAGAGCCACGGGAGCCCTTCCACGCCCGCCGCCGCGCCCAGGGTCTCCCGCACCGGGCGCAGGATGTAGTAGCTCGAGAGCACGCAGAAGAAGTAGGCGAAGGACCAGCCCGCCGCCGCGCCCTCCCCCGCCCGCATCACGATCGCCCGCTCGACGAGCCCGCGCATCTCGACTAGGCTACACGGGTTGCCGCTCCCCGACCTGACCGAGACGCTGCTCGCCGCCGCGGCCGCGCTGATCCTGGGCGTGCTCAAGACCTCGGTGGGCGGCGGCATCGGCCTCACCCTCACCCCGCTGCTCTCCCTCGTGATGCCGCCGTCGGCGGTGCTGGGCCTCCTGGGCTGCCAGATGGTGCTGTCGGATCCGATGTCGATCTATCTCTACTGGCGCCGGTGGGACGCGCGCCTTCTGCGCATGCTCCTCCCCGCCTCGCTGGCGGGCATCGTGCTGGGGGCCTGGCTGCTCTCGGGCCTGTCGGAGACGGGGCTCCGACGGCTCATCGGCGCCTCTGCCCTCATCATGGGCGCGCTGAGCCTGGTGGCGCTGCTGCGCCTGCCCCGCGGGCACGCCCGGCCGTCCGCTCCGGCCGGCCTGGCCGTGGGACTGGGCGCCGGCGTCGCGTCGATCGTCGCCAACTCGGGCGGCATCATCCTCGGGCCCTATCTCGCCGGCCTCGGGCTCGGCGCGGCGGTGGTGGTAGGCACGGGCCAGGCCGTCGTGGTCTGCGCCAATCTCTTGAAGCTCGTGGCCTACGCGACCATCGGCTTCGTCACCTGGCACCTGGCCTTCCTGGCCCTCGTCACGACGCCCTTGCTCTATGTCGGCACGACGCTCGGCTATCGCCTCAATGCGCGCATCCCGCGGCGCGCGCTCGCGCTGGCGCTGATCGCGATCGCGGTGGCGGGCGGCCTCAAGCTCCTGCTCGCCTGATCGGCGGTCCGGCCCACCGCGATACATCCGGTCGCCGCGCGGGCCCGACCCCATACAACGCGCACGGAAAATCGTCGCTTGACGGCGCCGCGCTCCGGCGCGACGCTCACGCGCAGGGAGGACACACCCATGGTCACGGTCAAGGATCTGGAAGCGTTCGGCGACGGCTGGAATCGGCACGACGTGGACTACCTCATGACGTTCATGGATGAGAGCTGCGTGTTCGAGCTCTCCGCTGGCCCGGACCCGTGGGGGAAGCGCTTCGTGGGGAAGGAGGCCGTGCGCGAGGGCTTCGCCGGCGTGTTCAAGCGCTTCCCCGACGTGCACTTCGGGAACGCGCGCCACTTCGTCTCCGGCGACCGGGGGCTGTCCGAGTGGACGTTCACCGGCACCACGACGGACGGCAAGAAGGTCGAGGTCACGGGCTGCGACGTCTTCACCTTCAAGGGCGACAAGATCCTGGTGAAGAACTCGTACCTCAAGAGCCGCACCGCATGAAGTGAACGATCCCTCGGGGCTCGCCCGGCTCGCCCTCCTCTACCTGGATCGGCTGACGCGCTGGGGCGCCTCGCGCGCCGAGCTGCTGCGGGAGGCGCGGCTGAGCGAGCGGCAGCTCCAGGACCCGGACGCGCGGATCCCGCTGGCCGCGATGGTGCGCCTCTGGCGCTCGACCGGCGCCCAATTGCCCGATCCGGCCCTGGGGCTGCGCCTGGGGGCCGATATCCGCGCGCGCGAGCTGGGCCTGGTCGGCTACACCATGTGCTTCAGCGGGACGCTGGGGGCCGCGCTCGAGCGCATCGCGCGCTACGACCGTATCGTGTCCGACGCGCTCGAGGTTCAGCTCGAGCCGACCGGGGGCGCGACGTGGGTGCGGATCGACGTGCAGCCGGCGCTGCGCGCCTTCCGTCCCGCGGCGGACGCGCGGCTGGCCACTCTCCTCGGCGTGTGCCGGGAGATCACCGGCGCGCCCATCGAGCCGCTGATGGTGCAGCTCCCCTATCGCCGCCCCGATGTGGCGGAGGAGTACGAGCGCTTCTTCCGCGCGCCGCTGGAGTTCGGCGCGCTCGGCACCGCCTTCCTTCTCTCCGCCTCCGATCTGGCGCGCCCCGTCGCCGCGGCCGACCCCAGCCTCACCGGCTATCTCGAACAGCTCGCCGAGCAGGCATTGGCCGCGCTGGGGGCCGAGCGCAGCATGGAGGACCGGGTGCGGCGCGTCCTCTGGACGGATCTCTCCGCCGGCGAGGCCCATCTCGACCGCGTGGCGCAGCGCCTCGGCCTGAGCCCGCGGGCGCTGCAGCGCCGCCTCGCGGAGGAGAAGACCACCTTCGCCGCCGTGCTCGCCCGCCTGCGTCAGGACGCCGCGCAGCCCCTGCTCCGCGACGGCCGTCTCGCGGTCGCCGAGGTCGCCTACCTCCTCGGCTACGAGGATCCCAGCTCCTTCCAGCGGGCGTTCCGGCGCTGGACGGGGGTCTCGCCCCGCGCCTTTCGTCGTGGTTGACCGGTTTTCTGGCGTCGTCGGCCCCGGTCGGGGGGCCTGCCCCTCGCTACCCTTTACCGGATGGTCATCTCGACGGCGAGGGAGACGGCGGTGGGAGAGCTCAGCGGGATTCACGTCCTCATCGTGGAAGACGACGTGCACGCGCGAGACTTCCTGCGCCAGGTGCTCGAGATGGGCGATGCGGTCGTCACCCTGACGACCGTAGCCGACGCCCTGGAGGTCACGCGGCCCGCCGACGTCATCGTGTGCGAGAGCGCGCTGCTGCGGACCCGGGCCGGCGGCTGGATGCTGCGCCGCCTGCAGCACCTCCACTACCGCTGCGGCCGCGAGGCGCGCGCCATCGTACTCTTGCCGCCCGGCACCTCCGCCGCGGCCGCCCAGGCGACCGGCTTCCCCCACCACCTGACGCGCCCGGTGGACGGCGAGGTGCTGCGCCTGCTGGTCGCCCGGCTCTGCCGGCCCGAGCTCGGAGAGGCCGGGTAGGGCCCCGAGTCAGCAGAGCGGTTCCTGCCCCGCCAAGTGCCCGATCATCCAGGTAATTCTGGTTGATCTGGCCGACCCAACGCGCGGCCTCGGCCGGTGTTACAGGTTTGAGGCAGGCGCAAGATCAATCCACGCGGGGGAGGAGCGACGGTATGGCTTCCATCCGATGCGAGATCACGGTTGACGCGAAGGTCGAGAAAGTCTGGGACGCCATCCGGGACGTGGGGGCCATCCATACGCGCCTGGCGCCGGACTTCGTCACCGACACCCGGCTGGAGGAGGGGGCTCGCGTCGTCACCTTCGCCAACGGCATGACGGCGCGAGAGCTGATCGTGGATCGGGACGATGCGGCCCGGCGGCTCGTCTGGTCGGTGGTCGGGTCGCCCCGGCTGACCCACCACAACGCGTCGCTACAGGTCTTCCCCGAGGGGGAGGGACGGACCCGGGCCGTCTGGATCGCCGACATCCTGCCGTCCGAGCTCGCCGGCTACATGCGCGGGCTGATCGAGCAGGGTCTACAGGCCATGAAGAAGCATCTCGAGCGCCCATGAGCCGCACGCTCGAGGCTCGCTGGCAGGACTGGGCGGGAACCGGGCTCCAGCATCTCGTGCTGCGGGAAGCCGCGGACGAGATCGTTGCCGACGCGGCCGTCGTGGGTGACGAGGAGGGCGTGCGCTTCGGCGCGCGGTTCCGCATCGCGTGCGACGCCGGGTGGCGGGTGCGCCGGGTGGAGGTGGAGGCAGTCGGCGGCCCCGCCATCGTGCTGACCGCCGACGGCGCCGGGCACTGGCGCGACGGCGCGGGCGCGCCGCGGCCCGAGCTCGACGGCGCCATCGACGTGGATCTGCCGATGACGCCCTTCACCAACACGCTGCCGATCCGCCGCCTCAACCTCCGCGCCGGAGAATCTGCGGACTTACGCATGGTCTACATCGTGATGCCCCAGGGAGGCGTCACCATCAGCCCCCAGCGCTACACGTGCCTGGAAGCGCGGCGCCGCTACCGCTACCAGTCGCTCGACTCGGACTTCGTGGCCGAGGTCGAGGTGGACGCGGACGGACTCGTGGTGACCTACCCGGGACTCTTCCGCCGCGTCTAGGCTCCCTCCCCCGGCAGCCGCGCCGCGCGCGCACCGCCCGCCGCATACCACGCGGAGAGGCCGCCCCGCACGTAGCGGGCGTCGAGCCCGCGCTCGCGGAGCACCTTGGTCACCCCGCAGCCGACGTGGAAGCCATAGGCGCAGTAGACCGCCACCGGCTCGTCGGGCTTGAGCTCGCCGATCCACTCGTCCACCCGCTCCGGGTCGCGCCAGACCGCGCCGGCCATGATGTCCGAAGCGCGCGCGATGTAGTGGCGCGGCCGGGCGTCCAGGAGCTGCACCGGCTCGCCCTGGGCGAGCTGCGCCGTGAGCTCCTCGACGGAGATCGAAGGCAGGCTCTTGTCCGAGGGGTCTTCCGCCGGCAGCGGCCGATCGGCCCGCACCGCGGCCATGCGCTCGGCCACCGCGGCCCAGTCGAGGTTGCGCATGATCGCGTCGATGTAGGCGGAGGCATTGGCGCCGAAGTCCATGTGATAGGCGTGCTCGTACATGTCGAGCGCGAGCACGGGCGTGGCATCCACCGCGGCCTGCGTGTGGTCGCTTGCCGTCTGATGCCAGAGCGCCTTCTGGCGGCGCGAGTAGGTGAGGAGCGCCCAGCCGGACCCGCCGGCGAGTGACTGCGCGACGGCCACGAACTCCCGCCGCCAGGCCGCGTAGCTGCCGAAATGCTCCTCGAGCATGGCGCGCGCAGGATCGATGATCCGCCCATCGCCGCCCAGATTGCCGAAGTAGAGCTCGTGCAGCGCCACCGAGTTGAGCGCGCTCAGCTCCTCCCGCTTGAGCCCGCGGATGCGGTAGCCGGGGGCGCCGCCCTCGAGGCTCGCCAGCTCCTTGCGGACCGCGTTCAGGGTGCGGACCGCGCCGCCGTAGTTGTTCTCGTAGTGGCTGACCATCATCTCCTTCGAGATGCCGTTGAGCGCCCAGGGGCGGTGGGGTATCGGGATGGGGGCGATCGCCTTGTACACGGTGCGGCTCCTTTCACGTCCGGGGGGTGGGGGGTCCTGAGGAATGCCATAACTGTTACGAGTAGTAACAGTTGTTGCATCCTCAGTCAAGGGGCTCCCGACGTGAGGGCTCGGGACGGGGCACTCGATCGAAACCGAGCCGCTAGATCAGCAGCTTACCGGCGGCCCATCTGCTCGGCGTCCATCCCGTAGAACATCGCCGGGGCGCTGTCGCCGCCCGTGGCCGGCCAGGGATGGGCGCGCAGGACCTCCTCGTTGATGTCGGCGCCCCAGCCGGGCGCGTCCGAGAGCCAGATGTGGCCGTCGCGGATCTGGGGCGGGCGGGTGACGAGGTCCTTCTTCCACGCCACGTCGTCGATGTCGATCTCCATGATGCGCACGTTGGGGAGCACGGCGCAGAGGTGGAGCGAGTGGAGGTCGGCAAGGTGGCTGTAGTAGTTGTGCGGGGCGATGTTGATCTCGTAGCACTCGGCCATGCGGCCGATCTGCACGGACTGGGAGAAGCCGTTCCACGGCACGTCGACGATGGCGACGTCCACGGCGTGGAGCTCCAGGAACGGGCGGTACTGCCGAGTCGTCACGAGGCTCTCGCAGGAGGCCAGCCGCGTGGAGGTGGACTGCTTGATCTGGAGCTGCGCCTGCGGGTCCCAGTTGTCGTACTCCACCCACTGCATGTCGAACTTCTCGAGCAGCTTGGCCACCCGCAGCACGCCCTCGGTGCGGAAGTTGTAGTTGAGGTCGAGGCAGAGGCCGACGGTGGGCCCGACGGCGTCGCGGAACGTGCCGATCAGCTTCTCGATGGCGCCCAGGATCTCCACCGTGGGCGCGCCGTCGGTGGTGTTGATGCCGCTGGAGAACCCCGGGAAGTAGACGGTCGCGGGATCGCCGGGGATGACCATGTTGGTCTTGAGGGCGGTGAATCCCTTGGCCACGACTTCCCTGCCCAGCGCCGCGATGTCGTCATAGGAGCGTAGAGGCGGCGTGCCCAGCACGTGGCCCAGGCGCGCCCGCGTGGTGCCGCAGTGCGACCAGTAGAGCCGCATGCGATCGCGCAGGGGCCCGCCGAAGAGCTCGTACACCGGCACGCCCAGCGCCTTGGCCTTGACGTCCCAGAGAGCCAGCTCCACCCCCGCGATGGCCTTGTGGGTGACCCCGCCGAGATTCTGCCGCGTGCGCCGCAGCATGTCCCAGTAGAGCCGCTCCACCGGCCGCGGATCCTGGCCCACGAGGAGATCCGTCATGTCGCGCACGCAGCCGGCGATGCCGTACGGGCTCCGGTTGTCGCTGCACTCGCCCCAGCCGGTGATGCCCTCGTCGGTCGTGATCTTCACGAAGGTCCAGGGTCGCCAGCCGCCGTCGGCGTGGAGAGTCTCCACTTTGGTGATCTTCATCGGCATGCCTCCGGATGGGGACGGGTCAGGGGCGTGACGGGGCCAGCTCGAAACGCGCGTCCACCTGCTCCATTCTCTGGCCGTCGGAGAGGAGGAACCTCGCGGCCTGCTCCTGGGCGGCGCGGGCGATGTCGGCCACGTCGGGGAAGAACGTCCACGTGAGGAAGCCGTGCGGGTTGGCGCGGAAGCGCTCGGGGAGGCTCGCCGCCACCTGGTCGTGACGATAGAGCGAGGACAGCCGGAAGAGGTCGCCGCCGCGCAGCAGGCTCTCGGTGGTGGGATTGGGCACGGTGCGATCGCCCACGGCCCATTGATAGAGCACGGGCCGGGCCGCGCCGCCCCCCAGCGGGGCGCGCACGAGATAGGGCGCGAAGGCCACCGGGTTGGCCGCCTGATTCAGCCATTCGATACGATCGAAGTAGTCCTGGATGTCGAGCGCGCCGGCGGGCGGGGCCTTCATCGGCGCCTCGCCGGGCAGCGGGATCGCCTCCACGAAATCCTTCTCGCCGTTCAGGAGCGAGGGGTTGCGCGACTGGAGTCCCGTGATCACCGAGGGGCGAAAGGCCGCGGCCTGCCGGGCGATCTCGATCACCGGCCCGCCCGGCACGTTCAGCACGGCGGCGCGGATGCGCGGCTCCACCGCGACCAGCAGCGTCCCGTACATGCCGCCGAAGGACTGGCCGACGTAGTAGATGCGCTCGCGGTCCAGATCCGGCTGCCCGTCGCCGTCCACGTCAGTCCCACGCCGGATCGCGCGCACGAGCTGCATGAGATCGGCCACCGTCTGCTTGAGCCCGTCGCGCGAGGTGATGGGCTGAAGCGGCGAGCCCACGCGCGTGCCCACGCCCTCGCTGAGCCCGATCTGGCCGTCGTCGTTCAGATCGAGCCCGCGTCCGCCCGACGGCAGCGTCACCCGGGGCGCGCCGGCCGGCATCACCGTGAGGGTGCCGTCGTGGCCGGCGCCGTGCCCCACCACGTTGATGGCGATGGTGGCGATGCCGTTCCGTGCCAGCGTGCCCGCGACCGCGGGCGTGATCACGTGCCGGTCATTGGTGAAGCCGTGGCCGAATATCGCCACGGGCCAGCCGCCGGCGGGACGACTTCCCTCGGGGAGGAACAGCGTGACGTGGATCTCCTCCTCCACCGTGGGCGGCGCCAGCGGCCGCCGCGTGGGCGCCTGGGGCATGTTGCGCTCGGCGGTGAGGAAGGACGGGCTCCGGTAGCGGCCGAAGGCGATCGTGCGTACCTCCGCTGCGGGGAGCAGGTTCAACGCCAGCGGAATCGGATCGCCCAGGAGCATGCCGCTGGTGGCGACCTGGCGGCGGAACTCGATGCCCTGAAGCACCGCGCGCGCGTACACGGACGCGGCGCCGCCCGGGGCGAGGTCGAAGGTGAGCGCGGGCGGCGCGCGGCTCTCGAGCACGGCGCGCATCCGCTCGAGATCGGCGGTGACGGATTGCGTGGTGAAGAGGGCGATGCCGGCGATGTCCGCCCACTTGAGCCGCGTGGGCGCCAGCGCCTTCCACATCTGGGTCTCCACCTTGCGGTCGTGGCCCGTGCCCTCGCGGGGCTTCAGGAAGTCCGGCGCGGGGCGCAGGCGCTTGCCCTCGGCGTCCTGCACCTGGGTGGTGACGACGAGCGCGTAGATCCGCCCCTGGAGCAGCACGCGCTCCGGACGGGCGTAGAGCACCTTGCCCTCGGGGTCCCACACGAGCTGGCCGAGGCCGATCGGGCCGGCCCCCGGCTCCGGGGCCAAGGGCATCACGAAGGCGTTCTCGCGCGTGACGCTTTCCACCTTGATGGGCGCGTCGAAGGTGATGGCCACGCGCGGGTTCACCGAGAAGCCGTCGAGCTCGTTCAGGAGCGTCACGTCGTCGCAGCCGGAGGGATCGGTCGGGCAGCTCGGCATGGCGAGGGCCACGCGGCGGCCGGTGAGCTGGGCGGGATCGGGGAGGGTGAACCGATCGCTGGGGAATATCGCCGTCGCCTGAGTCGCCCACGCGGCGGGAGCGGCAACGAGCGGCGCCGCGAGCAGAAGAGCCGCGAGAGCGCGACGGCTCGAGCGAGCCCGGCGCATTATCGCGAAGCGGCCCCTACTTCGGTGGTGCCGGCTCCGTCGGCGGCGCCGGCGTGCGCTCCGGTGTGCGGCGCACCGGCATACGGCCCGGCCCCTGATACGCGCCGATCACCACGTCGAGCTCGGTGGGCTTGCCCTCGCGCCACACCTTGAGCTTCACCGTGCGCCCCACCGGCGTGGCCGAGATGATGCGCTGCAGGTCGCGCGGCCCCTCGAGGCTGGCGCCGTCGACGCCCACGATCACGTCGTTGGCCTTGACCCCGCCCTTGTCGGCGGGCTGCCCCACCACCACGTTGCGGATGAGCACGCCGCGCGGCTCGCTCAGGCCGTACTTGGGCGCCTCGTCCTCGCCGATCTCGGCGATGGTGACGCCGAGCCAGCCCCACTCGACCTTGCCCTTCTCGGCCAGCTGGGGCAGGAGCCCCTTCACGAGGTTCACCGGAATGGCGAAGCCAATGGAGCCGTTGCGGGCGGCCATGCTGTTCACGCCCATGACCTCGCCCGCCATGTTGACGAGCGGCCCGCCCGAGTTGCCGGGATTCACCGCGGCGTCGGTCTGGATGAAGTCGAAGCCCGGCGCGGCCACCTCGAGCGGCGCGCCCTTGCGGCTCACGATGCCGAAGGACACCGTCTGCTCGAGCCCGAAGGGATGACCCAGCGCGAGCACGAACTCGCCCACGCGCAGCCGGTTCGAGTCTCCGAGGGTGGCGACGGGAAGCCCGGTGGCGTTGATCTTCACCAGCGCCAGGTCCACGCGGGCGTCCAGCCCGACCAGCCGGCCCGCGAAGCGGCGGCCGTCGGAGAGCTTGATCTGGATCTGCTCGGCATCGTCCACCACGTGGGCATTGGTCACGAGATAGCCGTCCTGCCGGATGATGAAGCCGGAGCCGGAGGCGCGGCGGCCTTCCTCGGGCGGGCTCGGCGGCTGCCCGGGCGAGCGCGGCTGCTGCTCGGGCGCGTCGGACGGATCCACGGCCCGGCGCACGCGCACCTGCACGAGCGCGGGCTTCATGCGCTCGGCGAGCTGGTTCATGAAGTCGTTGAGCCGCTGGATATCGGCGGGGATGGTGGCGCTCGCGCTCTCCGTCCAGTAGGTCGGGCCGGGCGGGGACGCAGCGGGCGTCGTGGCGGGTTGGGCTCCCGCGGCGACAGGCGCCAGAAGGACGAGAGAAAGGGAAGCCACCGCCGCGGCCCGATGTCTCATGAAAGTCAGCGCCTCCTGGCTGGGAACTTACTAGCGACCAGTATACCGCAGGATTTCGCTTACTTCGGCGGCGTCCCCCATCGGCGGGAAGCACGCCGCGCCGACGCACACCGTCACACATGGGGCGGCGGTGGCGCCCGCCCACCGCACAACCGCTAGGGGCCCGAGCGCCGCCAT
>DATEDO010000181.1:0-2644 GCA_035281625.1 Candidatus Methylomirabilota bacterium
TCGCCGTCGTGCGCGCCGCGGCGCTGCGTCGCCACCCATGCCGCCGCGCCCGCGGCCACCGCGAGCGCCGCGAGGCCCAGTGCCAGGGGTCGGGCCAGCGGATCACGACGTGTCGCCCGCCATCTCACCAGCCGTTCGAGAGGGCTCATCGGCCTGCGAGGTCTCAGGGCTCTCAGCGGGCTCACAGGTACTGCCCCGGGTTGGCGCCCACTCGCCCGTCCTCGCCCGCGATGCGGGGCAGCCCGCGCCGCCGCATCTCCTCGAGCTGGTTCTGCGCCTGCATCTGCTGCGCCCACACCGCCGCCTGAATGCCCTGGAAGAGGCCTTCCAGCCAGCCCACGAGCTGAGCCTGGGCGATGCGAATCTCGGATTCGCTGGGTGTCCCTTCGAGCGGGATGGTCAGGGTGTCGAGCTCTTGCTGGAGGGGACCGGACAGGGTATCGCGCAGCTCCGCCAGCGCTCGGTCGTACACCTCGCGTAGCCGCTTGCGCCCGGCGTCGTCCGGGGATGACTGGCGCACCTCGCCCTGGAGCTCGCGAACCATCGAGGCGATGCGGATGAGCTGGCCCGGGCGCTGGATGTCGGGCGACGTTCCGGCTTCCGCGGCGGTGGCCGCGGCAGTGGCGGACTCGAGCTCGCTCTCGCGAGCGCTGGTCACCGCGGCGTGGGAACCGCGTTCTCGGTCGGTCATGGTGTCCTCCTACGGCGAGTCATCACGCGTCGAGACGAATCTTTGCCTCCATGCGTGATGCAGCATTCACCGTGCCAGTGCTGCGCGTGGCCGCGCATCGCGGAAAACCCGCGCGCCCTTGGCATTGGACGCCATCACGTCACTTCGACCGGGTAAGAGGAACCTCGCCGGAGACGTCGCGCGAGACGAAATCACTCGCGCGCTCGTCCGGCGCCCGCGTGCGGCATGGGGGGCGCATCGCGTGGCGGGCGCTCGGGGCACCTCGCTTGCCGCCCTCCTGACGATCGAGCGCGCGCGCCGAGTGTCTTACGTATCGTAGGTGCGCGACTGACGGAACCCAAAGGAGGGGCAGATGGCGAGCACACAGGGCGCGGGGAGCGCGCAGGACAGCTCGTCGCAGGGCAAGGGCCACCAGGCCAGCAACAGCCAGGTTCGCCAGGCGCAGGAAGCGTTGAAGTCGCAGGGTCACGATCCCGGCCCCATCGACGGGGTGATGGGGCCGCAGACCCAGCAGGCCATTCGTGAGTATCAGCGGTCGCAGAACCTCAGCGAGACGGGACGGCTCGACGCGCAGACCGCGCAGAAGCTCGGTGTGGGCGGCGGAATGAGCGGCAGCGGCTCGAGCGGCAGCACCACCGGCGGGACCAGCAACCAGAAGTAGTCATCACGGCCCGCTCCGTGCGCGGCCGGCCCGTGAAAGGGCGGCCCGCGCACGGCAAGGCGGGCGTCTCAGTGGCCCTGGCCCCGGAACTCCGGGGCCACCTTCCCCATGAAGAGCCGCAGGCTCTGCTCCGCCAGCTCGGCCGGCATGGGCCCCAGCCGAAACACGAGGATGAGCCCGCCCACCCCGATCGCGTCGATCTTCGACACGGCCTCGGCCACCGTGGCGGGCGAGCCGCAGAGCAGCGAGTGCCGCGGCTCGTTACGCGCGGCCGGCGTGATCTCGGGCTTGAGCAGCACGCCCTGCTCCTCGTAGATGCGCCGCCGCATCACCTGACGAAAGTCCGCCTGGGTCTGAAAGGCGGGCAGGGCGACGCGCTCGGCTTCGCCGTCGGATTCCGCGACGTAGACGTTGCGCCAGATCCAGGTATCGGCGACGTTGCGAGCGATCGCCCCCTCCGCATACCCCGCGGCCTTCATGGTCTTCCGGTATAGGTCCATGCGCTGCCGAGTGACGGTATTGGACTGCACGTTCATGAGAAAGGGCCGGCCGGCGCGCGCCATCTCCAGCACGGCTTCCTCGCTGGCGCAGGCGCGGATGATCGGCGGATGCGGCTTGGTGAAGGGGCGGGGACGGAGCAGCGGCAGGCGGAGCTGCCAGAACTTCCCCCGATGCTCGTACCGCTCCGTGGTCCACGCCTTGATCATGATCTCCTCGGACTCGATCAGGCGGTCGTGCGCCTCCGCGGGGTCGATGCCGTAGCCCTGATAGTCGTAGATGTTGTAGGCGGTGCCCCGTCCGAGGCCGACGAGCAGGCGGCCACGGCTCAGGTTGTCGATGAGCGACATCTGCTCCGCCATACGGATCGGATGGTGGAGCGACATCTGCGCTACCGCGAAGCCGATGCGGATGCGCTCGGTGCTGGCGGCCAGCGCGGCCGCGAAGGTCACCGGATCCACGTAGGCGCAGATCCCGTCGAAGTGATGCTCGGCCAGCCAGACCATGTCCATGCCGAGCTGGTCGCAGAGACGCGCCTCGTGGAGCGTCTCCTGAATGACCTGGTCGTCCCTATCCGGATCCATCGAGGCCGGAAACAGGAAGTCGCTGAATTTCATGTCCGCCGATCCTGGCACATCACTTGCTGCCCTGCAATGCTCGAATGGGTCCGTATCGCGGTCGTCGCCGCTTTCTGCGGCACGCCGGCGCTCTCGCCGCCGCCGTGCTGCTTCCGCGCGCCCGCGCGGACGCAGCGCCCCGGCACGATGTGCGCGCGCACGGCGCCCGCGGCGACG
>DATEDO010000182.1:0-45649 GCA_035281625.1 Candidatus Methylomirabilota bacterium
CGCCGCGGCCCACCTCGACGAGGCTCCCCACGAGATTGCGGACCATGTGGTGGAGAAAGCTGTCCGCGGATACGAAGATGCCCAGGCGCTCGCGCCGCGCCACCAGGCGCACCGCGCGTACGGTGCAGATCGGGGTGCGGCCGCGGCCCGGCGCGGCACAGAAGGCGGAGAAGTCGTGCTTGCCCCGGATCCGGGCGAGTCCCGCGCGCATGGCGGCGACGTCGAGGGGCCGCGGCCGGTGCCACGCGTAGGGCCGGAGGAAGGGATCGGCGACGGCGCCGCCGTCGATGCAGTAGCCGTAGCGCTTGCCCAGCGCCGACCGGCGAGCGTTGAAGCCCTCGGGCGCGGCGGCGACCTCGGTCACGCGGACGGCGTCGGGCAGCAGCGCGTTGAGCGCGCGCTGGAGCTCCCCGGCGCCGAGGGCGGCGTCGGTGGTGAGGCTCGCCACCTGGCGGATCGCGTGGACGCCGGCATCGGTGCGGCTGGCGCCGGTGACGGTGACCGCGCCGCCGAGCACGCGGGCACAGGCGTCCATGACGAAGCCCTGCACGGTGGGCCGGCCGGGCTGGCGCTGCCAGCCCTGAAGGCCGGTGCCGTCATAGGCGAGGGTGAGGCGGAGCGTCGCCGTGCCGCGCCCTCCGCTCAGCGGATGAGCAGCTCGGCGATCTGGACGCCGTTGAGCGCGGCGCCCTTGCGGAGCTGATCGCCGACCACCCAGAAGTTCAGCGCGTTGGGCCGCGTGAGGTCCTGGCGGATCCGGCCCACGAAGCACTCGTCCTGGCCTTCCACCGCCACCGGCATGGGATAGCGATTGGCCGCCGGCTCGTCCCAGAGGCGCAGGCCCGGGAAGGCCGCGAAGGCCTCGCGGGCGCGGGCCACCGTCACCGGCCGCTCCGTCTCGGCGTTCACCGCCACCGAGTGCGCGGTGAAGACGGGCACGCGCACCGTGGTGGGCGACACCGGCAGGTCGGGCGCCTCGAGGATCTTCCGGACCTCGTGGACGAGCTTCATCTCCTCTCCGGTGTAGCCGTTGTCGCCGAACGTGTCGATGTGCGGGATGACGTTGAATGCGATCTGGTGGATGAAGTGCTTGGGCGTCACCGCCTCGCCCCGCGCCCAGGCGAGCGTCTGCGTCCGCAGCTCGTCCACCCCGTTCACGCCCGCCCCCGACACGGCCTGGAACGACGTCGCGATCACCCGCTTGAGGCCCCCCGCGTCGTAGAGGGGCTTGAGCGGCATGACCGTGACGATGGTGGTGCAGTTCGGGCAGGCCACGATGCCCTGGTGGCCCGCCACCGCGTGGGCGTTGATCTCCGGCACCACCAGCGGCACCGCGGGGTCCATGCGGAAGGCGCTGGACTTGTCCACCACCATGGCGCCCGCCTTCACCGCGGCGGGCGCGAATTCCTTGGACTGCGCCGAGCCCGCGGAGAACAGCGCCACCTGCACGCCCCTGAACGCTTCCGGTCCCACCTGCTCGACCCGGAGGCGCTCGCCCGCGAAGGTCACCGTCTTGCCCGCGGAGCGCGCGGAGGCGAACACGCGGAGGGCGCGCACGGGGAACTTGCGCTCCTCGAGGATGCGCAAGGTGGTCTGGCCCACCGCCCCCGTCACCCCCACCACCGCCACCGTGACACCGGCCGCCATCTCAGTAGCTCTTCTCGATCTGCGCGCAGATGAGGTCGCCCATCTGGCGGGTCCCGACCGGCGTGTCACCGGCGGCACAGATGTCCGCGGTGCGATGCCCCTGCTCGAGGACGCGCAGCACCGCCGCCTCCACGCGGTCGGCATCGGCGCCCCGGTTCAGCGAGTAGCGGAGCAGCATGGCCGCCGACAGGATGGCCGCGATGGGATTGGCAACCCCCTTCCCGGCGATGTCGGGCGCGGTGCCGTGCACGGGCTCGTAGAGGCCCACCGTGCCGCCCAGGCTCGCCGAGGGCAGCATGCCCATGGAGCCGGCGAGGATGGCTGCCTCGTCGGAGAGGATGTCACCGAAGGTGTTCTCGGTCACCAGGGTGTCGAAGTGGGTGGGCTTGTGGATGAGCGCCATCGCGCAGTTGTCCACGAGGACGTGCTCCACCTGCACCTGGGGGAAGTCCTTGGCGACGCGGCTCACGGTGTCGCGCCAGAGCTGGGACACGATGAGCACGTTCGCCTTGTCCACCGAGGCCAGGCGCTTCTTCCGCTTCATCGCCACGTCGAAGGCAGCGCGGACGACACGTTCGATCTCGCGAGTCGTGTAGGCCATGGTGTTGACGGCGCGCTCGCCGCCCCCGGCCAGGGTCTCGCGGCCGCGCGGCTCGCCGAAGTAGAGCCCTCCGGTCAGCTCGCGGATGACCATGAGGTCCGTGCCCTCCACCACGGAGCGCTTCAGCGGCGAGGCGTCCACGAGCATGGGAAAGCATTTCGCGGGACGGAGATTGGCGAAGAGGTCCAGGTCTTTCCGGATACGAAGGAGTCCTCGTTCCGGCCGGACCTCCTGGGGGAGGTTGTCCCACTTGGGCCCGCCCACCGAACCGAACAGGATCGCGTCGGCCTGCTGGCAGAGCCGCAGCGTGGCGTCCGGGAGCGGTCCGCCGGTGGCGTCGATGGCCGCGCCGCCGACCAGACCCATCTCGAACTCGAACGACGCGCCGGCGCGCTTGCCCACCACCTCGAGGACGCGCCGCGCTTCCGGGGTGACCTCCTGCCCGATGCCGTCACCGGGCAGGAACGCGATCTTGTGAGCGCTCAGGGGTTGCTCCTTGTCGGCTAGTGGGCGTCCCGCGGCGTCCGGTCGAACACCGTGGCCGGCCCCTCGGCGCGCCGGCGCGCCCAGAGGGGGCGCGTGGGGCCGCTGAGGAGATAGGCGGTGAAGAGGGCGGTGAGGAACCATTGGGGATGGGTGGCCACGATGAGCACCGCCAGGACCACGAGCAGGAGCAGCCCCACCGGGCGGCGGCGCGCGAAGTCGATCTCCTTGAAGCTGTAGTAGCGGAAGGTCGAGACCATGAGCAACGAGACCAAATACGTACCCACGGCAATGATGGTCGCGTGCCAGCGCTCGAGCTCCTCGCCGCCGACGAGGAGCACCACCGATGCGGCCATGCCGGCGGCGGCGGGAATGGGCAGCCCCACGAAATAGCGCCGGTCGGCGACGCCGGTGTAGACGTTGAAGCGGGCGAGCCGGAGGGCACCACAGATGACGAAGAGGAAGGCGCCCAGCCAGGCCGAGCGCCCGAGCGGGGCGAGGGCCAGCGAGTACACCATGAAGGCGGGCGCCACCCCGAACGACACCACGTCGGCGAGCGAGTCGAACTCCACGCCGAACTGGGTGGTGGTCTTGGTCAGTCGCGCCACCTTGCCGTCCAGCATGTCCATCACCATGGCCACGAACACGGCCACCGCGGCCTCGGTGAAGCGCCCCTGCGTGGTCAGGATGAGGGCGAGGAAGCCGCAGAAGAGGTTGCCGGTGGTGAGCAGGCTCGGCAGCAGGAAGATCCCGCGCCGCCGCTGCTCGCGGAGCTGATGCCACCGCCGCCGGCGCGCGCCCCCGCGCCCGCCCTCACCCGGGATATGCCGCCGCCTCATGCCCTCACCACGCCGATCACCGTCTCTCCTCCCCGCACCCGGTCACCCTCCTTCACGCGGATCTCCGTGCCCCGCGCGATCGTCAAGTCCGTGCGCGACCCGAACCGGATCAGGCCGTACCGCGCGCCGGCGTGGAGCTTGTCGCCCGGCCGGACCCGGCAGACGATGCGACGGGCGACCACGCCCGCGACCTGCCGCACCCCCACGCGCCCGACGTCCGACTCCAGCTCCACCGTGCAGCGCTCGTTGTTCTCCGACTCCGCCATGCGGTACGCCGCCGCGAAGCCGCCGCGGGCGTACACCACGTCGCGCACGATGCCGGCCACGGGCGCCCGGTTCACGTGTACGTCCAGCGGCGAGAGGAAGATGGACACGCGCGTCGCCGGCCCCACCCAGCGATCCTCCACCTCGGCGATCGCCATCACCGTGCCGTCGGCCGGGGCCAGCACCGCCCCGGGCACGTCGGGCGCCGTGCGCTCGGGATCGCGGAAGAAGCCCAGGAAGGCCAGGGCCAGCGCCGCGAGCGGAATCGCCGGGGCCCACCACCCCGCCACGGCCAGGATACACGCGGCCGCGGCGGGAGGAAAGATGAACGGCCAGCCCTCGCCGGCGACGGGGATCCGCATACCCGCTGCCGTCCCCGGTTTACTCCCGCGGCGGCTTGATCCAGGACATCATCTTGCGCAGGCGGGCCCCCACCTCCTCGATCTGATGCCCGGCGTCCCGCTTCCGCATGGCGAGGAAGCCCGCGCGGTTGGCCTGGTTCTCGAGGATCCACTCGCGCGCGAACTGACCGGACTGGATCTCGGCGAGGATCTTCTTCATCTCGGCCTTGATGCGGTCGTCCACGATGCGGGGGCCGCGGGTGTAGTCGCCGTACTCCGCGGTGTCCGAGACGGAGTAGCGCATGTAGGCCAGCCCGCCCTGGTAGAACAGGTCCACGATCAACTTCATCTCGTGCATGCACTCGAAGTACGCCACCTCGGGCTGATACCCCGCCTCCACCAGGGTCTCGAAGGCGTTCTTGATGAGGTGCGACACGCCGCCGCAGAGCGTGGTCTGCTCGCCGAAGAGGTCGGTCTCCGTCTCTTCCTTGAAGGTGGTCTCGATGATGCCGGCGCGCGCGCAGCCGACGCCCTTGCCGTAGGCCAGGGCAAGGTCCTTCGCCCGGCCCGACACGTCCTGGTACACCGCGACCAGGGCGGGAACGCCGGGGCCCTGGGTGAAGAGGTCACGCATCACGTGACCGGGCGCCTTGGGGGCGATCATGGACACGTCCACGTCCGGCGAGGGCACCACCTGGTTGAAATGGATGTTGAAGCCGTGGGCGAACATCAGCATCTTCCCCTTGGCCAGCGCGCCCTTGATGGAGTCCTCGTACACCTGGCGCTGGGTCTGATCGGGCAGGAGGATCATGATGATGTCGCCGGCGGCGGCGGCCTCGTTGACGCTCATGACCTTCAGGCCTTCCTTCTCCGCGCGCGCCCAGCTCTTGGAGCCCTTGTAAAGACCCACCACCACGTCCTGCCCCGAGTCCTTCAGGTTCAGCGCGTGGGCGTGGCCCTGACTGCCGTAGCCGATGATGGCGACCTTCTTGCCCCGCAGGAAGCCGAGGTCGGCGTCCTGGTCGTAATAGATCTTGGCCGGCATGTTCGTTGTCTCTCCTCTGAGGGGTTAGTCCGCGAAGCCGACGACCTTCGGGTCCTGCGGCTGCGGGCGCGCGGGCGGGCCGGGGCGCTTGCCGAGCTTCTCCTCCACCTTGCGCACGCGGTTCTTGGGGCTGCGGGCGATGGCGACCTTGCCGGTGCGCACGAGCTCCTGGATGCCGAACGGCCGGAGGAGGTCGACGATCGCGTCGATCTTGCCCTCCTCGCCCGTCACCTCCAGCGTGTAGGTGGTGGGGGTCACGTCCACCACCTTGGCGCGGAAGATGTCCGCGATCCTGAGGATCTCCGCCCTCGACGTGGGCTCGGCGTTGACCTTGAGCAGGATCATCTCCCGCTCGACGTGGTCTTCCTCGCTGAGGTCGGTCACCTTGATGACGTCGATGAGCTTGTGCAGCTGCTTGATCACCTGCTCGATGATGAACGCGTCACCCCGCACCACCAGGGTCATCCGTGACACCGTGGGGTCGAGGGTCTCGCCCACGGAGAGGCTCTCGATGTTGTAGCCGCGCGCGGAGAACAGCCCGGCCACGCGCGAGAGTACGCCGAACTTGTTCTCCACCAGCACGGCGATGGTGTGCTTCTTGTGCTCGATCGTGCTCACGCTAGAATCCCGTCTGCGACTTGGCCGCCCGGTCCCGCACCTCGATGGTGGGCGGCGCCAGGATCATGTCGGTGTTGGCGCCGCCCGCCGGCACCATGGGGAACACGCACTCGTGCTTGTCCACCCACACGTCGACCACCACCGGGCCCGGCGTGGCGACCATCTTCTCGAGGGCGGGCCGCACCTCGCTGGGCGTGGTGGCGCGGATGCCGGTGCAGCCGTAGGCCTCGGCGAGCTTGACGAAGTCGGGGCTCGGCCCCAGGTCGATGGCGCAGAAGCGCTCCTTGTAGATGATGCGCTGCCACTGCCGCACCATGCCGTGGCCGCCGTTGTTGATGATGATGGTCTTCACCGGCAGCCGCTCCTCGTGGCAGGTCGCCAGCTCCTGGCTGTTCATCTGGAACGAGCCGTCGCCGTCGATGTTGACCACGAGACGGCCGGGGTGGCCCGCCTGCACGCCCATCGCGGTGGGGAGGCCGTAGCCCATGGTGCCGAGCCCGCCCGACGTGCACCACATCCGCGGGTGCTTGAAGCGGTAGTACTGGGCCGCCCACATCTGGTGCTGCCCCACCCCCGTCACCACGAAGGCCTCGCCCCTGGTGAGGTCGGAGAGCTGCTCGATCACGTACTGCGGCTTGATGACGTCGTCGCTCCACTGATAGCGCAGGGGCTCGTTCTTCCGCCACTCCGCGATCTGCTCGTGCCACTGCCGCCGCGCCTCGCGCACCGCGCCCGCGGGATAGGACTTGAGCTCCTCGCGCACCGCCTCCAGGAGCTTGGCGAGCACGCGCTTGCAGTCGCCCACGATGGGGATGGCGACCGGGATGTTCTTGGAGATCGACGAGGGGTCGATGTCCACGTGGATGATCTGGGCGTTGGGCGCGAACATGTCGACCTTGCCGGTGACGCGATCGTCGAAGCGCGCCCCCACCGCCATGAGCACGTCCGAGTGGTGGACGGCCATGTTGGCATAGTAGGTGCCGTGCATGCCCAGCATGTCGAGCGACAGCGGATGAGCCATGGGGAACGCGCCCAGCCCCATGAGGGTCTGGGTGAGCGGGATCTGGGTCAGCTCGGCCAGCTCGAAGAGCTCGGGCGCGGCATCCGCGGAGATGGCTCCACCGCCCACGTAGAGCACCGGCCGCTTGGCCCGCACGAGGGCGCGCGCCGCCTTTTTGATCTGGCCGGGATGGCCCTCGTAGGTCGGGTTGTAGGAGCGGAGGTGCACGGTGGAGGGATAGTCGAAGTCCCACTCCTTGACGAGGATGTCCTTGGGAAGATCCACGTGCACCGGCCCCGGCCGGCCGCTCCGCGCCAGGAAGAATGCCTCCTTGATGGTGCCGGCGAGATCGTCGCCGTCCTTCACCAGGAAGTTGTGCTTGGTCGCCGAGCGCGTGATGCCGACATTGTCCGCCTCCTGGAAGGCGTCGTTGCCGATGAGGTGGGTCGGCACCTGGCCGGTGAAGGCCACCAGGGGGATCGAGTCCATGAGGGCGTCCTGGAGCGCGGTCACGAGGTTGGTGGCGGCGGGCCCCGAGGTCACGAGGCAGACGCCCGTCTTCCCGGTGGTGCGCGAGTAACCTTCGGCGGCGTGCCCGGCCGCGGCTTCCTGGCGGACGAGGACGTGGCGAATCCCCTCGAAGTCGTACAGGGCGTCGTAGATGGGCAGTACCGCCCCGCCCGGCAGTCCGAACATGAGGTCCACGCCTTCCCGCTTCAAGCACTCGAGCACGATGCGCGCGCCTGCCAGTTTCACTGCCTCGTCTCCTTGGTGTGAGATGCCTTCGACGGTTTGCCCCGCGTCGCCGCGGGCCGCGGCGCCTTCAGCTCCGCCTGGGCCGCGGCCAGCCAGGCGATGGGCACCGAGTAGGGCGAGCACGACACGTAGGTCATGCCCACCCGGTGGCAGAACTCCACCGAGGAGGGCTCGCCCCCGTGCTCCCCGCAGATCCCGACCTTGAGCCCGGGGCGGGCCCGCCGCCCCCGCTCGATGCCGATGCGGATCATCTCACCCACGCCCTCCTGGTCCAGCACCGCGAAGGGATCGGCGGGCAAGAGCTTGTGCTCGAGATAGAAGGGGAGGAACTTGCCGATGTCGTCCCGGCTGTAGCCGAACGTCATCTGGGTCATGTCGTTGGTGCCGAAGGAGAAGAACTCCGCGTGCCGCGCGAGCTGATCGGCAACCAGAGAGGCGCGTGGCACCTCGATCATGGTGCCCACCGTGTACGGCACCCGCGTGCCCGTCTCCGCCTGCACCGCCTCCGCCACGTGGCGGGTCATCTCCTCGGTGAGCTTCATCTCCGCCACCGTCCCGGTGAGCGGGATCATGATCTCCGGCTCCACCCCGACCCCCCGGCGCGCCACCGCGCAGGCCGCCTCCATGATGGCGCGCACCTGCATCTCGTAGATCTCGGGGAACGTGATGCCGAGCCGGCAGCCCCGATGCCCCAGCATGGGGTTCGACTCCTGAAGGGCCTCCAGCCGGGCCTTCACCGCCCCCAGCTCGGCATGGCGCTGGGGGTTGATGCCGCGGGCGTCCAGGCGGGTAAACTCCTCGAGCACGTCCTTGTACTTCGGCAGGAACTCGTGCAGCGGCGGATCGAGCAGACGAATCGTCACCGGCAAACCGCGCATCGCGGTGAAGATGCCCACGAAGTCGTCTCTCTGAAAGGGCAAGAGCCTGTCTACCGCCTTGTGCCGATCCTGGGGATCGCTCGCCATGATCATCTCGCGGACGATCGGGATGCGGTCCTCCGCGAAGAACATGTGCTCGGTGCGCACGAGGCCGATCCCCTCCGCCTCGAACTCGCGGGCCTTCGTGGCGTCCTCCGGCGTGTCGGCGTTGGCGCGCACGCGCGTGGTGGCCGCCGCCCGCGCCCAGCGCAGCAGCTCCTTGAACTCCGCGGACAGCGTGGGGTCGATGAGGGGCACCGGGCCGAGCACCACGTCGCCGGTGGCCCCGTTGAGGGTGATCTGCTGGCCTTCGCGGACCACCGCGCGGCCCACCCGGAAGAGCCGGCGCTCCTCGTCCACCACGATCTCGCCCGCGCCCACGATGCACGCCTTGCCCATGCCGCGCGCCACCACCGCGGCGTGGGACGTGAGGCCTCCGCGCGCGGTGAGAATACCCTGCGAGGCGTGCATCCCCGCCACGTCCTCCGGCGAGGTCTCGGCGCGGACGAGGATCACTTTCTCCTCGTGGAGCGCCCGCTCGACCGCCTCGTCCGGATCGAACACCACCTTGCCCGACGCGGCGGCGGCGGTGGCGGCGAGGCCCTGGGTGAGCGCCTGGTAGGTGGCCTTCGGGTCCACCGTCTTCACGAGCAGCTGCTGCAGCGATCCCGCGTCGATGCGACGGAGCGCGGTGGACTTGTCGATGAGCCGCTCGCGCACCATCTCCACGGCGATCCGGACCGCCGCCGCCGCGGTGCGCTTGCCCGAGCGGGTCTGCAGGATGAAGAGCCGCCCCTCCTGAACGGTGAACTCGATGTCCTGCATGTCGCGGTAGTGGCGCTCGAGCCCGTCCTTGATCCTGGAGAGCTGGCGGTAGACCGCGGGCAGGCGCTTCTCCAGCGCGGTGAGCGGCTCGGGCGTCCGGATGCCCGCCACCACGTCCTCACCCTGCGCGTTGACGAGGAACTCCCCGAAGAAGCGCCGCTCGCCACTCGAGGGATCGCGGCTGAAGGCCACGCCGGTGCCGGAGGTGTCGCCGAGATTGCCGAACACCATGACCATCACCGTCACCGCGGTGCCCCAGTCATCGGCGAGCCGGTTGATGCGGCGATAGTCCACCGCCTTCTTGGCGAACCAGGAGTCGAACACCGCCTGCACCGCGAGGTGCAGCTGCTCCGTCGGATCCTGGGGGAAGGGCCGGCCCGTCTTCTCCTGGATGAGCGTCTTGTACTGCTCCACGAGGGCGCGGAGGGCATCCGGCGGCACCTCGGCGTCCGAGCGGGCGCCCGTTCGCGCCTTCGCCTCCTCCAGCGGCCGGTCGAAGGCGGCGCGCTCGATTGCCAGCACCACGTCGCCGAATATCGTGAGGAAGCGGCGATAGCAGTCCCAGGCGAAGCGCTCGTTCTCCGTCCAGCGGGCGAGCCCCTCGACGGTGCGGTCGTTGAGCCCGAGATTGAGGACGGTGTCCATCATCCCGGGCATGGACACGCGCGCGCCCGAGCGCACCGACACCAGCAGCGGCCGCTTCGGGTCCCCCAGGGTGAGCCCGACCGCCGCCTCCAGCCGCCGGAGCGCGGCGGCGACCTGGGGCCAGAGCGCCGCCGGCGTCTTCTTGCCGGCGTCCACGTAGGCGCGCCACGCCTCCGTGGAGATGGTGAACCCGGGCGGCACGGGGATGCCCAGGTTGGTCATCTCCGCGAGCTCGCAGCCCTTGCCGCCGAGGAGGTCACGGAGGGCGCTGGAACCATCGGCCTTGCCGTTGGCGAAGCCGTACACGTACCTCGGGGCACGGCCCGTCCGCTTCGCGGACCTTCGCGTCGAGTGGCTGCGCACCTTCGCCTGCGCCATCGAGCGAACCCTCCACCGCCGGGACGCGGAGAAAAAATTAGGCCCAACCGGGGCCTGGATTACCCGCTCATGCTACGGAAGGGCTTGCACGATGTCAATAAATAATCTTGCGCCACGCGGACTTACGGATGCTCACCCGGAGGCTTTCCGTCGCCTCCCGCCTTCGCCACGCTCGCGCGCGCCGTCGCTCCCCATGACGAGCTGCTCGACCGCGGCCAGGTGATCGAGCACGGCGCGATGAGCGCCGACCTCGTCCCGCCGCCGGATCGCGTCCAGGATGCGCTGATGATCCTGATGGGAGCGGGTGGGCCGGCCGGGCGTGTGCAGCGACTCCTCCCGGCTCTGGGTCAGGAGCTCCATGAGGGCGCTGTCGATACGGCTGATGGCCCGGTTGTGAGCGCTCGCGGCCATGGCGCCGTGAAAGGCGGCGTCCTGGGCCAACCCGGTGCGCCCCTGGGCGATCTCCTTGGCCTGCTCGGCCAGGATGCGCTGCATCTCGGCGATGTCCTCGGGGGTGGCCCGCCGCGCGGCGAGGGCGCCGATGGCCGGCTCGAGCAGGCGTCGCGCCTCGAACAGCTCGCCCACCGCCTCCCGGTGCGGCAGGATCACCAGGGCCAGCGGCTCCACGAGGGCATCCACGGAGATGTCGCGGATGAAGGTGCCCTCCCCCGCCCGGATCTCGATGAGGCCGCGGCTCTGGAGCGCGCGCAGCGCCTCGCGCACCGAGGTGCGGCTCACCATGAACTTCTCGGCGAGGTCGCGCTCCGGCGGGAGCTGATCCCCCGACTTGAGCTTGCCCTCGGCGATGAGCTGCTTGACCTGGCGGACGATCTCCTCGTAGATCCGCGTGCTCTTGACCGGCTCGATCTCCATGCTAGCTCGCCGTCGCTTCCCTTCCCGCGGCGGCGGCGCGTCGCCGGGCGGTGAGCCAGCCGACCAGGACGATGACCGCGGGCAGCCCCAGCCGCAGCGTCCACTCCACGACGGGGGATACGCCGAACCGGCTCGCGATGAAGTGGTCGTGCGCGATCATCTTGCCCGCCACCTCGCCCAGGATGCCCGCGGCGACGAGGATGATCCACGGGTACCGGTTCATGAGGACGGCGAGCACGCCGCTTCCCCAGACCACGATCGGGATGGACAGCGCGATCCCGAACACCACCAGCCGCATGTCGCCCTCGGCCGCGCCCGCGACGCCGATCACGTTGTCCAGGCTCATGACCACGTCGGCGACGAGGATGATCCAGATCGCCTCGAGAAGGCTCGTGCCTTGGCGCACGTGCCCCTCGCCGTGACTCTCCTGCTGGCGGACGAGCTTGATGGCGATCCAGATCAGGAGCAGGCCGCCCACCACCTGCAGCAGCGGGATGCCGAGGAGATAGGTGATGATCGCGATGAACACCAGCCGGAGCCCCACCGCGCCCACGGTCCCCCAGATGCGGCCCAGGAGCTGCTGCCGCTTGGGCAGCGTGCGGACGGCGAGCGCGATGACGAGGGCGTTGTCACCCGCCAGCGCCAGGTCGATGAGCACGATCTTCAGTACGCCTAGCATGAAGTCGACGTTCACGGCTCCCCCGTTGAATTACGGCGTCTCGGCGGTCGCGGACACCGTCGACCGCCGCAGCCGGCGGCGATACGCAGTGATCAGCGGCAGCGCGAAGAAGAACAGCGCGGCCAGGGTGATCACGCCCGAGATCGGGCGGGTCACGAAGATCAACAGCGACCCCTGCGACATGATCAAGCTCTGCCGCAGCGCGTTCTCCGCGAGATCTCCCAGGACCAGCGCCAGCACCAGCGGGGCCAACGGGTAGTCGAGCTTCTTGAACACGTACCCGATGACACCGAAGACGAGCATATACCAGATGTCGATCATGCTGCTGTGCACGGAATAGGCGCCGATGGCGCAGACGCTCACGATCAGCGGCGTGAGGATCCCGAAGGGCACGCGCAGAATCGCGGCGAACAGGGGCACGAAGGCCAGAACCATGATCACGCCGATGATGTTGCCGGTGTACATGCTCGCGATGAGGCCCCATACGAAGTCCGGGCGCTCCTTGAAGAGCATCGGCCCGGGCTGGAGGCCCCAGATGATGAGGCCCCCGAGCATGACGGCAGCCGTGGGCGATCCGGGAATGCCCAGCGTGATCATGGGCAGGAGCGCGGCGCCCCCCGCGGCGTGGGCGGCCGTCTCCGGCGCCACCACGCCCTCGATCTCGCCCTTGCCGAAGCGCTCCGGATGCCTGGAGAAGCGCTTGGCGAAGGCATAGCTCATGAACGAGGCGGGCGTGGCCCCGCCCGGCTTGAAGCCCATCCAGAAGCCGATGAAGGCCCCGCGCACGAAGGTGCGCGCGTAGCGGGGCAGCGTCTTCCACGTCTGCCAGACCACTCTTGGGTTGATTCGCGCCCTGGCGCCGCGGAACGCCAGCCCCTCTTCCATGGTGAGGAGAATCTCGCCGATGCCGAACAGCCCGATGACCGCGATGATGAAGTCGAAGCCCTTCATCAGCTCGGTGAAGCCGAACGTGAGCCGGAGCGCCCCGGTCACGATGTCCAGGCCGACGGAGGCGAGGATGAAGCCGAGGAGGATGGCCACGAGGGACTTGAGCGGGTTGCCCCCGCCCAGCCCGATGAAGGACGAGAAGGTCAGGAGCTGGATGGCGAAGAACTCGGGCGGCCCGAACTTGAGCGCGATCTCGGCCAAGATGGGGGCGAAGAGCGTGATGAGGACCACCGAGAAGAGCGCGCCCACGAACGACGAGGTGAAGGCGGCGGTCAGCGCCTGTCCCCCTTCCCCGCGCCGCGCCATGGGGTAGCCGTCGAAGGTGGTGGCCACCGACCAGGGCTCGCCGGGAATGTTGAACAGGATGGACGTGATGGCGCCGCCGAACAGGGCGCCCCAGTAGAGGCTGGTGAGAAGGATGATCGCGGAGGTCGGGGGCATGGTGAAGGTCAACGGCAGGAGGATCGCGACGCCGTTCGCCCCTCCCAGGCCCGGCAGCACGCCGATGACGGTGCCGAGGATGATGCCGACCACCGCGATGCCGAGGTTGTACGGCTGCAGCGCCACCTGGAACCCGAGGACGAGGTTCTCGAACCCCACCGCTCAGTACCCCAGCCAGGATTCCAGCGGGCCCTTGGGCATCGGGACGAGGAACCAGCGCTCGAAGATGACGAAGGTGATGACGGGAAAGGCCAGGCTCATGACGGTGACGGCGAGCCATGAGTGCCGGCCAATCCACCGCATGTAGAACCCCATGTAGAGCGCGGTGGCCACGTAGAGGCCGAAGAACTGCGTGACCACCACCGCGGCGGTGGCGGGCAGCAGCATCTTGAGTACGGGCGCGAGCCCCTCGCGGCTCACGAACGGCTTGGTCACGCGCGCGCGCCACGCCTGCGCGCCGATCGCGAGGCAGCAGACGAGCAGGAGGACGGCCAGCCAGAACGGAAAGAACCCGCTCCGGGGTCCGTCCGTCCCCCATCCGATCCCGAGGCGCAGGGCATCGGCGAGGACGAGCACGCCCACGGCCATCAGCACCAGCGCAGTCACCAGGTCGGCAGCGCGCATGCCCCTCCGCGTCCGCGGTGCCCGGGGCCCGGCCGCGCCCCGGCGTGCGGGCCCTTACTTGAGGAGACCGCCCTTGGTCATGAGGTCGCGGTGGGTCTGCTCCGCGCCCTCCAACCACTTGACGTACTCGGCGCCGGTGAGCCATGAGGGCTTGAGCGCGCCCTTGGACAGGTAGTCCTTGAACTCCGGCGTCTCGTAGACCTTCTTGAGGAAGCCCTGGTACCAGTCCACCGCGTCCTTGGGCATGTCGGGGGCCCCGAAGATCCCGCGCAGCATGAGGTAGGCGATGTCGGCGCCGACCGCCTCCTTGACGGTGGGGATGTCCTTCCAGTCCGGATCGGGGATGCGCGCGGAGTCGAACACCGCCAGCGGCCGCACCCGGCCCGCCTTCCAGTGACTCACGCACTCGGCGGGATTGTTCACGGTGGAGTCGACGTGCTTGCCCACGAGATTGACACACACCTCGCCGCCGCCCTTGAAGGGCACATAGGTGAACTTCACCCCCTGCGACTGCTCGAGCAGGATGGTGATGATCTGGTCCTCCTGGGCGGAGCCGGTGCCGCCCATCTTCATGGTGCCGCCCTTCTCCTTCACCGCGGCGAGATACTCCTTCGCCGACTTGTATGGGGTTTCCGCGTTGACCCACAGGATGAACTCGTCGAGGGCCATGCGCGCGATGGGGGTGAGGTCCTTCCAGTTGAAGGGCACGCCGGTGTGCAGCGGCGTCGTGAAGAGATTCGAAAGGGTGATGATGATGGTGTGAGCGTCACCCTTCTTGCCCTTCACGTGGAGGAAGCCTTCCGCCCCCGCGCCGCCCGACTTGTTGACCACGATGATGGGCCGCGGCGTCAGCTTGTGCTTCTCCGCGATGCCCGCGATCAGACGCGCCATCTGATCGGCGCCCCCGCCGGTGCCGGCGGGGATGACGAACTCGATGGGCTTGGTCGGCTCCCAGGCCGCCCCGGCGGGCGCCGGGCCCAGCGCGAGGAGGGCGGCGGTGAGCCCGCCGACAACCGCCATGACCGAACGTCCCGAGAACGGCCACCCTAGTCGTCTCATCGTCGTGTCCTCCGCGCGATCCGTGCTGGCTCGCGTCCCCGGCGTCGTCGCCGGGCTGAAGCTCGTTCCGTGTGGGTCGGAATGAGGGCTGTGGACACTGAAACCAGAAGGCCTCCCGCCCGGATCCCGCGGGCGAAGCGCGCGGGAGAGCGGGAGGCCCGGCCGGCCTACGGCGCGGGAGTGACCTCCCGCTTCTCCTTCCAGAACGGGATGACGCCCGGGATCTCCCACTTCGTCCACATCTCGTCGACCTTGGCCTGGAAGTACTCCAGGTCCTCCTCGGTGAAGTGGGCGAAGCGGCCCTGCTTGAGTAGGTATTCTCGTACCGGCTTGCGCGGGCGGCCCTCGGCGATGGCCTTGGACTTGCCGTAGTGACGCACCACGCCGTCCTCGACCTCGTACAAGGGGAAGATTCCCGTCTCGACCGCCAGCTCGCCCAGCTCATGCGAGAGCATGGGGTCATAGTCCCAGCCCTTGGGGCACGGGTCCAGCGAGTGGATGAAGGTCGGCCCGCCGATGCTGAGCGCCTTCCGGACCTTGTTCATCATCTCCACGGCGTAGGAGGCGTCCACGGTGGCCACGTACCGGCACTCCGGGTGGCCGGCGGCGAGCATGCCGGCGGTGTTCTTCTTCCACCGCGAGTGGATGATGCGCTTCACCGAGCCGGGCGGGCTGAACGTGGTGTTGGCGCCGTAGGGCGTGGAGCCCGAGAGCTGGATGTCGGTGTTGGCATAGGACTCGTTGTCGTAGAGGAGGATGAGCGAGTTGTACTCGCGGTGGGTCAAGGTCGCCGAGATCGCGCCGAGGCCCATGTCGGCCCCACCCCCGTCGCCGCAGAAGGCGATGACGTTGATCGGCTCCGCCTTCATCCGCCCTTTCTTCATGAGGGCCTTGAGACCGGCGGCGGTGCCGAGCGCGGCCGATCCGGAGGATCCGAGCTGCGTGTGCATCCACGGCACCACCCAGGGCGTCGTGTAGTACGTGGTGTTGGCCACGTACATGCAGCCGGTGGCGCCGAGCACGATGGTGCGCGGACCGGCGGCCTTGACCATGAGCTTCATGACCAGGGCCGACTCGCAGCCCTGGCAGGTGCGGTGGCCGGAGGTGAAGTACTCCTCGATGGTGACCTTCTTCACGCCCTTGAAGGGCTGGAGGAGCTGGGTCGCGTTGGTGAAGGCCTCAGCCATGTCTGTCTCTCCCTATTCCCGCACGCCGAGCCACTGCGTCTTGAGGGGGGACTTTCCGCTCTTGGCCGCCTCGTAGCAGAGGTCGGTCACCTTGTAGACGTCCTCCAGGGTCACCTCTCGCCCGCCCAGGCCGCAAATGAAGGACAGGAGCGGCGGTCGCTTGTCGGCATTGTACATGGCGGCGCGAATCTCGTTGGCGACCACCCCCGAGCCGAAGGGCGAGCCGAAGGAGTAGTCGCGGTCGACGACCCCGATGGCCTTGGCCCGGGACAGCGCGGCCACCATCTTCTCCGTGGGGAAGGGCCGGAACCAGCGCGGCCGGATGAGGCCCACCTTCTTGCCCTGCGCCCGCATGTTGCGGATACCGACCTTGAAGGGCAGCGAGATGGTGCCCATGCCCATGAGGATGACGTCGGCATCCTCCGTCATGTACTCCTCGAACCACGGGTTCTCCGGCCCGCGGCCGAACACCTTGCGGAAGTCGGCGTAGGCCTCCTCGATCACCGTGTAGGCGCGGCCCATCGCCTCGTTGTTCTGGCGCCGGATCTCGATGACCCAGTCCTCGTTGGCCTGCGGGGCCACCGTGATGGGATTGTCGGGATGCAGCAGGAGATCACCGCGGTCGTACTTGGGCAGGAAGCTGTCCACCTTCGCCTTGGTGGGCACCTGCACGATGGCCTGGGAGTGCGTGAGGAACGCGCCGTCCGCGGAGATCGCGATGGGCAGGAACACGCGGCGATCCTCGGCGATGCGGTAGGCGAGGAGCGCGGTGTCGAGCATCTCCTGGGCGGTGTCCACCCAGATGAGCATCCAGCCGAGGTCGCGCACCACGAGCGCGTCGTTGTGCTCCACACCGAAGGCGCCGGGATCGTCCAGGGCGCGGTTACCCACCATGCACACCATGGGGACCCGGAGGGGCGGCGTCACGGTGAGGCACTCCATGGCGTACATCCAGCCCACGCCCGAGGAGCCGCAGAACACCCGCGCCCCGACCGTGGAGGCGTGCTTGACGATCTCGAACTGGCTGTGCTCGCCCTCGGCCACGATGTACTCGGCGACGAGGTGGCCGTTGGCGATCTTCTTGGCGATAGCCTGCATCACCGTGTCGTAGGGCCGGATCGGGTAGGCCGTCACCACGTCGATGTCGGCCAGGGTCAGCGCCTCCGCGCAGGCTTCGCTGCCGGAGATGAGCATCTCCTTGTCGCCGGTCGTTACCGTTGCCTTCGTCTCCACTGCCATGGCGCTGTGTCCTCCCCTGGACCTAGATCCTCTTGGCTGCGGCGTTCTCGCCGGGGATGCCGGTGGTGATCTCGACCCCGCCCGTGTCCATGTCCTTCTTGATCTCCTCCTCGTACTGGCCGCGGAAGCGGAAGCCGTGCGAGCGAACGATGTGCGACTTGTCGTTGATCTTGCCCGTCATCCACGTCTTGTACGTGCCCTTGTCCTTGCGCCACATCTCCCACTGGCTGGCGTTGTCCTCGAAGGAGGCCTCGTTGACCATCGTGATGCACTCCTTCGCCGGGCACACCGCCTCGCAGACCCCGCACCCGCAGCACGACTCCATGTTGGCGTCGTAGAGCCCGTCGGGGGTCACGTCGAAGCAGGAGTCGGGGCACTGGATCCAGCAGAGGGTGCACTTCACGCACTTGTCGAAATCGATCACCGGCCGCATGGTCCGGGTGGTGAACTTCTTGAAGTACGGGTTGCGCTCCGGCACGTAGCCCTTGCCCCCCTCCATGGGCTTGCCCACGGGGATGGCGGGGATCGAGACGCCCTCGCGCATCTCCCACCACTTCGGCATCTCGAAGGTGAACGGGGTCTCGGTATTGCCCTCCGTCGGCTTCACCGCGCGGGACTCGATGCGCTCGTAGGTCTTCCGCGCGGACGCGACCTTGAGGTCGGAGCCCCACTCCGCCTCCTTGATCGCCTCGCACACCGCGTCCAGCGAGAGGAAGTCGGGCTCGATCTTCGCGAGCGCCCCGAGGATGCGCGCCTCGGTGTGGTCTTCCCGGTACACCCAGAGGCCCGAGAAGGACGCCTTGGCCCGGATGAGAGCCAGGTTGTACGGGGTGTCCTTCTTGTGGATGTCCTTGAGGAGGTCCGCCGGCTGCTGCAGCGAGGTCATGAGGAGCGTGCCGTTGGGCAGGGTCAACTGGTTGATGGGCTGGAGCCCGTACCAGGCCCAGGATTCGACGCCCTTGGCGAGGGTGTCGTCCACGCAGATCGTGACGTCCACCTCCTTGGGCTCGTAGCGGGCCATGTTCTGCTCGAGCTCTTCCTGGGTGTCCGCCACGATGGCGAAGTCCTTGGCGGGGATGCCGTTGCGCTGCGGGCTGTCGCCGTAGCGCCCGAAGGCGATGCCCCATCGGCCGGCCTTCCGCGCCGAGAGCACGATGCCGCGGCTGATGCGGGCGGCGAGATTCTTCTGGAAGATGCCGCGGTAGACGACCTCGCAGGTGAAATGGGCCATGCTCGCCTCCTGGTTTGGCTACGTCCGGTCCGGCTGGTCGGCTGGTCGGACCAGAGTATGGCGAGCGGGCGCCGCCCTTGTCAAGCGCGTGAGGGGTCCACGAGACGAAACTCGGCCAGTTTCCTGAGTCCCCTTCGGGATTTACCCGTTTTCCCCTCAGGTCGGGCTGGACCTCACCATGTCCAGGAAATAGCCATGAACGAGGGGGTCGTCGGTCAGCTCGGGGTGGAAGGACGCGACGAGCACGTGACCCTGCCGGGCCATCAGGCACTCACCGTCCCGCTCCACCAGAGGCGTCACCCCGGGGCCCAGCCGGCGGATGCGGGGAGCGCGGATCAGCACCGCCTTGATGGGCCGGGGCCCCTGCCCGAGGTCGGCCATCACCTCGGTCTCGAAGGACTCCTTCTGCCGTCCGTAGGCATTGCGCTCGGCGGTGATGTCGATGAAGCCCAGCGAGCGCTGGGCCGGGCGCTCCACCTCCCGCGCCAGCAAGATCAGGCCGGCGCAGGTGCCGAAGATGGGCGTGCCGGCGGCATGGAACTTCTCGAGAGCGGGCACGAAGTCCCAGGCATCCATGAGCTTGAGCAGCGTGGTGCTCTCGCCGCCCGGGATGATGAGCCCGGCGACCTGGTCGAGCTCGCCGGGCTTCCGCACCTCCAGTGAGGGCACTCCCAGCCGAGCCAGCGCCTGGGCATGGAGCGCGAAGTCCCCCTGGAGCGCGAGCACGCCGATGGGCCGGGTCATCGGGGGGCCCCCGCCTCCCGCCAGGCGAGTAGCGTCGCGGACCGAGCCACCGCTACCAGCCGCGGGTCTGAAGCAGATCCGACTCCTTGAGCTTCGACGTCTCGATGCCGGGCATGGCCTCGCCCAGCTCCTCGGACACCTTCACCAGGACGTCGGGATCCTTGTAGTGCGTGGTGGCCTGCACGATGGCCCGCGCGCGCGCCGCCGGGTCCGAGGACTTGAAGATGCCCGAGCCCACGAACACCGCTTCCGCGCCGAGCTGCATCATGAGCGCGGCGTCGGCGGGGGTGGCGATGCCGCCGGCGGAGAAGTTCGGCACCGGGAGCTTGCCCTCGGCGGCGATCTTCCGGACCAGCTCGTAGGGCGCGCCGAGGTTCTTGGCCTCGGTCATGAGCTCCTCGGGCCCGAGGGTGCGGAGGCGACGGATGCCGGACATGACGGACCGCATGTGGCGCACCGCCTCCACGATGTTCCCGGAGCCGGCCTCGCCCTTGGTGCGGATCATCGCCGCGCCTTCGCCGATGCGCCGCAGCGCCTCGCCGAGATCACGGCAGCCGCAGACGAACGGCACCTTGAAGGCGAACTTGTCCACGTGGAAGTGCTCGTCGGCGGGCGTGAGCACCTCGGACTCGTCGATGTAGTCCACGCCGAGGGCCTCCAGGATCTGGGCCTCGACGAAGTGCCCGATGCGGCACTTGGCCATCACCGGGATGGAGACCGCCCGCTGGATCTCCTGGATCTTCTTCACCGGGGACATGCGGGCCACGCCGCCGTCCCGGCGGATGTCCGAGGGCACGCGCTCGAGCGCCATCACCGAGGCCGCGCCCGCATCCTCCGCGATCTTGGCCTGCTCGGCGTTGGTCACGTCCATGATCACGCCGCCCTTGAGCATCTCCGCCAGTCCCACCTTCAGTCTCAGCGTCCCCGTGTCCGTCATCGTCCGCTCCTTTTGTGTGGCGTGAACCTCGAGTTACCTGCGTGACTGCTGGGCCTCTTCGCGCCTGCGGCGCTCATCGGGGCGTCGTCGCTACGCTGCCCCGAGGCGGGCGAGCAGCCGGGCCTTGGCCGCCGGCCACTCCGCCTCGAGCAGGGAAAACGCGGCGGTGTCGCGGATCGCGCCGTCCGACGCCGGTCGGTGGCACCTGAGCACGCCGTCGAAGCGCGCGCCGATCCGCTCGATCGCCGCGCGTGACCGTGCGTTGCGGGCGTCGGTGTTGAGCTTCACCGCGTGGACGCGCCACGTCTCGAAGGCCTGGGTGAGCATGAGGAGCTTGGCCTCGGTGTTGATGGCCGTGCGCTGGGCGTCGGCGTGGAGCCAGGTCCAGCCGATCTCCACCACGTCCGGGCGCTCCGCGCCCCGCTGATGGGGGTTGCCGCCCGCCCAGGGCCAGAACTCGATGTTACCGAAGCGCGTGCTGCCCGCAACCCGACCCGTCGCGCGCGCGACCGTGGCGAAGGGCAGCGCCCGCCCCGCCGCCTGATCGGCGAGGGCCGCCTCGATGTACCGCCGCGTCTCCGCGAGATCCGCGGGCACGATGGTGAAGCCGTACGTGTCGCGCGGCCCGCTCGCCGCCTGGGCGAGCGCGCCGGCGTGGCCCACCGTGAGCGGCTCGAGGCGCACGTGCCGGCCCTCCAGCACCACCGGGGCGACGCGCGGGGCGGCGGGAGCGGCCAGGACGCTCATCGCAGCGCCTCGTCGAGATCGGCGGTGAGATCCCCCGCGTCCTCCAGGCCCACCGAGAGCCGGATGAGCCCGGGGCCGATGCCCAGCGCGGCCTTGTCCCCGTCGGGGACGTTCCGGTGCGAGGTGCGGGCGGGATACGTCCACGTGCTGGCCACGTCGCCGAAGCTCGGCGCGAACTCGACGAGCCGCGCGCGCGCCATGAACCGCTCCACCGCGAGGGCTCCGCCGGCCAGGTCGAACGAGAGCATGGCCCCCATGGGTCCTGTCATGAGCCGCTTGGCCAGCCCGTGCTGAGGGTGCGACGCCAGACCGGGGTAGTGGACGCGCGCCACCGCGCGGTGCCGCTCGAGGTACTGAGCGAGGGCGAGCGCGGTGGCCGACTGCCGCTCCATGCGCACGCCGAGGGTCCGCGCCCCGCGAGTGGCCAGCCAGGCGTCGAAGGGCCCGAGATTGGCCCCGGCGCGAATCATGGCCGCCCGCACCCGGTCCATCGACGCCTTGCCGCCGAGGACGAGCCCGCCGGTGACGTCGCCGTGCCCCGAGATGAACTTGGTGAGGCTGTGCATGACCACGGTGGCGCCGTGCTCGATGGGCCTCATCACCGCCGGCGAGGCCATGGAGCCGTCCACCACGAGGTCGATGCCGCGCGGCACCACCGCGGCCGCCACCGCGGGCAGGTCCACCAGCCGGAGCAGCGGGTTCGAGATCGCTTCCACGAAGACGGCCCGGGTGTCGGGGCGTATGGCGGCCACGATGGCCGCGGTGTCGGTGGCGTCCACGAAGGTGGTGGTCACGCCGAGCCGCCGCCCGTCGCCGGCGAGAAAGGCGGCGGTGGTGCCATAGAGGTCGCGCGCGGACACCACATGGTCGCCCGCGGCGAGCAGGCTCAGGAGCCAGGCGGTGGTCGCGCCCATGCCGGAGGCGCAGGCCACCGCGGCCTCCGCGCCCTCGAGCCCCGCCACCAGCGCCTCGAGCATGCCGTGATTGGGCATCCCGTAGCGGCCGTAGACGAACCCGGCCTTCTTCGCCTCCCACACCGACTCCACCGTGTCCATGTCCTCGAACACGTACACGTTGGTCTGGTAGATGGGGGCCACCAGCGGCCGACTCGCCGAGGGCAGATCACGCCCCCCGCGCGCGGCGAGGGTGTCGGGCTTGAGCGCCCGCTCGTCGTCCCGGCGCATGCGGCCTTCGCTCATACCAGTGGCACCGCCAGCTGGGCTTCGCGCGCGGCGCGGCCCGGCTGCCGCCCCTGCTCGCGAATGGCGTCGGCGAGGCGCCGCACACCCTCGGACACCTGGCCCAGCGCCAGCGAGGAGAAGGAGAGCCGCAGCATGCGCTCGCCGCCGCCGTCGACGAAGAAGGCGTTGCCGGGCGTGAAGGTGACGCCGCGGGCCTGGGCGCGGGCGAGCAGGGCGACGGCGTCCATGCCCTCCGGCAGCGTCAGCATCAGGGAAAAGCCGCCGCGCGTCTCCGTCCACGTGACGCCGGCCGGCATGTGGGCGCGCAGCGCCTCGAGTAGCGCGTCGCGCCGCTTCCCGTACTCCTTGAGGGCGCGCGCCTGATGCCGGTCGAGAAGGCGCCGCTGACAGAAGTGATACACCGCGGCCTGGATGAGCGGGCTCGTGTGGATGTCGGCGAGCTGCTTGGCCATCTCCAGCCGCTCGATCAGCTCCGGCGGCGCCACGATCCACCCGAGCCGGAGCCCGGGGAAGAGGATCTTCGAGAAGGTGCCGATGTAGACGACGAGGCCGGAGGTGTCCAGCGCCTTGAGCGGGCCGGGCGGGCGCTCGCCGTAGTAGAGCGTGCCGTCGAAGCCGTCCTCGACGATGGGCAGCCGATGCCGCGCCGCGAGGTCGAGGAGACGGCGCCGCGCGGCCAGGCCCATGGTGAGCCCGGTGGGATTGTGGGCGCTGGGCTGGCAGTAGACGAGCTTGGGCTGCTGGCGCTCGAGGAGCCGCTCGAGGTGGCTCACCTCGAGGCCCTCGGGTCCCATGGGCACGGGCAGCAGCTCCGCCCCGAACGAGCGGAACACCTGCATGGCCCGCGGATAGGACGGTTGCTCGATGGCCACGAAGTCGCCGGGATCCAGGAGCGTCCGGGCCACCAGGTCGAAGCCCTGCTGCGAGCCGTTGACGATGAGGATCTCCTCGGGGCGCGCCTCGACGCCGAACCGGAGGAGATAGCCCGCGAGGAACTGGCGCAGCGGCGGATACCCCGCGGCCTGGTAGTACTGCAGCAGCTCGCGCCCCTCCTCGCGGATCACGCCGTTCAGCACGCGGCGGAACGCGTCCGTCGGGAACAGCGCGCTGTCAGGCATGCCGCCCGCGAAGGAGATGACGCCGGGGGCGGAGCGGACGACCTGCCCGTAGGCCTCGCGCCGCCGCATGTCCGACCACACCACCTGCGCCCGCTTCGAGAGGAGGCCCGACCAGTCCAGGCGCGGCATGGTCACGGGGGCCGCGGCCGGCCGCTCCGGGAGCCGATCGGCCACGAACGTCCCCTGCCCTACGTGCGCCCGCGCCCAGCCGGACGCGACCAGCTCCTCGTAGGCCGTGGCCACGGTGGTGCGGTTGACGCCGAGCTCCTCGGCCATTTCCCGCGTGGCGGGCAGCTTGACGCCGGGCGCCAGGAGGCCCTGGGCGATCAACCGCTCGATATGTGTCTGGATCTGGCGGGCCAGCGGCAGGCGCCCCTCCCGTCCGGCCTCCCGGTCGAGGACGATCTTCATGGCCTCACCATGCCAGCCATTCTCTGCGAATTTAACGTCTCGTAAAGAGCCAATTGGATGAATTCGGTATCAGCCAATCGACATGGCCCCGGGGGGTGATATGATCCGTGTTCGTCGCGGCCGGACCCACTCCGGCCCCCGAAAGGACCCCCTGGTGCCCGGTCTGGTGGTGCTGGAATCCATGTGGAATCGCAAGGGTCGTCTGCTCGACGACGAGCCTTCCGTCCTCCCCTACCTCAAGGCCATTCGCCAGTCGCTGTCCTGGGAAGGGATACGGGTCAACTTGGTGTACCGGCGGTTCTACAGCAGCTACGACCTCGGTCTGCTCCTGGAGGAGGTTCGCCGGCGCCGCCGCAACTTCCAGGTGTGCTACATCGCCTCGCACGGGCAGCGTCGCAAGCTGGTGGGCATCGGCAACCGCGTGATCCGCCTGGAGACCCTGGTGGACCACTGCCGCCCGAGTCCCCAGGTCGGTTACATCTTCGGGGCGTGCGACTTCGTGGATCCCGGCACCGCGGAGAACTTCCTCGACGCCACCGGCGCGCGCTTCGTGGCGGGATACCAGAAGCCCATCCCGTGGACCGAGTCCATGCTGGTGGATTGCCTCTTCCTCTCGTACCTCCTCGGGGGCACCATGAAGTGGATCCGCACGAAGCACGGCGAGCGCATTCCCCCCCTGCGGGGCACGGAGGATTTCGAGATCACCCGCTCGGAGAATCCCCAGAAGGTGACGGGCCAGCTCTACCGCGACTTCCCGCTGGCGCACGACATCACGTTTTCCCTGTTCACGCTGAACCGGCGCCGCGGCCAGGCGCCCGAGGTGGTGAACTCGTTCGACGCATATCGACGCCGCGTGGACCGGGCCCGCCGCCTCGTCCGGGACCTCTAGCGACCCGCGAGCACCCGGGCATGGCCGTCGGCGAGACCCCCATCAAGGCCGCGATCAAGTGGATCGACGGAGAGCTGCGCGAGCGGCCGACCGCGGACCGCCTGACGCTCATCGACGAGGCGGGACGCCGCTTCGACCTCACACCCCCGGACGAGGAGTTCCTGCTGCAGCACTTCTCGAAGCCCCCCGCGTCGTGAGCGAGGCGCACAAGGCGCGCGTCCAGGCTCAGTTCGGGGGAAGCGCGGAGGCCTATGTCCAGAGCCCGGGCCATGCCGGCGGCGCCGACCTCGAGACGCTGGTGGCGTGGGGGCGGCGCCGGGGCGCGCGCGCGGTGCTCGACATTGCGACCGGCGGTGGCCACACCGCCGTCGCCTTCGGCGCGTTCACCCGGAGCGTGGTCGCCACCGACCTCACCGAGGCCATGCTCCGCGCCGCTCGCGGGCTCGCCGCGACGCGGGGCCTCGGTGGCGTTCGCTTCGCCGCCGCGGACGTGGACGCCCTTCCCTTCAAGGACGGAAGCTTCGGGGTGGTGACCTGCCGGATCGCCGCGCATCACTTCCCGGCCCTCTTGCCCCCGCTCCGCCAGATCGCGCGCGTGCTCGCGCCCGGAGGCAGCCTCCTCGTTCAGGACATCCTCGGCCACGACGATCCCGACTGCGCGGCGTTCATCCTGGACGTGGAGCGCCGGCGCGATCCCACCCATGTCCGGGCGTTCACCCAGCGCGAGTGGACGGCCTTCCTGCGGGCGGCGGGCATGACGGTGATGGACGAGACGATCATGGAGAAGGTGCGGCCCTGGGACGACTGGACCGCGCGCACCCGCATGGCGCCGGCGGCCAAGGCCGAGCTGGAAGCCTACGTGCGGGCCGCTCCCGCGCGCTGCCGGGAGGCCTTCGCCTTCCAGATCGAGCACGGGCGGATCATCTCCTTCACCGACCGCATGCTCCTGCTCCGCGCCGACCGCGACTAGCCGACGGCGCCCGCCCGCCCCCGCACCGAGTAAGCGTTCCCCGCCGGAACCATGTAAGTTTGCTCGACGCCGATCCCGGCCGCGCCCCGCCGGCGGGTCGTTTCGTGCCGCGGACACCGCCATCCTCGGCCGGGCGCCGCCCATAAGTCGTGGAGGTCCTCGCCTCGCTGGTCTGGCATCGCCGTTGCGTGCACGGTCTTCAGCGCGAAGGACACGCGCGAACCAACCTCACCCACGGAGGGAAGCCATGAAGATCGTCAAGACGGGGCTACTGGGAGCGCTGGCCGCGATGCTCGTGTTCGCGACCATCGCGAGCGCGGCGGAGATCTCCGGCAAGGTGCAGGCCGTTGATCCCGCCGGCAAGTCGGTCACGCTCGACAACGGGACCACCCTCATGATCCCGGCGACGGCGAAGGTCGACAAGAAGGCGCTGACGCCCGGCGCCATGGTGAAGGCCAGCTACGACGAGAAGGACGGGATGAAGATGGTGAAGTCGTTGCAGGTGAGCTCCGCCACGAAGTAGCCCCGCGTCTCGCGCGTCGGCGCGGCGCCCGGCCGGGCGCCGCGTCAGCGCGGCGGCTTGAGCCGCACCACCGTCGCTCCCCAGCCCCCCCGCTCGGGTGGCGCATCGTGGAACTCGACGACCAGCGGATGCGCGGCGAGGCACTGCCGCACCGTCTGCCGCTGCGCGCCGATGCCGCGCCCGTGAATCACCCTCACCTCCACGAAGCCGCGCTCGGCAGCCGCGCACAGGTACTCCTCCACCACCGAGCGCACGTCGCGCGGCGCGAACGGGTGGAGATCGAGCGCATCCTCGATGGGCAGCTCGATGGGCGACTCGGGCCCCGCGTCGGGGTCGTGGTCGTCCGGGATCACGCCGGGGGGGCGGCGGGGACGTCGAGCGGCGGGCGCCGCTTGTGCCAGTCGGTGGCGCGCTGATAGGCGTCGGCCACCCGGAGCACCGTGGCCTCGTCGAAGGCACGCCCCACGATCTGCAGGCCCACCGGCAGGCCGGCCGCGGTGAAGCCGCACGGCACCGAGGCCACGGGATGCCCGGTCAGGTTGAAGGGCCGCGTGTAGCGGATGAGGCTGGTGCGCACCGCCACGCGCGCGTGCTCCACCGTGACCTCGGTCTGGCCCACCGGCGTCGCCACGATGGGCGTGGTGGCGCAGACCAGCACGTCGGCGTCCGCGAAGGCGGCGTTCAGCTCGTCGCGCAGGAGGCCGCGGACCCGCTGCCCCTTGAGATAGTCGCTGGCCGACACGAAGGCTCCCACCCGCAGGCGCTCCCGCACGTCGTCTCCGTAGTCCTGAGGGCGCGTACGCAGCCAGTCCTCATGGTAGGCGTAGGCCTCGGGCGAGAGCACCGCGAAGGATGCGCCGGGCGTGAGCGAGGCCCCCGCGAAGCCGACGTCGTGAGCCGCCGCCCCCAGCTTCTCGAGCGTCCGCACCGCCTCCTCGACGGTCTGGCGCAGCGCCACCCCGGTGGACTCGAGGAAGAACGCGCGGAGCACTCCCACGCGCAGGCCCCGCACGTCGCCGGTGAGCGCCGCGCTCCAGTCGGGCACGGGCTCCACGCTGGTCGAGGGATCACGGGGGTCGTGCCCGGCGATGGCGCCCAGCATGAGCGCGCAGTCGGCGGCGCTCCGGCACATCGGGCCCACGTGATCCATGGACCATGACAGCGGCAGCACGCCGGCCCGGCTCACCCGCCCGTAGGTCGGCTTGATCCCGGTGATCCCGCAGAGGGCCGACGGAATGCGGATGGACCCGCCGGTGTCGGAGCCGAGCGTGCCCGCGCAGAGCGCCGCCGCCACCGCCGCGCCCGAGCCCGAGGAGGAGCCGCCGCAGATCCGGTGCGTGTTCGGATCCCACGGGTTCCAGGGCGTCCCGTAGTGGGGATTGAGCCCCTCGGGACCGAAGGCGAACTCGTGCATGTTGAGCTTGCCCAGGGACACCGCGCCCGCGGCGGCCAGCCGCCGAACCACCGTCGCATCGTCCTCGGGAACCCACTCTCCGAGGATGCGCGATCCGCCGGTGGTGCGGACGCCGCGCGTCTGATAGAGGTCCTTGAGCGCGAGGGGAACGCCGTGGAGCGGGCCCAGGCGCTCGCCCGCCATCACCGCCGCCTCCGCCGCCTTGGCCGCGGCCAGCGCCGCGTCGGCGGTCACCGTGATGAACGCGCGCATCTTGCCGTCGAGGGCGGCCACGCGATCGAGGTGCGCCTGGGTCACCTCCACCGGCGAGACCTCGCGCGTGGCGATGGCGCGGGCGAGCTCCCCGATGGACCGCCAGACGAGATCGGTCATCTCACTGGGCCTGGAAATGGCTCGCCGGCTCGGTGTCGCGCGCGAGCGCGCGGTCCAGCGCGGCAATCATGCCGCGCCCCGCCTCCACGAGCGGGAGCAGGCTCGCGAGCTCGGCGTCCGAGAGATCGAGCCCGCGCTCGCGGGCCAGCGTGCGCAGCGAGTCGAGGGTGAGGGGCTCCGGCTCCATGGCGAGGAGAATAGCGGCTGCTCCCGTGATTGACAAGCGTGGAGGCCCGGGGATAATGCGGGCCATGTCCGCGCCCCCACCCGAGATCGCCGCCTGGATCAACGCCTTTCAGACCGCCGTGCGCGCCCGCGACTTCGCCACCGGCCGGACCCTCTTCGCCCCCGACGCGGTGGCCTTCGGCACCTTCGCCGCCGCGGTGAGCGGGCTCGACAACATCGAGCGCGAGCAGTGGCGCCAGATCTGGCCGCGCATCCGCGACTTCACGCTCGGGCCGGACACCGCGGTGCGCCTGGCGGGCGATTCCGCGTGGATCGCCTCGGGATGGTCATCCGAGGCCACCGCGCCCGACGGCCGCTCCTTCCGCCGTCCCGGCCGCGCCACGTTCGTCCTGGAGCGCCGCGCGGGCCGCTGGCTCGCCGTCCACAGCCACGTCTCGCTGATGCCGAGTCAATCGGACGAGGTGCACGGGCGTCGATAAGGGGATCCGACGTCAGCGGCCTGGGTTCACCTGGCGGTGGCGGTAGCAGCCCACAACGTGGTCGTTGACCATGCCGGTGGCCTGCATGAAGGCGTAGCAGATGGTGGGCCCCACGAAGCGGAAGCCGCGCTTCAGTAGATCCTTGCTCATTGCCTCCGACTCCGGCGTGGAGGCGGGGGCGTCCTTCAGCCGCCGCCACCGGTTCCGGATCGGCCGCCCGCCCACGAACCCCCAGACGTAGGCCGCGAACGTGCCGAACTCCTCGCGGACGGCCAGATAGGCGCGCGCGTTCGCGATGGCGGCGTCGATCTTCAAGCGATTGCGCACGATGCCGGCGTCGGCGAGGAGCCGGCGGACATCACGGGGTCCGTACTTCGCGATGCGGCGGGCGTCGAAGCGGTGGAAGGCGCGCCGGTAGGCGGCGCGCTTGCGCAGGATGGTCTCCCACGAGAGGCCCGCCTGCGCCCCCTCCAGGATCAGGAGCTCGAAGAGCCGCCGGTCGTCGCGCAGGGGCACACCCCACTCGCGGTCGTGATAGGCGATCTCGGGCTCCGTGCGGGCCCACTCGCAGCGGCGGAGAAGACGACGGCCGGCCGGAGCGGGCCCGGAGGCCCGCCCCGACCGGCCGGATGCGGCCGGACTCACCCGGCTAGCCGCGCTCCAGCATGTAGAGGTGCTGGAACATGTCCACGTAGATGTTGCCGTCGACCACGAACTCGCCCTGCTTGTTCTTCTCGACTCCGCCGACCCAGGGCTTCTTGGCCGCGTAGCGGACCACCCACGCGACCGGCACGTACCCGACGTCGGTCTGCATGATCTCCTCGGCCTTCTTGTAGTGCTCGAGCCGCTTGGCGGGGTCGCGCGTGTCGCGGCCCGCCTCGAGCTCCTTGTCGAAGGCTTCGTTGACCCAGGCCTGCCGCTTGCCACTGGTCTTCTTACCGTAGAAGGTGTCGAAGTACTCATTGTGCGGGTCCGGGTAGTCCATGAACCAGCGGATCCACACGAACTGGAGATCCTGCTTCCAGAGCCGCTCGCGGAACACGCGCGGCTCCAGCACCTCGAGCTCGGTCTTCATGTTGAGGCTGTCCAGCAGGACCGCCTGCACCGCCTCCGCCAGCGGTTTGGACCCCAGGCCCTCGTCGCGCATGCTCAGCGTGATCTTGGGCCAGTTCTTGCCTCCCTCGAAGGGCGTGCCCTTGAGCTGCTCCAGGGCCAGCTTCTTGTCGTACTTCTGGATGGCCTTGATCTTCGGGTCGTCGACCGCCCCGGGGAAGCCAGGTGGGATCATCGACCACGCCGGGATGGCCAGGCCCTGGCTCACCTTCACGATGTTCTCCCGGTCGATGGCATGGGCGACCGCCCGCCGCACCTTCACGTTGTCGAAGGGCGGCTTGGTGGTCTGGGGCAGCAGGTACCAGGTGCCGGGGAACGGGTACTTGAAGACGTCGCGGCCCGACCGCGGATCGTTACGCAGGCGGTTGAGGTCGCCGGCCTGGAGCGCCGTCATGTCCAGCTCGTTGTTCTCGTAGGGGAGCGCCCCCGAGGCCACCGGGATGATCGGCATCACCACTCGCGTCAGGTGCACGTCCTTGGCCCCGTAGTAGTACGGGTTCTTACGAAGCACGACCTGCTTGTTGTGCTCCCACGCCTCCAGCGTGAACGGGCCGTTGGTGACGATGTTTCCTGCTTCCGTCCACTTGTCGCCGTGCTTCTCGACCGCCCCACGATGGGCGGGAAGAGCGGCGAGGTAGGCGGCAAGCACGGGGAAGTAGCCGCGCGGGCCCTCCAGGGTGACCTCGAGCGTCCAGTCGTCCTTGGCGCGGACGCCCACCTCCTTGCCGTCGGTGATCTGCTTCTTGTTGAACTTCTCGGCGTTCTTGATGTCGTAGAGGAAGGACGCGTATGGCGCCGCGTTGGCGGGATCGAGCTGGCGCTTCCACGACCACTCGAAGTCCCGCGCGGTGACCGGGGAGTTGTCCGACCAGCGCGTGTCCTTGCGGATCGTGAACGTCCACACCGAGCCGTCCTTGTTGCTCTCGACCTTGCTCGCCATCCAGGGCACCGCCACGAAGTCGGCGTTGAATACCATGAGCCCGGCGAAGAGCCCCTGTGCGCCTCCACAGTAGAGATCCTTGTTGAAGTCGTGGCTGGAGGGGTCGTTCTGGAACCAGCCGCCACCACCCCAGCGGAACGTCTGATCCCTGGCCAGCTTCTCGCCTGCGCCGGGCTTCGCCGGCTTGGCGGCCTGCGCGGTGGTGGCGAAGCCGAGCCCGCCGAAGGCGGCCATCGCGCCCACCACCTTCAGGAAGTCGCGCCGGCCGACGCCGATGGCGTCGAGGCGCGCGGCCATGAGCTCGATCTGCTCGTCGGGAATACGCATGTGGGTGCTCCTCCTTGGAAAACGCAACTTGGGGTTACTTCATCTTGGGGTCGAGGGCGTCGCGAACGCCGTCGCCGAAGAACGTGAACGACAGCATGGTGATGGCGATGGCGATGGACGGGAACACGCAGAGATGCCAGTACGAGCGCAGGAACTGCTGGTTCTCGCCCACCATCTGCCCCCACGACGGCGTGGGCGGGTTGATGCCGACCCCGATGAAGGACAGGGCGGCCTCGGTGAAGATGGCCTCGGGGATGCCGAAGGTGATGGAGACCACGATGGGGGTCAGGGCGCTGGGCAAGACGTGGCGGGACATGACGCGAAGGAACCCCGCCCCCAGCGACTTGGCCCCTTCCACGAACTCCTTCTCCTTGATGGACAGCACCTGGGCGCGGGTCTGCCGCGCGATGCCCACCCAGCCGGTCAGACCCAGGGCGATGAAGATGTTCATGAGGCCCGCGCCCAGCATCGACATCACGAGGATGACGAAGAGGAGGCGCGGGAACGCGTACATGACGTCCACGAAGCGCGTGAGGAGGAGGTCCACCCGCCCACCGACGTAGCCGGAGATGAGCCCGATGGGGACGCCGATGGCGACCACGATGACCTGCGCCCCCAGCCCCACCAGCATGGACACGCGCGCCCCGTAGATGATGCGGGAGAGCACGTCGCGGCCGAGCTGATCGGTGCCCAGGGGGAACTCGCGGGACGGGAACTCGTTGAGCCGGCCGAAATTCGGCTTGGTGTACGAGTGCGGAGCGAGGAAGTCCGCGAAGATGGCGATGAAGCAGAGGAGGAGGACGGTGGCGCCGCCCGCGACGGCCAGCTTGTTGCGGAGGAGGCGCCGCCACGCGTCGCGGTAGAGGCTCGACCCGCGGGCCCCCGCGACGACCCCGGGAAGAGCCCCCGGCGCGGGCAAGCTAGTATCGGATGCGGGGGTCGAGAGCGCCATAGAGGAGGTCCACCACGAGGTTCATCAGGGCCAGGAACGCGCCGTAGATCAGCACCACCGCCATGATCATGGGGTAGTCGCGCCCCGTCATCGACAGCACGAAGAAGCGGCCCATCCCGGGCACGCGGAAGATCGACTCCACGAAGAAGGAGCCCGTCCCCACCGCCGCGAACATGGGCCCGAGCAGGGTCACCACGGGGATCAGCGCGTTCTTCAGCACGTGGCGCAGGATCACCGGCCGCTCGGCGAGGCCCTTGGCCCGCGCGGTGCGCACGTAGTCGGAGCGGATCACCTCGATCATGCTCGAGCGCGTGAAGCGGGCGATGATGCCCATGGGCGCCAGCGCGAGGGTGATGGTGGGCAGGACCCACTGGCTCGGGCTCCCCCAGCCCCCGGTGGGGAAGAGCGGGATGATGAACGAGAAGAGGATGATGAAGAACACCGCGAGGACGAAGTTGGGCACGCTCACGCCGAGGGTGGCCACGCTCACCGACACGTAGTCCCACGAGCGGTTCTGGTACACCGCGGCGAGCACGCCCAGGGTGATGCCGCCCACGACGGCCACCGCCAGCGCCATGCTCCCCAGGAACAGCGAGATGGGGAAGGTCTCCCGCATGATCTCGGTGACGGTGCGGGTCTTGTAGACGAAGGACGTGCCGAAGTCGCCGGTCAGCGCCTTGCCGATGAAGATGCCGAACTGCTGCCATAAGGGCTTGTCGAGCCCGTACGCCTCGGCGAGGTTCTTCTGCGCCTCGGGCGAGAGCGGGTTGGCGCCTTCGGCGACGGGATCGAGGGGGCTCCCCGGGGTGGCGTGCATCACGAGAAACGTGACCACCGCCATGGCCAGCAAGGTCGGAACCAGCCACAGGAGGCGATACAGGATGTATCGGGTCAAATACCCCCCCGGAATAAGGACGGCCGGCGCCCCCGCCGGCTGTGGAACAGGTGCCCCGAACTATCCGGCACCCCCCCGGAGAAGTCAAGTAAAACGTGACCCTGAGCGCACTTGGGAGCATCGGCGGCGCGGGCTGGAATGCTATTCTCGGAGCGGATGGCGACCGTGGCCCTCACCGTCCTGCCCGAGGCCCGCGCCCTCGACGTCGAGGCGGGCACGACCATCCTCGCCGCCGCCCACGCGGCGGGCATCGACATCACCGCCACCTGCGGGGGGCGCGGCCGATGCACCTCCTGCCGGGTCAAGTTCGTCGCGGGCGCCCCGCCCCCGCCCACGGTGATGGACGAGCTGCAGCTGGGCGCCGCCCTCGTGCGCGATGGCTATCGCCTCTCCTGCCAGTGCCGCGTCACCGAGCCGGTCGCGGTGGCCCTGGCCCCGCCGCTCGACGAGCGCAGCTTCCAGATCCTCCCCGCCCAGGGCACGGCGGCCGCGCTGGACCGCGTGCGCATCGACGCCGGCGTGCGCAAGGACCTGGTGCACGTGGCGCTGCCCAAGGAGGAGCATCACCAGACCTCCGACCTCGAGGAGCTCCTGCGAGCCACCGGCCGCCGCGTGGAGGACGTGCCCACCGACGTGCTGCGCGGCCTGCCGCAGGCCCTTCGCGAGCACGGCGGCGAGGTGACGGTGACGAGCTGGGGCCGGCGCGTGCTCGCGGTGGAGGCGGGCGACACCGCGGCCTTGCGCTTCGGGATCGCGGTGGACATCGGCACCACCAGCGTGGTCTCGAGCCTCATGGAGCTCGAGTCCGGCGAGCAGCTCGCCGCCGTGTCCAGCCTGAACCCGCAGGCGGTGTTCGGCGCCGACCTCATGTCCCGCATCGCCTTCGCCCAGTTCAACCCGGGCAACCTGCGCAAGCTCCAGACGCGCATCATCGGCCTCCTGAACCAGCACATCGAGCAGCTCTGCGCGGACTCGGGCGTGCTCGCCAAGTGGATCTACAAGGTCGTGGTGGTAGGCAACACCTGCATGCATCACATCCTTCTCGGCATCGACCCGAGCCATGTCGGGCTGGCGCCCTATGCGCCGGTGATGCGCCACCCGCTCGAGCTGTCGGCCCGTGAGCTCTTCCTGAAGGTCAACGGCGAGGCCCGCGTGTGCCTTCTGCCCATCGTGGCGGGCTTCGTGGGGGCGGATACGATCGGCGTGGCTCTCGCCACCCGCATCGGCGACACGCCGGAGCTCCGCGTCGCGGTGGACATCGGCACCAACGGCGAGGTGCTCCTGGGCTCGCGCGAGCGGCTGTGGGCCTGCTCGGCGCCCGCGGGCCCCGCCCTCGAGGGCGCCCAGCTCCGCTGCGGCATGCGCGGCGCCCTCGGCGCCATCGATCGCGTGTGGCTCGAGGGCGGCGACCTGCGCTGGCACGCGATCGGCGACGCCGCCGCCCAGGGCATCTGCGGCTCGGGCGTCATCGACGCGGTGGCCGCCCTGCTCGACGCGGGCGTGCTGGACTGGACGGGGCTCATCGACGTGGACGGTCGGGATCACCTCCCCGCGCCCCTCGCCGGCCGCGTGGAGAGGCGCGGCGAGGAGCGCCTGGTCGTGCTCGCGCGCCCCGGCGAGGGCGGCGCGCGGGGGGAGATCGTGCTCACCCAGGACGACATCCGCCAGGTGCAGCTCTGCAAGGGCGCCATCGCCTCCGGCGCGGCCATGCTGCTGCGGGTGGCCGGCATCGACCACGACGACCTCGCCGAGCTCATGCTGGCGGGCGGCTTCGGCAACTACCTCTCGATCCGCAGCGCGCTGCGCATCGGGCTCATCCCCGCGCTGCCGGAGTCGCGCATCCGCTACGTGGGCAATGCCGCCGCGCTGGGCGCCCAGCTCGCCCTCATGTCGGAGCCGGAGCGGGCGCGGGCCGCGGAGCTCGCCCGGCGCATCGAGCACGTCTCGCTCGCCGCGCATCCCGATTTCCAGGACATCTTCGTGGACTGCATGAACTTCCCCCGCGCATGAAGATTCCCCGTGGGCTGGTCGGCCAAACGCTGGGTCCCCTCACCCGGGAGGTCGATGCGCGCTGGATGATGGCGTACGCGGCCGGGCTCGGCGAGACCGACGCCCGGTACCTCGACACCCTGCGGCCCGACGGCATCGCCGCGCACCCCTTGTTCGCGGTCTGCTACGAGTGGCCGCTGGCGGTGGAGAGCCGCGGGCGTCAGCTCGGCGCGGAGGTGGCCCTGCGCGGCGTGCACGCCACCCATGACCTCATCCTGCACCGCCCCGTGCGCGCGGGCGACCGGCTCACCACCACCGCCACCGTCATCGCGGTGGCGCCCCGCCGCGCCGGCGCCTACGTGCTCACGCGCTACGAGACGCACGACGCGCGCGGCGAGCGCGTGAGCACCACGGACTACGGCAGCGTCTATCTCGGCGTCGCCTGCGATCCCGAGGGGACGCTTCCCTCTCCGCCGGGCGCCAAGGGGCAAGACCCGGCAGACACCGGCACGGAGTGGATCGAAGAGCTGCCGATCTCCGCCACCCTGGCCCACGTCTACTCCGAGTGCGCGCGCATCTGGAACCCCATTCACACCGATCCGGAGGTGGCCCGGCGAGCCGGCCTCCCGCGTATCATCCTCCACGGCACCGCCACGCTGGCCCTGGCCGTGAGCGCCGCGCTGCGCCGCGAGCCCGCCGGCGCCGCCGCCCGCGTCACGCGCATCAGTGGCCGCTTCACGGGCATGGTGCCGATGCCGTCGCAGCTCACGGTAACCGGCGGCTCGCCGCGCGCCGACGCCTTCGGCCGGCGGCGGGATTTCCGCGCGCGCGGCGCCGACGGCGCGACGGTGCTGAGCGACGGGCGGCTGTCTCTCGCGCCATGACGATGACCAAGCTCGAGCGCGTCCAGGCGGCCATCCGCCGCCAGCCCACCGACCGCACGCCCTATGCTCTCTGGCGCCACTTCCCCGACGTGGACCGGAACGCGGCGGCGCTGGCCCAATCCACGCTCCGCTTCCACGAGCGCTACGACTCGGATTTCCTCAAGGTGACGCCCAGCGGCGGCTACGCGGTGGAGGACTGGGGCTGCGTGGAGTCGGACGAGGTGATGCCGGACGGCCACCGCCCGTGCGCGAGCCACGCGGTGCGCGCGCCCGAGGACTGGAAGCGCATCCGGCCCATCGCCATGGAATCCACGGGGTGGGCGACGCATCTCGAGACCATCATCCGCTGCATCGTGGACAAGCGCGCCGACTGCTCCACCGTGCCCACGGTGTTCAGCCCCCTCTCGCTCGCCCGTAAGCTCTCCGGCGATCGGCTGGGCTACGATCTCAAGGAGAATCCGCAGGCGGTGACCGGCGCGCTGGAGGCCATCACCGAGACCATCCTCGCCTTCATGGACGCCTGCTTCCGCGAGGGCGGCGAGGGCATCTTCTATTCGGTGCAGGCGGCGAGCGCCGCGTTCCACGCCGAGGAGGAGTACCTCCGCTTCGGCGAGCCCTACGACCGCCGGATCCTCGAGGCCGTCCGCGGCCGCTCGCGGCTCACCATTGTCCACGGTCATGGCGAGCGCCTCATGTTCGACCGGCTGGCCGCCCTTCCCGCCGACGTGTGGAACTGGGACGACCGCCGCGCGGGGCCCTCCCTCGCCGATGGGCAGGCCCGCGTGTCGGGGGCGGTGTGCGGCGGGCTCGACCAGTGGACGACGCTGAAGGACGGCCCTCCGGAGAGCGCGGAGGCCGAGGCTCGCGACGCGATCGCGCAGACCGGGGGCCGCGGCCTCATCGTGAGCCCGGGCTGCGTGATGCTGCCGAACACCTCGGACCGGACGCTCGTCGGGCTGGTCAAGTCCCTGGGAGGCCGACCGCGCTTGGGCCTCATCCGGCCCCAGTAATCGGTGCTGCGCCTCTTCGCCTTCCTCGGCGCGGCGATCGTCGTGGGGGTCCTCCTGTTCACGTGGCTGGGTCGGTCCGCGCCCCTGCCCACCGAGGTGCAGGTGATCTCCGCGTACCGGTCCTACACGGGCGCCAATCAGCGCGCGCGGCTCGCACGCCACGCCGGGGTGGACTTCGGGGGACCGCTCGGCTCGCCGGTGATCGCCGCCGCCGGGGGCACCGTGGACCACGTCATCGACTGGCCGCCGGGCTGCGGGCTCGGGATCATCCTGTCGCACGCGGAGTTCAAGCGCTACACCGTCTACTGCCACCTTCAGAACATCCTCGTCCGCCCGGGCCAGGAGGTTGCGCGGGGGGAGATCATTGGACGCATGGGCACGACCGGCAACGCCGTCGGGGTGTCCCATGTCCACTTCGAGCTATGCACGAGCGCCTGCACGTCGCACGCCGATGGCGATCTCTGGGGAACCGCCGACCCCATGAAGGTGTCCGCCGGCTGCTTCGATCCCGGTCGCTCCTATCCCGTGGGGCGCCTCGCGCTCACCTACCCTGTCCCGTGCGACGGCGTGTACCTCCAGCGCTGAGACCGTGGACCTCCGCGCGGAGACGACGATGCGAACGACCCTGATCGCGCTCCTGGTCCTCGCCCTCGTGCTTCCGGGGTGCGGGCCCGGCGCGCAGCCGCTGCTCGCCGCCTCGGCCAAGGGTGACAGCGCCATCGTCAGGGAGCTGCTCGCCAAGGGCGCCAAGCCGGGTCGAGCCGGCGCCGAGGGGATGACGCCCCTCATGGCCGCCGCGCAGAACGGCCACACCGATATCGCCCGCACGCTCATCGACGCCGGCGCCGACGTCAACGCCCGTCGGTCCGGCCCCGAGCAGGGACGCACCGCGCTCGTCGACGCCGCGTGGACCGGGCGCACCGAGATCGTCCGCATGCTCCTGGCCCGGGGCGCCGACCCGAACGCAGCCGCGGAGAGCGGCGCCACCGCGCTCACCGGCGCGTCGCTGCAAGGCTACGTGGAGATCGTCAAGCTCCTGCTCGCCCGGAAGGCCGATCCCAATGCCCGCGCCGCCGACGGCCGCACGCCGCTGCACGAGGCGGCCAAGGAGGGACACGGGCCGGTGGTAGAGGTGCTGCTCAAGCAGGGCGCCGACGTCAACGCCGCCAACGAGACCGGGGTGACGCCGCTCATGCTCGCCGCCTTCGGCGGGCACGCGGAGGTGGCGACGCTGCTCCTCGCCTGGGGCGCCGACGTCAACCTCCGCTCCCGCTCGGGCGCCACCGCCCTCCGCGCCGCGCGCAGCAAGGGCCACACCGCGCTCATGGAGCTCCTGCGCGAGGTCGGCGCGAAGGAGTAGCCGGCTACTTGGCGACGTTGAAGCGGAAGTGGCAGATCTCGCCGTCGGCCACCACGTAGTCCTTGCCCTCGAGCCGGAACTGCCCGCGCTCCCGGACCGTGGCCATCGAGCCGTCCGCGGCGATCAGCTCGTCGTAGCCGACCACCTCGGCGCGGATGAAGCCGCGGGCGATGTCGGAGTGGATGGCCCCCGCCGCGTCCTGGGCGCGCGTGCCCCGCGGCACCGGCCACGCCCGCACTTCATCCTCGCCCACCGTAAAGAAGGAAATGAGGCCGAGCAGCGCATAGCAGTCGGTGAGCACGCGGCGCAGCGCGGGCTCGCTGAGTCCGAGGTCGGCGAGAAAGGCCGCCTGCTCTTCCCCCGCGAGCTGCGCCACCTCCGCCTCGATGACCGCCGACACCCAGCCGAAGCGCGTGCCCGGCCGGCCGGTGAGGGGGGCGAGGCCGAAGCGCTCCACGAGGTTGGCGCCGCGCGCCACTTCCTTCTCGTCGAGATTCAGGCAGTGGAGGATGGGCTTCTGCGAGAGGAAGGTGAAGCCGCGGATCAGCTTGGCCTCGTCCTCGGCGAGCGGCACCGCGCGGAGCGGCGACTCTGACTCGAGGGCGGGCTTGAGCCGCTCCAGCACCGCCTGCTCCTTCTGCTCGAGCGGGTTCGGCTTCTTCTTGAGCGACGCCGCGATGCGCTCCAGCCGCCGCTCCACCACCTCGAGATCGGCGAGGATCAGCTCGGTCTCGAGATCCTCCACGTCGCGCCGCGGGGAGGCGGCGGCCCCGCTCGCGTCGGGGAAGGCGCGGACCACGTGAAGCAGCGCATCCGCGCTGCGGAACTCCTTCGCGTCGAGCGCCTGCCGCTCCCCCTTGGTGATGCCGGCGAGATCGACCACCTCGAACGTGGCGAACGTCGTCTTCTTGGGGGTGAAGAGCGCGGTGAGGCGATCCACGCGCGCGTCCGGCACCCGCGCGACTCCCACGTGCATGTCCCGGCTGGCGCCGAACGACGAGGTGGGGACGCTCTGGCCGGTGAGGAGGTTGAACAGCGAGGTCTTGCCGCTCTTGGGAAGTCCGACCAGCCCGATCTTCATGCGGCCCTCATGCTACCATGGCGCTCCGTGACGTCCCTCCGCTCCCTCGACGTCGGGGGCGGCGTCCTCGCCGCGCCTGCCCTCACCACTCCGCTCTTCGGCCTCCTGATCGCGCGCGAGGTCACCGGCGACCGCCTCACCCCGCCCCTCCTCGTCTCCGGCGTCCGCGTCGCGCTCGGCATCGGGCTCACCACGTGACGGCCACGCCGTGCCTTGCCTTGACCCCCGATGCCCCGGCGGGTAGCCTCGGAGCATGCCGACCCAGCCGTCCAGGCGCCTCGAGGTGGTGCCGAACCCGCACCCCGACCGCGACTACGAGATCGCGCTGGAGATCCCCGAGTTCACCTGCCTCTGCCCGATGACGGGGCAGCCCGACTTCGCCACCTTTCGCGTGCGCTACCTCCCGGATCAGCACATCCTCGAGCTCAAGTCCATCAAGCTCTACATGTGGTCGTACCGGAACGAGGGCGCGTTCCACGAGGACGTGACCAACCGGGTCCTGGACGACTTCGTGTCCAGCGCGCGCCCGCGCTGGATGGAAGTGGTGGGAGACTGGAACGTGCGCGGGGGCATCAAGACCGTGGTGCGGGTCGTCCACGGCAAGCGGCCCGAGGTCTAGCGGCCGCCGCCGCAAGCGCCCGCGGCCGCTGCGTGACCGGCTCCTCCGACTCAGGTCGCCAGCGACAGCATGATCACGCCCGCCAGCATGACGAGCGCCCCGGGCGCGATATCCCGCACCTTCTGCCGCTCGCCGAAGACCAGCACGCCGATGCCCATGGCGAAGAGGATCTCCACCTGCTTGACCGCCTCGACGTAGGACGAGAGCGTCATGAGATAGGCGGTCCCCTGGCTCACGGTGGTGAGGGAGGCGAAGAGCCCGAAGCTCACGAAGGCCTTCCAGAGCCGGGGCACCTCGACGAAATGCTTCCGTGACGTGACGAGCACGATGGGCGTCACGAGAAGGCTGGCGGCGAGATAGCCCCCCAGCGTTCCCATGTAGGGATCCGAGCACTGCATCGCCCACTTGATCGTCACCACCGACGGCGCGTAGAAGAGGGCAGCCAGGAGCGTGTATCGGAGACCGCGGTCGGTGAAGAGGACGGTGAACGGCGCCCACCACGCGATGTGCGCGCGGTTGACGTTCAGCAGATAGACGCCGGCCATGCTCACGAGGATGCCCGCCAGGCCGAGCACGCTCGGCGTCTCCTCGAGCGTGAGATAGCCCAGCACGACGAGGATCAGCAGGCTCACCTTCCACAGCGCCGTGACCATCGAGATCTGCCCGAGCTTCAGCGCCTTGGAGAGCGCCATCGTCGAGATGGTCTGAGAGATCGCGAAGGCGATGCAGGCGGGGACGAAGCCGGGCTGAATGGTCGGCACGCCGCGCCAGGCGACGAAGGCGGCGGCGAACGGGAGCAGGAAGGTGAAGCGGCCCCAGACGTTGATGTACTCGTCGAGGGTGTCGCCGAGGCGCTTCATCACCGTGTTCCGCAGCACTTGGCAGAGCGCGGCGAAGACCGCCAGGGCGAACCACATGCGCGCGATACTACACGAGCACCCCCGGAGGCGCGGCAGAGTTGGCGGCGAAGCCGGGGAAGAGCGGGGCCGCCGTGGGCACGCCGAGATGGCGCCGGGCCACCTCCGCGAAGAGGGCGCGGAAGTCGGTGGTCACCGCGAGGTCGCGGCCCTCGAAGAGCTGATCCCGCCGGAGGCCCGGCCAGCGACCGACCACGCGCCCGCCTCGCACCGGCCCGCCCAGCACGAGCATGGCGGTGGCATGGCCGTGGTCCGTCCCCCTGTTGCCATTCTCCCGGACCGTCCGTCCGAACTCGGACATGGTGAGCACGACCACGTCCGCCATGCGGTCGCCGAGATCGCGCTCGAGCGCGGCGAGCCCCTGGGCGAAGTCCGTGAGCCGCGTGGCGAGCGCTCCGCGCTCGTTCCCCTGCTGGGCGTGGGTGTCCCAGCCCCCGGTGTCGGCGAAGGCCACCTCCACGCCCACGTCGGCGCGGACGAGCTGGGCGATCTGCTTGAGGCTCTCGCCGAAGCGGCTGCGCGGGTACTGGGCGCCGTTGGCGGGGGCGAGGCGCTGCGGACTCGCCGCGCGGAGCATCTTCACCGCCTCGAAGGTCTCGCGGCCGGTGCCGTAGAGGAGATCGCGCACGCCCTGCTCGTACATGGACTCGAAGCCGCGCCGCGGGTCCACCGCGCCCTTCATCGCCGCCGCATCGGCCTTCACGTCGAAGTCGGCGATGGAGCCCATGGCCACCGCGCCGGCCTCGCCCCGCAGGATGCGCGGGAGCTGTGGGCCCATGGCCACCGCCCGGAACGGCGACGGGCTCGGCCGCGTCATCGCCTGGACCCCGCGCGCGAGCCAGCCGTCCGGCGTGCTCTTGACCCCGGGCGTGCCCGACTCCATGTAGTCCTGCGCGTCGAAGTGCGAGCGTGTGGTGTCGGGCGAGCCGCAGGCGTGGACGATGGCGAGGCGCCGCGCCTCCCATGCGGGCCGGAGCGGCGCGAGCGCGGGGTGAAAGCCGAAGAATCCGTCCAGATCGATCGTGGCATCGTCGCGGCCCGCGGACGGCCGCGGGATGGCGATGCTGCCGCGCGCGTCGTAGTAGTCCGGGTCGCCGTGCGGCACCACCATGCTGAGTCCATCCACGGCGCCGCGCTGGAACACCGCGATCAGCACCTTGGACCGGGCCGCCGACCCCTGGGCGTGCGCCGCGCGCAGGAGGAAGCGCGGGACGGCGCTTGCCCCCACGCCGAGGAGCGCGAGGGCGCCGCCCTTCATGAAGGCCCGACGAGTGCAGGAATGCATGCCTATCGCCTCTGGAACTCGGGGGAGCCCAGCACCAGCGCGGCCAGCTTCTCGACGTCCGTGTTGCGCGGCCCGCGGTCGTCGGCGGTGGCGCGGACGATCTCGGGGCTGTCCAGCTGCGCCTGCAGCACCCCGCGCGTCGCCGGGGAGGCCTCCCCGTGCAGCACGAGCGCGACCAGCCGATCGAGCACGGCAGCGGGGCGCGCGCGGTCGACCTCACCCAGCCAGGGGGCCAGGTCCACCCGCACGCCCGAGAGCCGGTTCTGGGCCAGCGCGAGGGCGAAGTTCATCCGAGCCAGCAGGGCCCCCGCGTTCACCCAGGCGGGGGCGACGTCCGGATAGCCCGTGGGCGGCTGGGCCTCGTAGAGCGGCGCGCCGAGCCTGGCCACCTGGCGGGCCAGGACGAGGGCGCCACCGGCCCGACCCGCCCCCGGGGCGCCGGGCGCCTCCAGGCGTCCGTCGAGCGCGCGCACCGCGCTCGCCACCACCTCGAGTGGCGTCTTCGTCTTCGCCTGGTACGTGTCCGCCGCCATGAACTCGGACGCCGTGAAGATGGTCACCAGCATGGCGCGGATGTCGCCGTCCGTGTCGCGGAACACGGTCGCCACCCGATCGACGAGCGCCCGGGGCGGATCGTCCCGGACGAAGCGCCGGACGAGCTTCGTCGAGACGAAGCGGGCCGTCGAGGGATGCCGGCTCAGGAGATCGATCACCGTGATCCCATCGTCCTGCCCGCCACCAGGCGCGATCACCGTGCCCAGCACGCGCTTGGCGCCCCGGTCGTGGGCGACGGGCCGGAAGAGAAATGGGCCGCCTTCCTGGGGCCGGTCGATGCTCCAGCCGGTGAAGCAGCGGGCGACCTCGACCACGTCCTGCTGCGTGTAGCCGCCGTCCACGCCGAGCGTGTGCAGCTCCATGAGCTCGCGCGCGTAGTTCTCGTTGAGGCCCCGCCGGCCGCGGCCCGGCACCACGAGATCGTCCCGGGTGCTCTGCCAGTTGTCGAGGTAGAAGAGCATGGCCGGGTGACGAGCGGTGGCGAGCACGAGATCGCGGAAGCGCCCGAGGGCGTGCGGCCGGATGGCCTCCCGCTCGTAGGCGGGCGACATCCAGCGCACCGCGCCCTTGAGCGCGTAGACGTTGAAGTGGTTGAACCAGAAGTCGACCATCACCTCCTGCAGCTGACGCTCGGAGACGACGGCGCGCGTCACCTTGGCGGCCTGGAGCTGGGCGGTGATGACGCCGGGCCGGCGGTCCGGTGGAAACACCGCGCGGATCTCCTGCGGCGTCATCCCTCCCGCCCGCAGCCGCTGGAGATCCAGCGGCCGGGGCGGCGGATAGTCACGGTAGAGAGCGGCCGCGCTCATGGCGAGCACCGGGAAGGCATCGAGCATGCCTCCCAGCTCGACGTCGGCGATGCGCTGGGGCTCGAGCTGCCGCTCGATCCAGGCATCGAGGCCCATCTGCCGCACGCGCTCCACGTCGCCGGGCCGCGGGCCATAGCCGAGGCGATTCAGCACGTGCACGACTTGCTGGTCGGCGGTCAGGGGGGAGCGGGCGAGCGCGACGCGGTAGCGGGGCGGCGGCTCGGCGGGAGCGGCGGCGGGCGGCACGGACCGGCCGCCGGAGCATCCGGCGAGGAGGGCCAAGGCGAGGAGGCCCCGCAGGCTGGCCGGATGTCCATTCCGAAGTGGTCGCATCGGGAGGCCCCTCGATGGGACGCCTCCCTGTATCTTAGTGTTTACACCTTCCGGTTGTCTCGAAAATCACATGAATCCGTAGGATGACCAGCCGCCGTCCACCATGAGGATCTCGCCGGTGATGAACGACGCGCCCGGGCCGGCCAGGAAGATCACCGCCTCCGCGACGTCGTCGACCGCCCCCAGCCGCCCCATGGGGGTGCGCCGGGCGACCTGACCGAAGTCGATCTGGCCGCGCGCCGCCACCCCACGGGTGAATTCCGTCTCCACGTAGCCCGGCGACACCGCATTGACCCGCACGCCGCGGCCGGCCCACTCGATGGCCATGACCTTGGTCATCATGTTCACCGCCGCCTTGGAGACGCAGTAGGCCAGGCGCTGGGGCGCGGCGACACTGCCGAACATGCTGCTCACGTTGACGATGGCGCCGCTTCCGCGGGCGAGCATGCCGCGGCCCACCTCCTGGCTCAGGACGAAGTAGGCGGTGAGGTTGAGGTCGAGCGTCTGGCGATAGTCGGCCTCGGCCAGCGACTCCGAGGGGGCCACGCGAGGCTGGCCGGCGTTGTTCACCAGCACGTCGGGGGCGGCGCCGAAGCGCGCCGCGGCCTCCCGGGCGAGGCGGCGGGCCTCGTCCGCCTGCGTGAGGTCGGCGGCGATGGGATGCGCGGCCGCGCCCAGGGCCGCCGCCTCGCGGGCGCAGTCCTCCGCGCTCCGCGAGTTCACCACGACCCGCGCGCCCTCGCGGACGAACGCGCGCGCGATCTCCAGCCCGATGCCCTTGGTGGAGCCGGTGACGATGGCCGTCTTGCCCGCGAGCCGGCCGGGCATTTCAGCGCGTGATGGCCCCGAGGAAGTCCAGCAGCGCGCCGTTGAGCCGGGGCGCCTCCTCGAGGAAGACGCCGTGCCCACCGGGCAGGATGCGGAGCCGCGCGTTCGGGATCAGGCCGGCCAGCTCGCGCGAGAAGGCGGGCGGGGTGAGGATGTCCGCCTTGCCCACGAGCACCTGGGTCGGCGCCTTGATCCGCTTGATCTCCTTGATGCGGGTTCCGTTCCAGGCGATGAGGCCCTCGCCCTGACGGACGAGGCCCTCGGGCCGCGTGGGGTGCGGATAGGCGAGCGCGCGCTTCAGCGCCTCCGCCACCGCGGCCTCGTCGGCGAGGAAGGCCGGCGAGTAGATCCACGGGAACAGCACGTGGCGGAAGCGGTCCTCGACGGAGAGGCGCGGGGCCAGGGCCATCCACGAGCGAATGGTCTGGATGAAGCGCCCGTCCCCGCGCGCCCAGCTGCAGCAGATGGACAGGCTGCGCACCTTCCTCGGGTGTCGGATCGCCAGCTCCATGGCGATGGTGCCGCCCATGGAGGCGCCCACCACGTGGGCGCGCGCGACGCCGAGATGGTCGAGCACGGCGGCGGCATCGTCGGCGAGGAGCGCGGTCGGGTACGCGGGCAGATCGGGCACGTCCGACTCGCCCACCCCGCGATTGTCGAAGGTGATCACCTGATAGCGCGCGGAGAGGTCCTTGACCTGCAGGAGCCAGCCCACCGCGGCGCCGCCGAGCCCGCTCACCAGCAGCACGGGATCGCCCTGCCCGTACACCTCGTAGTGGATTCGGATTCCGTTGAGCGTGGCGTGAGGCATCAGGGAATGACGGCGACCTTGATCGAGTCGGGCGCGCGGTGGGCCTTGAACGCCTCGAGCGCGGCGTCGAGGGGAAAGCGATGGGTGAGGAGGCGCTCGCTGCGCACGGCCCCCGTGGCGAGGAGGCGGATCGCGTCGGGAAACTCGGTCTGGTAGACCATGGAGCCCAGCAGCGTCAGCTCGCGTCGCACCACCCAGAAGAACTCCACCGAGGACGGCGCATGCGGCAGCCCGGTGAGGACGATGCGGCCACCGGGACGCGCGAGGTCGATGGCCTGCCCCACCGCCTCCGGCGTGCCCGCGGTCTCC